>DJXI01000056.1 GCA_002449695.1 Verrucomicrobia bacterium UBA7008 | reverse complement strand
CGTTAAACAACCCCCACCCGAACAATGCGGGGACCAACAATGCGGGGACAGACCCCAACTCGGTTGTATTTTAACGCAGAGACGCAGAGTCGCAGAGTTTCGAGGGGAGGAAAAGTTGGAGGCTTGTCCCCGCGAACACACCCGCCCTTCCCGCACAAATCCGGCGGCATTTATGATAAAATATCATCTGTGAAGATCAATCGCGCCATCCTGCCGCCCGGGCGGATCGGGCTCGCCGTCAGCGGCGGGTCCGATTCAGTGGCGCTGGCGTTTCTGCTCACCAAGGGCGGCCGGAAAAAGAACGCCGCCGACCGTTTCGTCATCCTCCACGTCGACCATGGCCTGAGGCCCGAATCGAAGGAGGAATACCGCTTCGTGCGCGCGCTCGCCCGGCGGCTCGGGGTGAAGTTCAAGGGCTGCCACGCGAAGGTCGTCCCCGCGCGCGGCGAATCGCTGGAGATGGCGGCGCGGCGCGTGCGGCTCGCGTTCTTCGAAAAGTGCGTCCGGGCGCTGAAGCTCGACGCGATCGCCACCGGCCACCACATGGACGACGTCGCCGAAACGTTCCTCATGCGCATCCGCCGCGCGTCGGGCCCCGCCGGGCTCGCCGGCATCAAGGAGCGCAGCCAGGTCGGCGCGATCACGTTCGTGCGGCCGCTGCTCGGCTGCCGCGACGCGGAGCTAAAGGCCTACCTGCGCAAGTACGGCGAAGCGTGGCGCGAGGACGCCTCGAACGACGATACCTCCATCGAGCGCAACAAGGTGCGCCACCGCATCATCCCCTTTCTGGAAGCGAACCTCGACCCGAACCTCGTCGAGCACATCGCGAAGATCACGCGCCTGCTCGCGGCCCCGCGCGCCTGACGCGCGCGCACGGCAGCGAAAAGAGATAGGCGAACGAAAGGCCGAGCGCAAGCGTGACGCCCATCGCGCGTGTGACGGGGAACGACGTGAACGCGAGCAGCCCGAAACCGACGAGCGAGGTGAGGAAGCTGAACCGCACGACGCGCCGGGCGGTTGCGTCGCCGGCGTCGGCCCGGTGGAAAATCACGTAATCGATGCCCAGCCCCGCGAGTATGAAGAACGAGAGGAGCTGGAAGAAGCTGATTGGCGCGCCCCACCAGCCCAGCACGCCCGCCGTCGCGAGGATCGCCGCGCCGATGGGCAGGACGTGCGCGGCAAATCTGCCGCGGAAGAGCGCGGCGAGCGCCGCGACGAGCACCACGAACGAGACGGCGAGCAGGCGGTTCGTCTCGGCGGCGAGCGCGGCAAACGTCCGGGCGAGCTCGTCGCGCAGCGTGAGGCCGTTTTCCGACGGCAGCAGCAGATAGTCGCGCCCGTCCAGCGACACCGTGACGTCCGGCGGCAGGTCGGCGGCGGTCAGGAATTCGCCGGGGACAGGCCCCATCTTGGCTTTCAGCGCGGCGTTCTCGCGCTGCCACGCATCGAGGTCGACGAGCTCAAAACGCGCCTCCGTCGTCCCGAGCGCCGCAGCGACGGCCGCCTCCTGCGCGGCCAGAAATGGGTCGGGGCGGTAGAACGACGCGGGGTCGTTTCCAAACGTCAGCCGCGCCAATCCCGCTGCCGCGACAACGAAAACGACCCAAAAAGCGCACTTTTGCAACCAAAACCGCAACCTTCCCTGGGGTCCCTCCCCATTTTCCCGGGGTCCGTCCCCATCCAATTGGGGTCTGTCCCCACCGCGCGCGGGGTCTGTCCCCACGGATGACGGGGGTCTGTCCCCACGGAAGAGGAGCGCGAGGCCGAAGATGGCCGTCAAGCCCGCGCTGGTAAATACCGCCATCTGGCGGAGGACCGACACGCTGGAAAAGAGGAGCGGCGCGAACGCGCAGACTGTCGTGACGAGCGCACGCGCGAGATCGCGGACGCGGCAGCCGTGGAGCGCGTGGAAGCAGTAGTCCACCCCGAGGCCGATCAGCGTCGTGCCGAACAGGAACGTGAGCGCGTGCGGCCTCCCCGGCAGAAGACCGACCGCCGCCGTGCCGACGAGAAAGCCCGCGCCGAGCGCGACGACCGTCGGCAGGATAAAGCGGAACGACCGGAAGAGGAGCCACCCGAGCGCGAGCACGGCGGCGAGCGACAGGCCGCCGAGGATGTTGATCTCGCGCTGCGTCGACGCCGTCGCCGCCCGCGTGTGGAACGGCGCGCCGGACAAATGGATCCCCGCGTCCACCTCCGCCAGCGCGACGAGCGGCGCGAGCGCGGCGGGATCGGCCACCGTCCCCGTCAGGAGTTCGCGCCCTTCCGTCAGCTCCGGCGGCAGGTAGCGCCGCAGGTCGATCACGAAATCGTTCAGGAAATAGTGCGGATCGTCCGCTTTCGGGAAGAGCCCGACGCCGGAATAGTCGCGGCGGAACGTGCTGCGGGCGATGCGGTTCGTCTCGTCCGCCCGGAGTAGGTCACGCGCCTTCGGCGACAGCAGCCCCTTGCCGTGCGTGCGCACGAGATCGAGCGCGGCGGCAGGATCGAACGGCGGATCGAACGTGAAAGCGGCGCGGCACTTCGCCGCCGCGTCCGCGCGGTCGCACAGCACGCGGATGCGCGCGCCCGACCGGCGGTTCAGTTCCGAGAGGAGACTCGGCGGATGACGGCCGTCGTCGATCAGCGAGAAGAGGTCGGTGTCGACGCCGCGCCGCACGACGGCGACGCTCACGGCCGCGGCCGCGACGAGCACGGCGGCCAGCACCGCGCCGACGGCGCGGCGCATCGTCCGGCCGATCCGGTTCGCGCCTGTCATTCTCATGGCGAACAGTATATCATAACTTCCCGCCGCGTTCATCCTGCGGCCGCGCGGGATGCGGCGAGGCGGCGCGCGGCCGGCGGACGACTCAGCCGGCGACGGGATCCCACACCTCCGTGCGGCCGTCGGGGAACGTCACCTCGAACAGCGACTGCTCGGTGAAGCGGATGCGCGTGCCGTCCGGGAGAATGCGCGTGTCGGTCCGTCCGTCCGCCGGGCGTCCCTGCTGGAGCATGAAGTTGCAGCGCCGCAGATAGGGGACGAGCTGCTTCAATTCCGCCGCGTTTCGGCTGCGCCGGTCGAAGAAGGTGCCGAACCAGGGGCGCACCGGCGGCGCGGCGTCGTCGCCCGGCTGAGAGATGACGACATGGAGAATCGTCGCGTTCACGCCCTTGCGGAAAAACTTGTCGGCGTAGGGCTTGAGCGACGCGAACGACCAGTCGTCCTTCGCGTGCTTCGTCCAGCTGCCCGCCGTGAAACTCTCGGCGTAGATCCTGTTCTTGCCGCCGAGACGCGCCGCGCCGAGCGCCGCGTTGATCTCCTTCGCGCGCTCGTTCTTCGGCTCGCCCGCCCAGAACTCGGCCGCCACCTCGTCCGCCGCCGCGCCGTAGGTCGCGGAATCGCCGTCCCATCCGCCGCGCGAGTGGGAATACGGCTCGCACCACGTGATGAGGCCGTGTTCGTGCGCGCACCGCGTCAGCTCCCCCATGTACTCCTCGGCGAGGATGTCGGAAAGTTTGCGCGGATCGCCCGCGGGCTTCACGACACGGCCGCGCTCCCAGCTGTCGATGACGACTGTCGTGAGCGTCGGACGCTCTTCGGGCGGGATGCGGCGGAGAATCTCGCCGACGAACGCGTCGAAATGGCGGCGCACCGCCGTGCGGCGCGTCTTGTCGACCTCGTAGCCCGTGGCGGCCGGCGAACAGGGACCGTTTTCGGGATACGTGCCGTCGGGCGCGACCTGCGCATCTTCCCTCGCGACCCAGGGCCCGCCGGACTGCGACCAGCCGGGACAGTTGAAGAGACCCATCTCGATCCCGAGCTCGCCCGCCGTCCTGAACGCGGTGCGCAGGCACCGCCACCACTTCTCGCTTCTGAACGCGCAGTCACCGAACACCTGCCCGTCCCACGGATTCTCAAAGCGCGTGCGGTTGCGGATGTCGGTCGCGAGGAAGGCGCGCGTGATGCCGTTCGCCTTCATCCACTGGAGGTCTTTCCTCACCCCTTCCTCGTCCACGCGCTCGTTGACCCAGTAGTAGTAGCAGCCGATCTTCACGTCCGGCGGCGGATTGGCGAACCCCGCCCGAAGCGCCGCCTCGCCGGGCGCCGCAAACGAACTTGTCGCGGCCATCGCCGCGCTGCAGAAAATAACATGCGCTTTTTTCATGCCGACATTCTACCAAATCTCCCGCCGCATGGGAACACCCATTTTCAGAATCTGACAAGAAAAACGCTCTCCGCGTCTCCGCGCCTCCGCGTGAGACTTTTCACTCCATTGCCATGGGATGGTAGTGACATCCCTCAATTCCTGACATCACCGGCTGTTGCCGTCGTCGTAGGACTTGAAGAACGGGCGGAACGGCGGTTCGGTGCCCGGGCGGCACTTCACCGGAACGAGCGTGAAGCCGCCCGCCAGCTTCTCGTCCGCCGCAACCGTCTTCACGTCGCGCGGCCATTCGTACTTGTTGAACTTGTCCGCCAGCGCGGCGTTGTGACTGATGCGGATGCGCCCGCCCACATTCTCGAACGTCACATCGCCCGTGCCGCCGTCGGGAATCAGCGCCACGCCGGTGCCGTCCGCGCGCACAGCGGCCAGTCCGCGCACATCGCGACGGTTGCCGGGGAAATAGAGATCGTTCTTTTCGCGCTCCCACCAGCCGAACGTACTTTGCGCGTTGTTTATAGTGTACGACTCGAACGGCCCCTGCCCCACCCAGCGAACAATCGTGAACGCTTCCGGCAGCGTAAACGAAAGCCCTGCCTCGACCGTGTGCCATTCCTGCGTCGCGGAAACGGCGTATGCGACATGGAGCGAGCCGTCGGCGCGCGGCTCTTCCTTGACGTCCGCCGCGAAACCCGCAGGCTTGTTAAGGACCGAGTACCGCGTTTTGTTTTTCTTCGGCAGATGCGCCGCGGACTTCGACATCATTTCACGCCGGTCCCAACGCGGCTCGAACGCGAGCGTCGGCAAAGTTCCCTTCGGCGTTGTCTTTACGTCAACCTTGAGCGGCCAAGCTTCGGCACAGACAATCCGATTACTGCTCTTCTCTTCGACAAAAACGTAAAGCGCCGCAACATCTTCCGTAATCGCCGGAAGACCAACCGTGAAGGATGCACTGGAATGCGGCGGCACCGAACAGAAAATCACTCCCTTCGCAATCTCATGACTATCCGAAAAGTCGCATCTATCCTGCGCACATTGACTGGGGGAAGCGGCGTCCCGCCGCTTCGAGACAGAGGAATCCAGATACTTTGAACAAAGCGGCGAGACGCCGCTTCCCCCAGTTATCTGCCAGGTTATTTTCAACTCTGAAAGATCCGTGAAGTCGTAGCGGTTTTCGAGCGTCAGCGTCGTCTTCCCGTCGAACGACATCTTGACCGGAGCGAAGACGGCGCGCGCCTGCCAGTAGTCGACCTGCGGCGTGCGGTCGGCATACACGATGCCGTCGCAGCCGTCGATGCCGTGCGTGTCCCAGACGGTCTTTTCATCTTTCCACGCGAGCCATTTGCGGTCCATCTCCTTCACCGCCGATGCCGGACGCGCGATCCCCTGGTCCTGGAACATCCAGATGCAGCCGCCCGCGCATTCGGGCCGCTTCCACATCTCCTCCCACGTCTCGGCGAGCGAGCCGAAGTCGAGCCCGAGCGCGTGCGCGAACTCGCCCGCAAAGAGCGGACGATCGAGGCGCGGCGCGAGTTCGCGAATCTTCGCCGCGGTGACATAGTGGAAGTCATAGAGCATCGCACTCGGCGGCGCGCCGTCGGCCAGCATCTTTTCGTAGACGCTCGCATACTGCGGATAGCACGTCGGGCGCGTCGGGTCGAGCGACGCGACAAGTTCGCCGCATGTGACGCAGATGTCGGTGAGCGGATTTTCGTTCCCGACCGTCCAGGCGATGACGGACGGATGCAGCTTGTCGCGCGCCACCGTGAGCCGCGCGCGCTCTTCCAGAACTTCGAGATAGTCCGCGTTGCGCAGATTCTTCGTGCCCATGCCGAACGGCACTTCGTCGATTGCGTAAAGCCCCAGTTCGTCGCACAGGTCGAGGAACGCCTCGTTCGGCGGATAGTGCGCGAGGCGCACGCAGTTGAAGTTGCCGTCCTTGATCATCTGCGCGTCGCGCCGCAGCTCGTCGACGGGAATGGCGCGGCCGTGGCACGGACAGAGGTCGTGGTGGTTGACGCCGTGCAGCTTGATCGGGCGTCCGTTCAGCTTCAGCACCGCGCCGTCGCGCGTGATCTCGCGCAGGCCCACGCGCTTTTCGACGCAGTCGCGTCCGACCGATGCGACGAGCGTGTAGAGGTTCGGCGTCTCGCACGTCCAGAGGTGCGCGTTCGCCACCGTGCCCGTGAGCGGCGCGTCGCCGGCGAGGACCGTCCGGCCGTCCGCGTCGATCAGCTCCAGATGCACGGCGCTCGTGCCGTCCGACGCTTCGGCGGAAATCGCAACCGACGCGGAACCGCGCGCCGCGTCGACCGTGCAGGCCAGCGACAGATCGGCGACATTGAGGCGCGGCCGCGAAATGAGCGTCACGCTGCGGAAGATGCCGTGGAGAACCCAGTCGTCGTTGCAGTCGAAGCCCCAGCCCTTCGGATTCTTCAGCGTCTCGACGACGAGATCGTTCGCCACGTCGCGCCGGACGAGCGCGGTGATGTCGAGCTCGTTGCGGTTGAACGACGAGCGGAACGATCCGGCGTCCTGGCCGTTCACCGTCACCTGCGCGCCGAACATCACGCCGTCGAAGCGCAGGATGATGCGGTCGTCCGCCGGCCAGCCGGACGGAATCGTAAACGTGCGCGTGTAGCGTCCGGCCTCCGGCGCATCGGCTTCGCCGTAGCGCAGCGTGCCGACGCCCTGCAGCTCCCAGTTGGACGGCACCGGCATGTCGCGCTCTTCGCCGCCCGGGAAGCTGAACCGCCATGTGCCGTCAAGAGAAAGCGACTGCGCCGCCGCCGCGCCGGCGAGGACCCGCGCCACCATCACGGCCGCCGCCGCAAACTCCGTCTTCTTCATCCCGCCATCTCCTTTGCGCCACCAGTCTATCAAATCGCCGCGCCATCTGCCATACCCGTTCGGGTATCTGCTGCGGCGCTTGACGGCGCGCGCTTTTTCGACGCCCGGCGCGGACGGCTGCGCCAGAGCGACAGGAACGCCACGAGCAGCACCGTCGCGGCGAGCCACACGGCGAGCGGCGCGGCGGAGTCGCCGAAGAGATGCGCCGCACCGGGCGCGAACTGCTGCCCGAACGCACGGAACACGGCCTTGAACGCATGGCACATGTAGGCCATGAGCGACGTCTGCCCGAACAGCAGGATGAGACCCGTCCCCTTCCGCAGGCGCCAGACGTCCGCCACGAGAGAGAGCGCGGCGAGCAGCAGGACGCACCAGCCCATCGCCTGCGCCGTGAAGGACAGCGTGTAGATGTGCTTGATCGCCGGGATCCATGGCGCAACGGCCCAGCCGAACGCGAGCAGCGCCGCGCCGAGGACGGCGAGGCGGACAAGGCGCTTCCGCGGCGCGACGGACGCGTCCGTGAGCAGATTCGTCGCCGCCATCCCGCACAGCGTCATCGCGCCGAACATCGGGATCGTCGCCCACCACGAGTAGCCGGGATCCGCGAGCGCCAACGCCTGCGACCCGTCCGGCGTGATCAGCGGCAGGATCCAGCGCTCGAAGCGCGTCGCCGCGTTGCCGTCCATCGTGTAGTCGCCGCACGCGTGGAGCACCGCCGAATAGCCGAGCGCGAGGACGAACGGTGCGGCGCGGCGGACGCGGCGCGACGGGACGGCCAGGACGGCCGCCGCGACGAGATAGCCGGCGGCGATGGCCTGAAGCGTGTTGTTGAACGGGTTGATGAGCAGCCGGTCCAGGGAGAGGAGCCGCCCCTGCGCGACCATCCCCAGCACCCACAGCACGGCGACGCGCGCGAGGACGTGCCGCCAGTAGACGAGCCCCGCGCGCCCGTCCGTCTTGCGCTTCTCGAGCGCGAACGGCACGGCCGCGCCGCACATGAAGATGAACAGCGGCATGATGAGGTCCCACAGCGTGAAGCCGCCCCAGTTGTGGCGGAACTGCCCCATGACGCACGCGGGCAGGGGCGTCGCGGCGTTGATCGCCGCGAAGAGCGGGCCGATGACGGCCAAGAGCAGCATGTCCAGGCCGCGCAGGAGATCGAGCGAATAAAGACGTTCGGACTTCATGCGCGATATTTTATCATATTGCCGCACCTCCGAATCGAAAAAACAATAATTTTCAATTTCACGTTGCGCACGGCTGGGCAATGTGATATAATTCGGTCAGATAACAGCGGGATTATCAACTTCAACTCCCAAATCAACCTTGCCACCCAGTTGCATCCGCAACGAAAAAACATGGAGGAAACATGAAAACAGCAATCAACCTTGTCGCTGCCTTCGTCATCGCGGGTGCGGCCCTGTCCGTCAACGCTGCCACGTACTACTGGAAGCCAGGCGCGACACAAGGGTTGTGGACAACGCTCGAGAATTGGTCGACAGAGGGCGTTGGTGGTACGCCAGCAGCGTCTTTGCCGAGCTCGAGCGACAGTCTTGCACCCAACCTAAGTTACAATTTTGAACTCGCTGGTGGCACATATACATTGGCTGGTTTGAAAGATGGCAATGACACGCAGACTACCTTTGCGATTGAAAATGGCACATTGAAGTTTTCTGGCGAGGTTCGCAGAGAGTCCACCGTTATTGACGTTAATTCTGCTGCTACGCTCCATATGCTGTCAGGCTCTACCATGTATCCTGGTTGCTACGCTTATCATGGTGGAATCGTCAACGTTAACAACGGAGGATCGTTGGTGATTGAAGGAACGGCTCGCTTTTATAAGACCACGTACAATGTGTTGACTGGCGGCAGTCTGACTTATACGCCTTCGACGATGCGAATTAGCTGCGAAGCCCATGATTATGCTTCTGCTATCAACAATTCCGGCACCATCAATCTTCCCAATGGCATGGTTCTGAACACGTTTGACAGCGCCAGCGCGAATAACGGTGCATCGTTCACCTTCTCTCAGGTTGCGGGCACAATGAACCTCGGCGGCCCCATCACAAAGGGCACGCAGCCCGGCATTTTCAACGTCGTTTTCTCCGGCGGAACAGTGAACGTTACTGGCGATGTTGCGTTCAATATCACATCTGTGTCGCTTGAGAATTCCGTTACATTTAATGTCGATTCCGGCAAGACGGCCGATCTTTCTCCCGTTTCATTTGCTTATGGCGCATCTGTCGTAAAGACCGGCCCGGGTGCGGTCATTCTCCCTGCGACTGCTCCGACCGCCACTATTTCCGCAGGCAAGCTTGCGCTTTCCGCCTCGACTTACGATCTTGCGGCTGTCACTTTCGAAGCAGGCTCGGTTATAGAACTGACGGCAATGGGGGGCCGTGTCGATTCGGCCAATTCGTCCATCGCAAGCGCCACTTTTGCCGCCACCATACCGGCGACGCCCGGAACAGCCGTGCTCTACAGCACTGATTCCACTGTTCTTACCAAGGCCAAGACCGATCTTGACTTGTCGGTTCCGACAGGATTTGATCTTGTCATCAGCGGCGAAACGCTTTCCGTCGAGGCCGAGACGGCGGGTTCCTTTACGGCTACCGGCAACATTACGGAGGCGGCCGGCTGGGGCGGAACGATTCCGGCTGCCGGTTCGGACGTTGCGATTGACGGCTCCGGTGTGATTGCGACCTACAGCGGCGGAGATCTCCCGGAGTGGAACTCCATCGAGGTGAAGAACGGCGCGACGCTGCGCATCGAGTCGGATCTCACGCTCCCGAGAATAATCCTCAACAAGAACGCGACTCTTGCGATAGGAAACAATGCGGTTGTCACGCTTGCGAACATCGCCGATCTGGCGGGCGCTGTCGCAATCTCGCCCGAGCTTGTCATCCCGACGCTTACCATCAAATCCGGCGCGACGCTGAACGTCCCCGGCGGCATGAAGTTCTCGAATGTGAATATCTCGCTTGCGGGCACGATTGCGACAACGACATCGGGAGGCGTGACCTTTGGCTACGCGGACAACGGTGAAACGACATATATCGGCTTCGTTGCCGACGGCGGAGCAATCGCGATAACGGAGGGCTCTGGAGATTACGATCTTGATCCGATCGAATTCTGCTGCCCAGCGAATGGCTCGTATGTCATTCCAGTAGCCGATCTGGAGTTGAACAATGCGCTGCTTCCAAAGTCTTCCGGATATGAGTATATGACAGGGCGCATGGTCGGACTGCACATAGGCAGGTACAACAGCGAATCAATATCGTTTAATGTTGTGTTCAACAATACCAAATGGGGCACAAGCGGCAAGCTTTACATTTGCGGCGGTGCGAATTTCCGTCTTGTAAACAACTCGTCGTTTATTACCTACGAGCACCACACCCAGTGGGATCGCTACGCAGAGATTTCCGGCAATGCAGGCCTGTATGTCGGCAGCGGATGCGAATTTAGGCTGAACGCTATCGGTAATTACGGCGACAGAAGGCTTATTGCCAATCCAACGGTCGGCGGACGCAAGGTCGTGGAAGTTGAAGACGGAGGCATTTTTGAGAATTATCGCTGGACGGGTAATAACAATGGTGTGTTTTCGGTCTCAAACGGCGTCTACCGCATTTTTGAGCCATATATCATCGAAAATGAGGAGCTGAAGTCTGTCAATATACCTTTTGAGGGCTTGCGGTCTGTCAATATTGCAGAAAATTCAGCGCTGACATTCACAACGCGGAACCAGGCAAACGGCCATGGATATTTCAACAATGGTGACGACCGCGTGGTCGCGCTGGCGGACGTGCCGATCACGGGCGGAGGGTCGATCGCGCTTTCCAACGACAACGTGAACGTGTTCGGCGTGATCGTCACCTGCGGCGAGAACACGGCGACAGGCACGGCGGGCGTTGTCCCGCCGGCGGCCGGGAAGGGCGCGACAACCCTCTACTTCGCCGACGGCGCGAACTGGGCGGGCACGGTCACGGCCGGCGGCTTCGCCACGACGAACCTCGTCGACGCGACGGCGGCGTGCACCAACGCGTTCGGCACGCTCGACCTGGCGGCCGGCACCACGCTGAAGCTCCGCGTCTGGAAGACGGGCGGCGTGATCGTCCGCCACGACGGGCTCAACGTCAACACCTACGCCAACAACGGCGGCAGGCTCGTCCTGGAGGCGATGGACGAACCGCTCGGCCCGGGCGACAAGCTCGTTCTCGGCGCCATCGGCGCCGGTTCCCCGCTGCCGGCGATGCTGCCGAGCTGGACGGCGGAGCGGAATCACGACGGCAATCTGTCCGTCCGGTACCTGTCGGGATTCTCCGTCATCATTCGATGAGTCCGCTCGCACGAGTCGTTTGCGCGGCCGCGTTTTTCGCCGCGGCCGTCAGGCCCGTCGCCGCCGGTGACGACCCGCGCTTTCGCGACGGCTGCGCGGCCCTGGAGGCGAATCCCGCGCGCGGCGCGGCACCCGGCGGCTGGCACGTGCTCACGGCGAGCGGCAACGCGGCCGGCTCCCCCGCGGGCTTCTGCTCGTGGCTCTGGAACATCGGCGCGTTCTCCGGCGGCAACGCCTACAAGGGCAATCCGCCGCCGCGCGGCTGCATCGGCGGGAAGGACCTGCCGCTGACGGACGACGCGCTCGCCGCCGTCTCGAACACGCTCGTCAACGCGCGCGCGAACGGCGCCGTGATGATCATCCGCTTCGGCTACACGAGCGGGAGCGAGACCGGCGCGGAGCCGACCGACTTCGCAACGATCATCGGGCACATCCGCCAGCTCGGGCCCGTCCTCGGCGCGTTCCCGGACGTCGTCCTCGCCGTCGAATGCGGCATGACGGGACCGTGGGGCGAGATGCACTCCAACGGCTACCGCGAGACGCACCACATCCGCGCCATCGGCGACGCCTGGCTCGAGACGCTCGCGCAGCCAACCGCCCTTCTCGTGCGCTATCCGATGTGGATCCTCCAGTATGCGGGCAAGAACGTGGACGACTTCATGCGCGAGGTGGCGGACGGCACGTACTACAAGGCGCAGGGCGCGCAACGGCGCCTCGGCCTGTTCAACGACGGCTACCTCGGCACCGACGCGGACTACGGGACGTGGCGGCGCGGCGACATGTGGATGGTGCGCGAACAGGGCGTCCGCTACCTGGAGGCGCGGCGCAACGTCCCGTACGGCGGCGAGCTCGCGCACATCAGCGAAGAGGCGGCGGCGGCCGTGCCGCTTTTCGACCTCGAGAAGTTCAACATCGTGCAGGAATTCTACCGCACGCACCTGAGCTACCTCCGGAACATCAACGCCCCGCACCACAACCTCGCCGCGCGGATCGGACGGCTGACGCTGACGCACGACTATGACTTCGAGGGGATGCCCGACCTGTCCGAATGGTACGGGACCGACCTCCGGACGTTCCTGCGCGCGCACATGGGCTACCGCTTCGTCATCCGCGACATCGCGTTCCGCGGCGACAGCGTGGACGTGACGGTGGAGAACACCGGCTTCGGCCACCTGCTGATGAAGAGCCGCGGCGAAATCGCCATCGGCGGACGGGTGCGGCCCGTTCCGCTCGACCTGCGCAAGTTGAGTCCGGGCGAGCGCAAGGCGTTCACGCTCCGGCTGCCGAAAGGCGCACCGCCCGGCGCGCCCGTTCTGCTGACCGTCCGACTCGAGACGCCCGCCGCGCAAGTCATCCACTTTGCGAACGACGCGCTGCGCGCGGGCGACGCGATGCGCCTGCGCAACTGACCCCTCTCTTGCGTGCAGGAAATTGTCCAGTCGTATGTCACGCGCGCATCGGCTTCGCCGTAGCGCAGCGTGCCGACGCCCTGCAGCTCCCAGTTGGACGGCACCGGCATGTCGCGCTCTTCGCCGCCCGGGAAGCTGAACCGCCATGTGCCGTTTTCAAGGCGGCCGAGGGCGTCACACCGCGCGGACGGGAAGTTGCAGAATTTTCCGGCCGGCTGAAAATAATGTGTCTTCTCCCGCCGCCGCCGGACATGATAGACTGTCCGGTGTCAAAAAGGAGATCGAAACAGGCATGAAGACGATTCATATTTCCGGCGTCCGCCAGATGGTTGTGACCGACGAGACGAAACCGGTCGCCGGGACCGGCGAAGTCCTGCTGAAGCTGCAGTACGTCGGCTTCTGCGGCAGCGACCTGAACACCTGGCTCGGGCGCAACACGATGGCGAAGGCGAACGTGATCCCGGGCCATGAAATCGGCGCGACGATCGAGGCGCTGGGCGACGGCTGCCCCGCCACGCTCGCGGTCGGCCAGACGGTGACGGTCAATCCCTACACGAACTGTGGCACCTGCCCGAGCTGCCGCAACCTCCGGGCGAACGCCTGCCAGCACAACGAGACGCTCGGCGTGCAGCGGGACGGCGCGATGCGCGAATACATCGCCCTGCCGTGGCAGAAGGTGATCCCGGTGGACGGCCTCACGCCGCACGACGCCGCGCTGATCGAGCCGATGAGCGTCGGCTTTCACGCCGTCGCCCGCGCGCAGGTCACCGACAACGACGTCGTGCTCGTCTTCGGCTGCGGCATGGTGGGCCTCGGCGCCGTGGTGCGCGCGGCGCGGCGCGGCGCGACGGTCGTGGCGGTCGATCTGTCGCCGGAAAAGCTGGCGCTCGCCGCCGCCCTCGGCGCGCGGTACGGCATCGATTCGGCGCGCGAGAACGTCGTCGACCGCATCCGGGAGATCACGGACGGCGCGGGCGCGGACGTGGTGATCGAGGCCGTCGGCTCCCCGGCGACGTACGTCAGCGCCATCGACGCCGTGAGTTTCACGGGCCGTGTCGTGTGCATCGGCTACGCCAAGAGCGAGATCGCGTTCCAGACGAAGTATTTCGTCCAGAAGGAGCTCGACATCCGCGGCAGCCGCAACGCGACGCCCGACGATTTCCGGGCCGTCATCCGCTATCTGCGCTCCGCCCGGGCGCCGCTCGACCGGCTTGTGAGCGGCGTCGTGACGCCGGACGAGGCACCGGCCGCCATGGAAAAGTGGGCGGAGGCGCCCGCTCAGGTCTTCAGGATTCTCGTGAAATGGCACTAGACGCACATCGGCACTTCTGGCGCTACACGGACGCGGAATTCGGCTGGATCGCCGACGACTGCCTGCGCCGCGACTTTCTGCCCGGCGACTGCGCGGGGATGGATCCGTGCGTGGCCGTCGAAGCGCGCCAGACGGTGGAGGAGACGCGGCAGCTCCTCGCGTTCGCGGCCCGGCACGATTTCATCCGGGGCGTGGTCGGCTGGCTGCCGATCGCCGCGCCCGATTTCCCGCGGACGCTCGACGCGTTCCTCGCGCCGGGCGCGACGCGCGCGGCGGGCGACACGCTCGTCGGTCTGCGCCACGTGGTACAGGACGAGCCGGACGACGACTTCATCCTGCGCCCGGACTTTCTCCGAGGCGTCCGCCATCTGCTGTCGCGCGGCCTGACCTACGACGTGCTCGTCTTCGAGCGGCATCTGCCGAACGTCCTGACGTTCGTCGACGCGCTGCCGGACGACGCGCGGCTCGTGCTCGACCATCTGGGCAAGCCGAAGGAATTCATGTCATGGGCGAAGCTCGTCCGGGAGCTCGCGCGCCGCGCGAACGTGCGCTGCAAAATTTCCGGGCTCGTGACGGAAGTCGGAAAGACCGACGCGGAATCGCTGCGTCCCTATCTTGAAACGGCGCTCGACGCGTTCGGCGCGGACCGCCTCATGTTCGGCAGCGACTGGCCCGTCGTCACGGCGCACCTGCCGTATGCGGGCTGGAAGGCGATCGTGAAATCGTTCACCGCCGCGCTGTCGGCGTCGGAGCGCGAAAAGATCATGTCCGCCAACGCGGCGGCGTTCTACGGTCTTCCGGCCTGATCACGCCCGGCCAAAGGGAATGACGAAAAAAATGAAAACAACCTCATCTTTGTTCGCCGTGCTGGCGCTGGCCGGCGCGGCTTCCGCACAAATCGTGGAACGGCCGCGTCCGGCCGGCTGGGAAAACCTTGTCTTCGGCGGACGTTTCATGGACCGGTTCGAGAAGCCGGAGGTCATCGGGAACGGATGGACCGACAAATGCTGGGGCGGCGACAACGTCAGGCCGCGCGACGTCCGCAACGGCATCGAGGACGGCGAATTCTCGTACTGGGGCGGAAACATCACCCAGGTCGGACGGGACTACCACCTCTTTGTGGCGCGCTGGAAGGAATCCGAGCCCAAAGGCCACATGTTCTGGCCGCAGAGCGAAATCGCCCACGCCGTCTCCACCCGACCGAACGGCGACTTCAAGGTCGTGGAAGTGCTCGGCAAGGGACACAACCCCGAGCTGTTCCGCTGCAAGGACGGTTCGTGGGCCGTCTACTGCATCGACGCCCGGGGGCTCGCCCACCTCTATCGCGCACAGACGCTCGACGGCCCGTGGAGCTGTGAACGGATGGCGCTCGACCTGGACGGCCGGAAGATGATCGAGGGCGAAAGCAACTTCTCGTTCTGCACGCGGCCGGACGGCAGCATCCTCGCCGTCTGCCGCGGCGGCGGCATCTGGCTGAGCGAGGACGGCCGCAAGCCGTTTGTGCGCAAGTCGGAGGGGCGCGTGTATCCCGATGTCGCCGGACGCTTCGAAGACCCCGTGCTGTGGCGCGACGAAGTGCAGTATCACCTGATCGTGAACGACTGGCTCGGACGCGTCGCCTGGAAGCTCACGTCACCCGACGGCTTCAGCTGGACCACGCAGCCCGGCGAGGCGTACACGCCCGGCATCGCGCCGAACGACTGGTTCAAGTTCGAGCGCATGCGCGTTTTCCAGGATGAATACGGCCGCGTCGTGCAGGCGAATTTCGCCGTGATCGACTGTCCCAAGAAAGACGACCGGGGAAGCGACATCCATTCCTCGAAGAATATCACGCTTCCCGTCAACCCCGGCCGCCGCATCGAGACGTTCCGCAAAACGCGCAGGGGATGGGAGGCTCGCATCCGCTCCGAACGCGGCTTCGACTCCACGCGCGACGTCGATGTCGACTCTCTCATTCTCGGCCCGCAGTCGTTCGTGGCCTTCGGCGCGGGCGTAAAGCCGATCGCGACAGCGGAGGCGGGCGGCGATCTCGTCGCCATCTTCCCGGCGGTCGAGCTGGATGCGCCCGTCATCGAGATCCTCGGACGGGAAACGAGCGGCCGACTCTTCTTCGCCACCGCCCGCACGGACGGAACGAAGCTCGGCTTCTTCAAATACGACCAGCCCGAGAGGTAGCGCCTCACGAACTCGTCGACAGGCCCGACCGCCGCCACGGCCTTGTCAAAATGGTAGGGCGCCTTCGCGGCGACCCAGCGCCCGTCCCGGTCGAGCTTGTACGCACGCGGCACCATCGACCGTGTTCCACCACGTATCGTTACGGACGGTGTGCGACATCCCATCACGTTCGCATTTCTGCACGGGGTCCGCTGCTGACGTGCCCTTCACAAAGCGGCTTTCGCCGGGAGGGATGACGACGGACGATTCTGTAGCCGGACGGCGCGTCCAGGGATCGATAACGACAGCTGACTCTCCGCCGAGATCGACTTTGACCTCATGCTCGGTATCATTCGCGATAAATGCAAGTTTCTCTCCGCTCGGGAGGCGGCGCGAGATGTGCGGCAGATTCAGCCGACGCGCGGGCGGCGTTCCTGCGAGTGTGCGTCCTTCGCTGTCAACGACATAGCCGTAGTGTATTCCCTCAGGAGTCGTCCAGGCTTCCGCCGTCTTCGTCATCCGCGCGGCGGCATCGCCCGTCGCAAAATCCCAGTCCAGTCCGTCGAGCGCCTTCGGCACTTTGGACGCGATGATCTTGACCGGCACATCGTCGCCCGCAAACCAGAGCGCCTCGGGCGCAGGCTCGCCCTGGCGCAGCATCCACGAGCAGAAGGCGATATAGTCCCAGAACGGACGCGACCCCTCCCACCACGGATTGCTTCTGTTCAGGCCGTATTCGCGCGGACCTGTCGGCGCCTTCACGCCGCAGTCCTTCTTCGGCAGATGCGGAACGGCGCAGGCCGTCATTGCATTCACGCCGAAGGCGAATGCAAGGTCGCAGCGACGGCGCAGTTCGGGAATGGTCATCTTGTACGGAGCGTCCGTCATCGCCTCCGCGCTCGCGATCTTCTTTCCATAGAGATGCGCGGCGCTCGACGTATCCTTCACATCGTACGCGCCATGCTTCTGGTAGCCCCAGAACTCGCCTTCAGGTATTGAGATGTATTTCTTCGAGAACACGGAATCGGCAATCATGAACATTCCGCCTCCGGCCTGCCCCGTGAAGGAAAGGCCTTCTTCGCGGCAGAGCCGGTCGAAGGTTCCGTAATAGCGCTCCGCAATCAATTCGACGCATGTCCTGCGGAAGTCGGCAAGAACATCCTCCGCATTCGGCGCAACGCAATAGCCCGCCATCAGCGGCAGATACGGGCGGAAGTCGTACCCGCGCCGCCGCGCGAATTCCTTGAGCATGTCGTCCGTCCAGTTCTGCGCACCGGCCTCGTGACTGTCGAGTATGATGCCGGCGAGCGGCAGCCCTTTCGATTTCAGCCTGTCGATGATCTTTTTCGTGTACGCATTCCAGTGCAGCTCCGCCGCCGCGACGCTCATCTTGTCGCATTCAAGCCCCATCGCCTCGGGGCGTCCATGCTTGGTGCGTCCGCCCGTCGGCACCGCGACGAAGCGCAGCACCTTCCAGCGTCTGGCGGGCAGTTCGCACCTGAGCGTGCGGTCGGACTCGTCAAAGTTCTCCGTGATGTCGCGAACGTCTTTCATATCGACGCAGACCGGCGTGTCGCCGCGCGGGACGAAATCGACGACCACCGCCGTCTTCGCCTGCCAGCGCGGAATCTTCGGAAGCGAATTCGTGACGGCCTTGAATGTCTTTTCTCGGTAGCCGTACATTCCGCCCGGATGCTGCATCGTGCTGGCGAGCCCCTTTTCGTGTCCGGCATATTCCATGTCAACAAACTTCGCGTCCGTATCCGGTAGTGGAATCGCAAGAACGGCGACTGTCTTCTGCCAGCCGCGATCTTTCGCAACAGGAAGCGGGAGAGTCACCTTGCCGCCATTCGTGTCGCGGTCGATTACGGCAAGCGTTTTCATGGCGTGCGCGGGATCGATCCACGAACCTCCCGCGACATATCCGTTGCCCACAGCCGTCTCGAACGTGAGGCCGAGCCGAGCCGCCTCGGACGCAGCAAACTCGATGCCGTCCCACCACTTGTCGCTCCACAGCCTGTCCGCGCGCGGGTTCTCGCCGTGGTACTGATCATAGTACACGACACCGCCAAAACCAACACGCTTCATCGCCTCGGCGTCCGCCGTGATCCCCTCGTGCGTCGTCTCGGTCTGTCCGAAGAACCACCACGCCTTCGGACGGCAGTCGTCGGGGATATGGCCTGCGCGCTGCGCCTCAGACGCCGCGAACGAAGCGGCCTCGGCGAAAGTGGCGACGCGCACGTCTTTCTGCGCTTTCACCCATTGAAGATGTTTGCGCAGCTCGTCTGGATTCTCCCAGGCGTCAGCCATTTCACGGACCTGCGTCCATGTCATGGTCGGCGTGTGGGATTCCGATTTTGACCGCATCCCGTCCGGATTGCCGATCTTCGAGCCGATGATGAAGAATGTCGCCTTCAGACCCGCATCGCGAAACATCGGATAGGCAAGTTCATATTGGTCGCGAAGTCCGTCGTCGAACGTATAGGTGACAATGCACTTCGGCGTGGACGCCTTTCGGGAAGGTACCGTTTTTATGAATTCCCCTTCGGAAAGTTCCATGACTTCGCAGCCCGGCAGTCGCAAGGAGGCAGTAGTGCCCGACGGGACGACAACGCGATATTTTACTGCGCCGTCGCTCTCGCATTCCCACTCGCTTTCGATTGCGCCGAAATCGGTTTTGTACTTTGCGCTGATGCGTCCCAGCCGCTCGTCCGGCTCCGGTGCGAGCGTGAAATGCCGCCAGCCGCCGCAGGAATCGGGCTTGATGCCGGCCGCATGTTCGAAGAGCCAGCCGACCACCGCGCCATATGCATAGTGGTTGAACGAGTTCATGCGCACGTCGCCGAAACCTCCTTCTTTCGTGTAACCATTCCAACGCTCCCAAATCGTCGTCGCACCTTGATCGACGGAATAGAGCCACGACGGGAACTCCCGCTGAAGAAGAAGCGTGTACGCAAGTTTGGATTCGCCGATCTCGGACAGCACCTCGCAAACAAGCGGCGTTCCGAGGAATCCCGTCGCAAGCCTGTCGCCGTTGGCATGGATGGCGTCGACAAGGGCGCCGGCAATCTTCTCGCGGTCGCCAAGTCCGAGTTTCAAGGCGAAGAGCGCCGGAGTCTGCATCCCGTCGAAGAGGTCGTAAAGCGTCCCGTCCGGCCTGAACCATGTCGCAAGGATGCGCTCCTTCGTCCGCCGCGCAAGGTCCGCATAGTCCATTCCTTGCTCAAGCGAAAGCGCGGCGGCAAGTTCGGCCATCTTCATCGCGTCGCCGTAGAGGTGGCAGGCGTTCAAGAAGTTCTGGTAGGAAAGATGTTCTTCTGTGTAGCTGCCGTTCGACCAGCGCTTCGACTGATCGACGGAGAGCTTCTCGAACGAAAGCCAGTCGCAGAGAAGCCAGTTGCCGCGCTTAGACACGTAGCCGTCTTTGGCAATGCGGGCCATGTAGCGCTCCATGACGTCCCAATCCTTGCGGACAAGTTCCGCATCGCCCAGCTGACGCCAAAGCGTCCACGGAACGATGACCGCCGCGTCGCTCCATCCCGCGATCGGGCCGTTGTCGCCGAATGCGCCAATCGGCACGACATACGGGACGACGCCGTCGGCGTGCTGCGTGTCGCGGACGTCCTGCATCCACTTCGCGAAGAACCCGCGCACGTCCGCGAAATAGCAGGCCGTTTTCGCGAACACCTGCGTATCGCCCGTCCATCCGAGGCGCTCCGTGCGCTGCGGGCAATCGGTCGGAACGGAGAGATAATTGGACAGCATCGACCAGTAGGCGTTCTTGACAAGGCGGTTTACGCGCTCGTCGCCCGTTTCGATCTCGCCGCGCTCCATTTCCTTGGAGATCGACGAGACTGGCACGGACGCTATGGCGCACAGCAGCGGCCTGTCGGCGGAGATTGCGGCGTAGCGATAGCCGTAGAACGTATGCAGCGGGTGGCAGTGTTCCATCGTCCCGTCCGGACGCGCGCCGCCCCTGCAGACATACTCGAACGCGGCGCTTGCGCCGCGCATGTTCGCGAGATATACGCTGCCCTTCGGCCCGTCGCCGTGATGACCCGCCACGCCGTCGTTCAGCATTTCGCCAAGTCGCACAGTCACTCTCGTGCCCGGCTCGGCGGAAAACTGCATGTCGGGAACCGCCGCGCAGTTCTGTCCGAAATCAACTATGTTCGTTTCGCCCGGCTTGATCTTGAGACAGAACGGCACAGGCTTGCCGTCCTCGAAACGGTGGCACATGATCAGATCCCTGCGCATTACGATGGGAGGGCCGATTCGCGGCGAAACCTCCCCCTTGAATTCGTCGGAGACTTTCGCCGACTCCCAATGCACTTCGTCGGTGATGACGCTTTTCGTGGCGTCGTAAGCCTCCCCTTCCCATATCCCGGCCTTCACGACCGGCGTATCGGTGGTGACAAGCCACGATTCGTCGGTCGAGATTTCGGTGACGGTTCCATCGTCGTGCGTCAGCGTCAGCACGCCGCGAAACGCCGGCCACATGCCGCCGGCCTTCCCCGCAATTCCGTCGCACCACCAGCCCGAAGTGACAATGGCGGAAAGGATGTTCGTCGCACCGGCCGCGCAATTCCACTTGTCTGTTATCTCTATCGTGATTTCATGGCGGCGCTTCTTGAAATGCGTATATCCTGGCATCAGGATTTCCGATTCGTCCGGCGACGACGTTACGCGCTTCATGTTCACGATCGGCGTGAAAACGCCAAGCCCCGTCACGCGCCATACGGCATTCGTGACATTCTTTTCATTCACAACCTCGCGCCGCACATACGCAGGATGCGCCCCATTCTCCGGCCCGGCTCCAATAAACATTGCGTCGTGAGGTGCGGGTTTGAGTTCGATGTAGTCAATTTCGGGGAGCGCGACGCCATCGCCAGAAAGTCGTATCTCATTGACTCCGGCGTGCAGCTTTACGCGTGTGCCGTTCGCACGAACGCCATTGACGACGACAGCGGGCTTTGCGCCCTCGCCAATAGTTGCAATGGAAAGTTCATAGTCGCCACCGTTCCGGCTCCACACGCGGCGGAACACGATATCGTTGCCTTCGCGTCCGCCCGCGCCGGAAACGACCATGCCGCCTGACGCGTCTTTCGATTTCTTGTAATATGCCGTTCGCGCCTCCCGTGCGTCGCACAGTTCCTGATAGAGCGGCAGATATGCGCTTTCCGCCTCGTAGCGCACCCGTTCGAGGCGTCGATCGGCCTGTCGCACGAATACCGCCGCGCCATGTGCAGGGACGCGAGCTTCGCAAAGCGGTCCGGCTGACCGCGATGAGGTCGCGCAGCCCGTCTCGCGCGTATCGAACGCGAGATCCACTTCCGCCGCTTCGATGCGCATGTTCTTTTCCTCATCGCTTAGGTTGAGAAAGAGGATTGCCCGCTTGACGCCGAATGCTTCGCCGATGTCGCGCGCGAGAATGTAGGCGTCTCCATCGCGCCTGACGACATTCCCCTGCGGCTCTGCCGTATCCTGGTTGAGCGCAATCAGCTCCTTGTTCGCTAGCAGGCCGCGCAGGCGCGCATCGGCTTTCACCTTTTCAAGATCGCAGCCGATGAGAAGCGGCGACGACATGAAGCACCAGGCGGCGAAGTGCGTGAAATCCTCCGTCTCCGTCATGCCGCGCCCGACCTCCAGCATATCCATGTCGTTGTAGTGTCCGGGACTGGCGTATGCGCCGAGATACAGATTCTGCTTGATGATATCCTTGACCGAACTCCAGCGCGCGGAAATCTGCGTGACATCTTCGGCGCCGCACGATGCCCCGGCTCCCGCGGCAAAAAAGACTGCCGCGATAACAATTCCAACAGAATGCATTATTGAATAAGACATTTTCATGACTCCATTATACCAAAACCGGCGTTGGCATTACATACCCTCTCGGGTACAGAACAAGGCACACATTCCATAGCTACTATTTTGTCTTTTCTTCTGCCGTTCCTTTCCTTTTGAAATCTCTATCTGACGAGGATGCCAAGCTCGTAGGCGCGCGCGACGGCGGCCGTCGTAGAGATACTAGGCCGGGAAAAGACGACATCTTTTCTTCACTGAGCAGCGGTGCGCCGTTCCAGGGATTTGAACGCATCATAATAGCGGCCGCCGAGAATCCGCTGGCCCTCGCGGTCGAAGTGGTGGCGGTCCTGGTTGGCGAGCCCCTCCGACGAGACGACGGCGGCGTTTGAGAGGAGCGAGGGAATCTTTCCGATGCCCGGGTTGATGCGCGCGGCATGGTCGCCGTCCGGACGCATCCAGCGGCCGATCTCGCCCGCGATGACCGGCACGTCGCCCTCGCCGAGTTCCGCGCGCAGGGCGGTCATCATCCGCGCGACGTCCCTCGGATAGGCGTCGTTCAGCGCCGTTTCGTCCTTCGCCTTCGCGGCGTCCGTCTCGCCCTGATGCCAGAGAATCGCGATGAACCGGCCGTTCGCCTGCGCGATTTTCGCGCGCGCCAGCGCCGCGGCGTAGTTCGCGCCCTTTCGCGGCCCCTTCGGCGGCGGATCCCACGAGGAGAACGGGCTGCCGCCGACCGCGCACGGCACGACGCCGACGCTCTCGCCCGGATGGTCCGCGAGGTAGCGCCTCACAAACTCGTCGACGGGCCCGACCGCCGCCACGGCCTTGTCGAAATGGTAGGGTGCCTTCGCGGCGACCCAGCGCCCGTCCCGGTCGAGCTTGTACGCACGCGGCACCACCGCCCGGTCCGCGTCGGTCATCTCCGCGCGCCCGGCCATGTTGGACTGCCCCATGCAGAGGACGAGCTTCATGTCCTTCGGCGCGTCCACCGGTTTCTCGGACGGATCGCGCGCGAGCGCACCGCCCGATTCGAACCGCGCGATGTCCTGCGCGCTGGAAAGCGACGGCTCCGCCGCCGCGCCGGCGGCCGGCTCCGGCGGCAGCGGACGGCCGGCGGCCGCAAGCGCCGCGCAAAGCCACAGAAGCGGCGCCTGGCCGTGCGGATCGCCGTTGGCCTTCGGCCGCGTCAGGTAGTGGTGGCGGTCGTTTTTCCAGCCCGTGCCCACGCACACGTCCGGGAGATTGCCATAGTCGTCCAGCCGTGCAACGAGCGCGCGATACGCCCGGCCGGCCGCGGCGCGATAGTCGTCGCCCAGCACGCCGGCGTTCACGCCCTCCGCAAACGCGTAGGCGAACATCGCCGTCGCGCTCGTCTCGTCGTAGCTCTCCGGGTCGTCGACCAGCTGCCCCCAGAGCCCGTTCGGGCGCTGCCAGCGCAGGAGCGCGGCCATCATCCGCCGGTAGCCGGCGAGAATCGGCGCGCGCCATTCGGAATCGGCAGGCAGGTATTTGAGATTCATCGCCATCGCCGCCGCGAGCCATCCGTTCCCACGCCCCCACACGAACGGCGCCTCGGGTGCGTGGTTGAATAATCCGTCAGGACGCGGCAAGCGCTCCAGGTAAAGGCACATCTCCTTCGCCGCGCGTTCGATGTATTTCCGCTCACCCGTGAGCCGGTACGCCTGGCTCTGGAGGAGCGTAATCATGTACATGTCGTCCAGCCAGAGGCGCGTCTCGGGGCTGTAGCCCTTCTCCCACCAGGCCTGGCGCTCGGCGAGCGGAATCGGATCGTACCACCGCTCGCCCCAGTCCTGCCCCTCGCGCGGCGCCTCCCACTGGCGGTCGGCGTAGCGCAGCCCCAGCTTCTTCGCGCGTTCGTCGCCGGTCAGGATCGCGATTTCAAGCGGAATCGCCCCGACGATCGACAGGTCGACATGACGGTACTCGTTCATCCAGATCTTCTTCTCGCCGTACGCCGGTTCAAACGCCGCGATCAGCCGCCGCTCCAGGTCGGCGTCGCCCGCCGCGTGCGCGCACTCCAGCGCGTTGACCCAGAGCGAGACGACGGAATAATGGATCAGTTGCCGTCCGCCATACGCCTTCGGCGCGCGGTAGCCCGCCGGCCGGTAGAGGTCGGGTTCGGTCGACAGGAACAGATTCGCGAGTTTCGCCGCGACCTCGACGGGCGACGGACCGTCCGGCAGGCGACCGCGCGCGGAATCGGGACGGTCGCCCGCGAAAAGCGGCGCACCGCCGCCGCAGACCGCAGCGAGCATCATGACTGCGACTGCACATGCTGTCTTATCCATCTTGTCATCTCCTCTTTACTGTCGTTGTATTATAGCAAATCTCATCAGTGAACGCAGTGCCCACTTGGGTAGGAATGGGGCGTTGTGCGGTAACGAAGCGACTGAGGATAGTTCCGAGACAAGCTCAAACTGACGCGCACGGTTGAGATTTGATATACTGTTTTCATGCCTGTGACACCGGAGAAAGATCCGAACTACATCTACGCGCATCCGTACGCGACGCTGATCGCGGACGAATACCGTATGCGCGGCGGCTACCGCATCGTGCGCCCGGGCGGCACGGACGACCATCTGATGCTGCTGACGCGCGCCGGACGCGGCCTCTTCCGCTCGCCGCGCGGCGACGCCGTGCCGCTCGCGGCGGGCTCCCTCGCGGTCATTCCGCCGCACGTTCCGCACGACTACGGCACGGACCCGGCCGCCGGGAAATGGCATTTTCTCTGGGTCCACGTCCACGCGCCGAAGGACTGGCAGCCCTTCCTCGGCATCCCCTTCGGCAGCGGACGCCTGACCGTCTTCGCACGCGGCGTGCACGGCCTCGCACCGGACGCGTTTGGCCGGATCCGGTCTCTCTTCCGCGACGCCGTCGCGCACACACGGCGCGGCACGGCGCTCGACCGCGCTTTCGCGATGAACGCGCTGGAGAACATCTGCCTCAGGCTCTGCGCCGCGATCCGGCGCGAGGACGCGCGCCCCGACGCGTTCATCGACACGGTCAACGCCTTCATCCGCGAACATCTTTCCGAACGCCTCACCGTCGCGCGGCTCGCCGCCGCCACGCTCGCGCTCTCGCCGTCGCGCTTCGCGCACACGTTCACGGCGGCGTTCGGCGTCTCGCCGCAGGCGTATGTCGAAAGCTGCCGCCTGGAATACGCCAAGCGGCTTCTGGAGACGACGAACGCCTCCGTGAAGGAGGCGTCGTACGCGGCCGGCTTTGCCGATCCGCTCTACTTCTCGCGGCGGTTCCGCCGCGCCTACGGCCTGCCGCCGCGCGAGATTGCCAAGCGTCCGCCGACTAAAGCGCGTCGAGGCCTTTGACGGCGAGGGACTTGAGGTTTTCCATCTGCGCGTTCTTGACGGCTTCGAGATCGTCCTCGAAGATCAGGAGAAGCGGCAGCGATGTCGCGAAGTAGTCGATCTTGAACGGCGTGGCGAGCCCCTTCTCCGCGAACGCACGCATGCCCTCGAAGAGCGCCTTCGCCTCGTCGGTGCGTCCGAGTTCCGCGAGGGCGAGTCCGCGATAGTACGAAAGCTCCGAATACGCCGTGACCGCCATCGACTGGAAATCGCCCGCCTCCGCCGCGCACGCCGCGAACGCCGCCCGCGCCGCGTCGGCGCGCCCGAGCCCTGCGAGGGCCTTGCCGCGCAGATAGTTGACATCCGCCTTTGCCTGCAGGAGGTGATACGCCTCGCCGAGGTTCTGCGGCGTATCGAAGCTCTTGTCGGCGTGATCAAGCGCCACGGCAAAATCGCCGCGCGCGAGCGCCTTGAAGCCAAGTTCGAGGTGCGCGCGCGTGTACTGCTTGAGCACCTTGCCTTCGCCACCTTCCCACGGATGGAAGCGGTGCTTCGAAAAAACGTCCAGCGCCTCGTCGTGGCGACCAAGATCGTTCAGGCACGTGACATACTGCACCGTCGCATCGTCGCGCAAAAGCACGAGCCGCCTGTGCGCTTCAAGGAACGCGAGGCGCTCGGCCACGGCGACCTTGCACTTCTCGCGCAGCTGGTCGTATTCCGCGACAAGGCGCGCGTCCGCGGGATCGGCGGCCATCGCGCGCGCGTAGGCTTCCATCGCCGCCGCACCGTCACGGCGCACGTTCCAGAGCGCGACGCCGAGGTTGCGCCATGCCGTGGGGAAGTCCGGCGCGAGCTTCGTTGCGCGTTCCCAGTATGCGAGTGCCTCGTCGTGGCGCTTGCGGTCGTAGAGCCAGTTGCCGAGCGCGTAGGCGACCTTGTAATCCTTGAACCCGCTCGCCTCGTCGCACCATTTGAGCGCGAGGTAATCCTCAAGGCGCGACGGGAAGAAATAGTCGGCTGTGCCGCGCGCGGCGGCTTCGGCAAGGAGCGCCTTGTCCTGCGCGATAGAGGCGAGCACGTACTTGGAAAGCGTGTTGGACGGGCCGTTTTTCAGGACTTCGACAGCCTTGTCCTTCAGGCCCATCTCGACGAGATCGTAGGCTGCGTCGAGCGCCATTTCGGGGTCGGCGGGCTGTCCGAACAAAGTGCGGACATCAGTGCGGAACTGCCCGTCTCTGCGCCTCTCGGCACTCGCTCCGCTCGGCTTGGGCGCTTCCCCATGGGTCGCGCCCACCCTCATGGGGCGGTTACGCGCCTCTGCGTTGAGAATCTTCGCCTTCTCGTTGCGCGCGTCGGTGACGAGCGATTCGACGGCGTGTTCGCGCGCCTTCTCCCAGTCGCCGCGCCGTGCGTCGATGGTGGCGAGGCGGTAGTAGCCCGCCGCGCGGAATTCGCCGTTCCATGTCGCCTTGAAGTAGCACGGATAGGCGCTGTCGAGCTTGCCCTGAAGGTCGCGCGCCAGGCCGAGGTAATAGAGCGCCTCGCCGGTGTACGGATTCGGCTGGCGGCGCGTCTGGCGCTTGACGGCGCGGACGAGGTGCGCTTCCGCCTCGGCGAGGAGTCCGCGCGAAATGAGCCGCTTGCCGTAGAGCGTATGCGCACGGCTGTCTTCGGGGTCGCGCCTCAGAAGCTCGTCCAAGTACGCTTCCGGCAGACGCGTCGGATGGCGGTACTGGTCGAGGTGCTCCGCCGTGATGAAGAGTTCGTCCGCGCTCGCGATGTCGGCGGGTGCGGGCGGCTCGGTGGCGACGTCGCGCATCGGCACGTCGCCCGGCTCGGCCCACGACTGGTTGATGGGCTGCTCGGTCGGCGCACGATTGGCGAAAAATGAAATCAGTTCCGCGCCGTCCTTGCGCACGATGATCGACGGCGCGTCCGTCGTGAACACGACCGGCGCGCCGATCCTGAGATCGGCCGTGCGGACTTCGCCGCCCAGAACGACTTCGACTTCGCCGAGATTCTCCGCCGCGACAACGCCCGCCCTGCCGCCGCCGAGCGACACGGCAAGGCGCGTATTGGCGTTCTTCACGGGGCCGAGGTTCTTGTACGGCCACCAGTACTGGCTGAACACCTTCGTCTCGTAGGGGAGCAGATACGTGAAGTCGGGCTGGTTGTCGGTATAGACGCCGGCCATCAGCTCCACGTAGGGTCCGCTGTCGTCGGTCAGCTCGCGGTCCCACGCATACCCGAACGGATGGTTGCCCCACGTCCACTGCTTCTTGCCGGGCGCGATGTGGCGGTCGGCGACATGGACGAATCCGCCGTGCGCCGTGTGGTCGTAGCCGCCGAAGAAATCATATTCCGTCGCGCAGACCATGTAGGAGGTCGGGACGGGGATGTTTTTGTACCACGCGAGGTTGTTCGCGCCCGGACGCTTCGTGTAGTCGACGCCGTAGTAGAAATTGTTCGCCTCCGGGAAGCTCGACGTCGCGCGCACGGCGTGGTCCGCGACGTAGGTGACGTCCGCCGGGAAGAAGCTTTCGTACTGGTCGTGCACCTTCGCCGCGACGTTCGCCCACCAGAGGAACGTCTGCGTGAACGGCGTACGGTTGTAGAGCCGCGCCTTGAGCTCGACGACGGACGAATCCGGCTTGAGGCAGATGCCGTGGCGGCCCTCCAGCCGGTTCAGCGGATCGTGGTCGCTCATCCACACCGTGATGCTGCCGTCTTCACCGTGCTCGATCTCCACCGCGGTCGGCATGAACGTCGCCGGGCGGTGGTGCTGCGGCCAGTTGAATTCGACGCCGCCCGAAATCCACGGCCCCGCAAGGCCGACGAGCGCGGGCTTGATGACGTCGTTGCGGTAGAAGAAGTCGTAGTCGTTGTTCGTCTTGTCCTGTCCGATGTAGATGCGCCCGCCGAGCTCCGGCAGCAGGACGACGCGCGTGTAGTCGTTTTCGAGCGTCACCGCGTCGTATTCCTTCATCACAGGTTCGTCCATCACCTTGTCGATGAACGGCACGGGGTAGACCTTGCCGCACGAGCCCTGATAGACGCGCTTCTCGAAGAACATCGGGTTCTTCTCCGGCGCGCCGACGGGATACGTCTTGAGCACCAGCGGGCCCCGCGAGACCGTGACCGCCGCCAGAACTTCGGCAGCCGCACAAGCGAAAGCCGCCGCCAACAGGAATTTGTCGTGTTTCATGCGACCATTATACCACACGACGGCGTTCCGGCAGAACCGCGAAAACATGCACAACCTGCCCTTTCACATGGATTATTCTGCTACGGCGCGCGGTCCCGCCCGCATGACCGACCCGGACACGGACTCAGGGACGCAGTTCGACAGAACCCGAGACGCGGCCTTCAAACAGTCTGACGGGCCGCCCCTGCGGGCCGCCGCGCTCGGCCTTGAACAGTTTGTTGCCTATCGCAGGTATGACATGGTAAACGCCGACGCCAAGTTCGTACGGCATTGCGTACAGATAGTTGTCTGGTCCGTCCTTCGGAGAACCGACGCCCATGTACAGCCCTTCCCCAGGGATGCATAAAATATGTGAAGCCTCCTTGCCGGACGCGCCGACAGCGACTTCCATCCATTTCGCCTCGAACCATCCCTTGAAGGGACGCTCCCACGAAACACCCGGCACGGCATCGTTGTATACGTCTTCCCACACGCCCCACTTCGGTCCGCGCATCCTGTTGCGCCAGATGCGGTCCGGGCCTCTGCCATGCCATTTCTTCTCCAAAATATTCTGACAGGGGAAGTCGACGCCCAGCACATCAACCGCGTTCGTGCAGGAAATCGTCCAGGCGTATGTCACGCGCGCGTCGGCGTTCGTCGTGACCGTCCACTCGAACGACGCTTCAACAGGTTCGTAGCGGCTCCCCTTCGTCTCGCCGACAAGCCGCCAGGCGATGAGACGCGGCTCGGGGATTGTGAACGCGCCGCCGCCGCGACGCGGCGGCTCGTCTTGCATCACACCGTCTCCCTCGCCCCCAAAAATCGCGCGCACCGTCGCGCAGCTTCCGCCCTCTTCGCCGTTCGGACCGACGAGCCCGTCCGGCGCGAGGTTACCGCACGCGTCGTATCGTCCGAGATCGTCGCGCCACTGCGCCTCGTCCTTCAGCGCCCAGAGGAAGCCGCCGACGCAGTTCGGATAGCGCATCATCGTCGTCCAGAAGTCCTCGAGCCCGGCGCCAAGTCCGCCGTCGTAGAGCCCGTGCTGAAATTCCGTCGGCATGAAAAGCTCGCCCGTCTTCAGCTTCTTAACAAGACGGTCGTAGTCGGGATAGTGCTTGGTATCGATGCCATCATGGAACGCCCACGGATGAAGCACGGCGCGCTTCTGGAGATCGATCTCCTTGAACATCGCGTCAAGCTCAGTGTTCCATCCGCCTTCGTTTCCGTTGGACCAGAAGATGACGGACGGATGGTTGTGGTCGCGCTCCAGAAAAACTTTCAAATATTCTCGTCCGAGTTCCGTCCGGATCGGTTTCTGCCAGCTGCAGAATTCATCTTCAACATAAATTCCGAGTTCGTCGCAGGCATCGAGGAACGCTTCGTCCGCCGTGAGGTGCGCAATCCTTACCGCGTTCATGTTGAGCGACTTGATGAGCCGGGCGTCCTCGTCGTTCATCTCGCGCGTCAGCGTGCGCCCCGTCATGGCGTTGAACGTCTGGCGATTGACACCTTGGACGACGATCTTCCTTCCGTTCACATACACGCCGTCGCGCGGCCTGACTTCGACGGTTCGGAATCCAAACCGCTTCGTGACGGAATCAACCACATTCCCGTTTTCGTCCTTCAGCTCGAAAACCCGCTCGTAGAGCTTCGGATGGTCGACATCCCACGTCTCGATGTTCGTCCATTTCTCATCAATCGTCTCCTCTCGACCGTCGCTCGCCCTCACGACCGCATGGAGCGTGCCGTCGGCACGCGCGTCGATGCGCACGCACTCGATATGCAGCTTCGGCACGGCGCGGAGCGAAACGGAGCGGAAGATGCCGCCGTAGTTCCAGAAATCGCATCGCCGCTCGCTTCTGTTCACGCTCGCATCTGAAGATTCCTTGCCGCAGTCGACTTCAAGCGTGTTCTCACCGCCGTAGATGACGCAGTCCGTCACATCAAGCTCGAACGGGAACCACGCGCTGTGGTGCGGCGGAAACGCGACGCCGTTCACCTTCACGTTCGCCTCAGTCATCACGCCTTCGAAACGGAGCTTGACGCATTTCCCGCGCCAATCGGACGGCACCGTGAACGTGCGCGAATAGAGCCCGTGTTCGTCGGCGGGCTTTTCGTGCCCGTGCCACCTGTCGCCGAACTCGATGTTGTAGCCGTACTGCCATGTCCCGAAACCCTGCGTCTCCCAGCACGACGGAACCGTGATCGTCGTCTTCTCGCCCGCGCGCCGCCCGCCCGTCACCTCGAACGCCCACTCGCCGTCAAGCGAAAGTGTTTCGCGCATGCCAGCGGACTTCTGCTCGTCTGCGACACGGAGGCGGATTGCCCGGCGCGGCGCAACCGCCGCGAGTGCGGCGCAGAAGCGGAACGGCCCTGCGGGATAATCGACGCGGGCGGCGAGGTTGCGAACTTTGACGTAGCGCACGGGATCGCCAGGGCGATCGAGAAGCGAATAGCGCGTGGCAGCGGGATCGCTCCAGGTGCCGGCGATAAGCTCGTCGCGCCGGAAGCGCGTCGGCAGGCCGTCGCCGTCAAGATCGACGCGGCAGGAGAACGTCTCGCGCCCGAGCGGACATTTCGCACCGCCCTCTGTCATGCGCATCCCGAGAAACACGGCGCGCCACTCGCCGCCGGGCGTCTGCACGAGGTCGGCGTGTCCGAAGGCCTGGAGCGGTGAATTGCGTCCCCAATCTTTCGCGGTCAGGACAGGATTGCCTGCCGTGTGGACGTACGGCCCGGTCACGCAGTCTGAGACAAGGGCGATTTCTGTGTGTCCCCACGCAGTTCCTCCCTGCGCATGCAAGAGCAGATACTTTCCGCCGATTTTGTAAAGATGAGGACCTTCCGCGAACGCAGGCGCGTCACCGAATCCGTCCGTGAGAACATGCCTTTCGCCGAAAAGACGCCCCGTCGCGAGATCGATGCGCTGCATCCAGATCTGGCAATGGCCGCGCCACTTCTGCTGCGCGGGCTGCCGGTTCGAAAGATACCACGCGTCGTCGCCGTCGAAGAAAAGCGAACCGTCGATGCCCATCTTCGCATCGATCTTCAACGGCCTCGACCACGGCCCTTTCGGATCGGTCGCCGTCAGCAGATAGTTTTCCGCCTTCTTGAATCCGTCGTGCCAGGTGACGGTCAGGTAAAACGTGCCGTTGTGGTGGCGCAGTGTCGGCGCCCAGATGCCGTCGTCCGGCGTTTTGCACGGCCACGATTCGCGCCACGCGTGCGCGACGATCTGCCAGTTCACGAGGTCGCGCGACTGATACACCGGCAGACCGGGCGAGAGCGAGAAGCTCGATGTCACGATGTAGTAATCCTCTCCGACGCGGCAGATCGTCGGATCGGGATTGCCGCCCGCCAGCAGCGGCGCGCGCGCGGTCGCGGCCGTCCCGCCGGCGGACACAGACGCGGTCAGGCCGACCGCCCAGATTCCGGCGGCGATCAGCGGCCGCCGCAGACTTGAAAGCACAGGTGTCATGCCCCCTATTCTATCAAATCCCCCGCCGCCTGAACATACCCACGCGGGTAGTGCCGCACCCGTCACGGGCGCTTGACGGCGCGGGGTCGATTAGTGTAGAATACGGGCCTGAGGACAGACGGCAGCATGCGGATCGGACTGGATATCAACCGGGCGCGCGGCTACGGGCGCGCGTTCTGCGAAGGCGTGGCGTCCTGGGTCGACGTGCGCGAAGACTGGCGGCTGGAGATGGTGGACGTCTCCGGACCGCGCACGGCGCTCGCGGGCCTGGACGGCCTCATCGCGCATGTGGTCGACGACCGGACGCAGAAACGGCTGGCGCGGCTCGGCATTCCGGTCGTGGCCGACTTCTACCGCGCGGCGCAGCGCGGCTTTGCGCAGGTCATGCCCGACCACGCGGCGATCGGCGCGCTGGCCTGCGACCATTTCCGCGAACGCGGCTTCACGCGCTTCGCCTACTGCGGCTACGACGGCGTGCTCTTTTCCGACGCCCGGCGCGACGGCTTCCGCGCGGCGCTCCGCCGGCAGTGCGCGGGCGACCTGCTGGAATACCATTCGCCGCCGGACGCGTATGCGAAGTTCGGCGACCAGGTGATCCGTCGCGAGCAGCTCGCGCCCGACGCGGTCGACGCCGCCGCGCTCGCCGCCTGGCTCCGGACGCTGCCGCCGGCCTGCGCGGTCTTCTGCGCGCACGACCTGCGCGCCCTGCAGGTCGTGGCGCTCGCGCAGGACACCGGCCGTTCCGTCCCCCGCGACATCGCCGTGCTCGGCGTCGACAACGATGCGCTCGTCTGCTCGTTCGCCGCGCCGCGCCTGTCCAGCATCGACAACAACGCCTTCGGCTGCGGGCGGGCCGCCGCGCAGTGCCTGGACGACCTGATCGCCGGGCGCGCCGACGCCGGCGAGGTGCGCCGGGTCGCGCCGCGCGGCGTCGTGGCGCGCCAGTCGACAGAGATCTTCCGCTATCCGTCGCCGACGGTCAACGACGCGATCCTCTTCATGCGCCGCAACCTCGCGCGCAACCTGACGGCGGCCGAGGTGTTCGACCACGTCGGCCGGACGCACACCTATCTGGACGAGCTGTTCACGCGGGAGGTGGGGCGCACGGTCCACGGCGAGATCGGCCGCCTGCGCCTGGCCGAGGCGAAACGCCTCCTCGCGACGACGGCGCTGCCGCTCGGCGACATCGCGGCGCGCAGCGGCTTTTCCTCCGCCCGCTACTTCACCGCCGTCTTCAAGACGGCCGAGGGCGTCACGCCGACGGACTGGCGGTTGCAGAATTTTCCGGCCGGCTGAGAATTACGCGCACGCGATGCACTCGATCTCGACCTTCACGTCCTTCGGCAGACGCGCGACCTCGACGCAGCTGCGCGCGGGCTTCGTCGCGCCGAACATCTCGGCGTACACGCCGTTGAGCGCGGCGAAATCGTTCATGTCCTTGATGAACACGGTCGTCTTCACGACGCGGGCGAGCGAGCTGCCCGCCGTTTCGAGGACGTTCTTCAGATTCGTGATCGCCTGACGCGTCTGATCCTCGATCGTCGTCGCCTCGATGGCGTTGGTCGCGGGGTTGATCGGGATCTGCCCCGAGCAGAAGATGAAACCGCCCGCCTTCAGAGCCTGGCTGTAGGGTCCGAGCGCCCGGGGCGCCTTGTCCGTCGCAATCGTCTCGATCATGACCGTGTCCTCGTTGAAAAAGATGGAGCCGAGGAGTGGATTCGAACCACCGTGTCCTTACGGATCCTGATTACAAATCAGGCGCAATCGACCGCTATGCGACCCCGGCTCAAGGTTGATGGATAGTATATCATAAATTTCCCGCGCCCGGTACCGTGATTTTCCGCGCGCGCGCGGGCGGTTCAGCACAGGCCGCCGTTAACGGCGATGACCTGGCGCGTCACGTACGCCGCGCCCTCCGACAGCAGGTAGACGACGAGCGAGGCGACCTCCTCCGGTCGGCCGAAGCGCCGCATCGGAATCGCCTTCTTCACCTCGTCGACCGCCTCGGGGACGATGGAATCGATCATCTCCGTCTCGATCACGCCCGGCGCGACCGCGTTCACCGTGATGCCGCGCCTGGCGAGCTCCACCGCGAGCGCCTTCACCGCGCCGATGATCCCCGCCTTCGCCGCCGAGTAGTTCACCTGCCCGCGGTTCCCGGCGAGGCCGCTCACCGACGAGAGCGCGACGATCCGGCCGCGCACGCGCCCCGTGATCATCGGCAGCACGCACGGCTTGAGGACGTTGTAGAAGCCCGTGAGGTCCGTGTCGATCACGCGGTCCCACTCGTCGTCCTCCATCGCCGGAAATGCGTTGTCGCGGTTGACGCCCGCGTTGAGCACGACGCCGTAGTACGGGCCGTGCGCGGCGATGTCCGCCTCCAGCGCCGCCTTCGCCGCCGCGCGGTCGGCGATGTCGAACTGCAGGTCGGTGCCGCCCGACTTGACCGAATGCGTGACGACCTGATACCCTTCGGCCGTCAGCGCGTCGGCGATCGCCCTGCCGATGCCGCGCGACGAACCTGTGACCAAGACTCTCTTCATACGACCTCTCCCGTGAAATCATTTAGCGGACGTATTATATCACATTCCATCGCCGTGCGCGGACGTTTCCGGCCAAAGCTATCGTTCGTGAAGTCGCATCGAAATACGACAGGTTGTAGAACGGAGCATTCGCAATTCCGACATTTGCATCCTCGCATCGCAGCGTAATTGTTCCATCCGTCCAGTCAGCTGTTTCGACTGTCAGCATCGGTGACGGCGGATTCAGCACCTCGAACACCGCCGTCAGCGTCTCACCGCCCGCCGCACGTATGCGTGAGCGTGTGCGTGCCGGGCGTGGCCTGCGCCGCGTTCCAGACGACATCGCCCGACGCGGGCGCACCCGCCTCTTTGACCGTCACGCCATCGACGGCGACGATCACCGTGCCGCCGCCATTCCACGCGGTCGAGTAGGCGATCGTCTCGACCGACCGCGCAGTGCGCGATCCGTCCATCGTGTCAAGTTGGAACTCCGCCGACTCGCCCGCCTGTCCAATCATCGCGGCCAAAACCGCAAATGCCGTCACTGCTGTCGTTATTGTTTTCATCGTTTGGTTCCTTTAAATTGACCATTGCGCTCACTGGCCATGTATGATATAATGCTTTCAGATTTTGATATCAAATCGCAATCATCAGATGGAGGCAAAGCATGAAGACTATGACAATCCGCAACATACCGGACGAAGTGGCCGTTGTTCTCAAGAGCTTGGCGGACCAATCCGACGCCAGCGTGAACACGACCATTGTTCGCCTCCTTGCCGACAAGATACTCCCTCGCCGCAAGAAACGGACGGTCAACGACTTCTCCAAATACTGCGGCGGCTGGTCGCAGAAGGAGTATGACAGATTCGAGGCCGCTGTCGCCGACTGCGAAAGAATCGACGCGGAGGCGTGGAAATGAAAGTCTGCCTCGACACGATCTCTCCGTACCTCCGCGTCTCTGCGTGAGATTATGGCGCGACAGGGTCAGTCGCAGCCGGCGCACGGACCG
>DJXI01000007.1:23864-56294 GCA_002449695.1 Verrucomicrobia bacterium UBA7008 | reverse complement strand
CCGAAAAAATGGGGAACCTCCAAGCCACGCACGCGGACGGCCTCTTTTGAAGTCTCACCGAACTAAATCACCATGCGATCATTACACACACACCACGGTAAAAATGGTATAATGCACATGATGAGACCGATAGCGACAGACACGCATGATTTCCCGTCATTGAGGCGGGACGGCAAGATATACGTGGACAAGACGATGTATATGCATCGCCCGGCCCGGCTCATCGGCCTTTCGTTCGACTCCAAGACACGCCGCCTCGTAGACTTCGCCGCGGAGCGGGCGTTTTGAAACAAGACACACTCTACCACATGAAACCATTCTTTTCCATAATTGTTCCGTGCTGCGACGTCGAGCCGTATGTAAGAGCGTGTTTCGACTCGGTTCTCAGCCAGCCTTTCGGCGACTGGGAACTTGTCGCGGTCGTCGAGACGTCGAAAGACCGGACGAAAGAAATCGTGCGCGAATACGCGGCAAAGGATTCGAGGATCTCCGTGTTCACACAGCCGCGCAGCGGCTCGCCTGCCGCGCCGCGCAACACGGCGCTTGAACACGCGACAGGCGAATACGTCATATTTCTCGACAGCGACGACAGAATCGCCGAAGGCTCGCTCCTGCGGCTGCACGACAAGATTGCGGCCCGTCCCGGGAGGAACATCGTCCCGGGCATGACGAACGAACCCCATCCCACGGCATAGCCGAAGGACAGAGCAAGGACAGCTATCGGCGCGAGATACGGGCCGAGTTTCGACTTGGCGGTCTTTTCGCCGCCACTGCAAATCGGATCCATACCTGTCATTATAGCAACTTTCAGACGGAAATGGTATAATGTGCGTCAATGAAAATTCTGATAACAGGCTTTGCCGGTTTCATTGGCTTCCACGCGGTGCAGGAATTCCTTCGGCGCGGGTGGGATGTCGTCGGCATTGACAACTTCTGCGACTATTATGACGTAAAGCTGAAGCGCGACCGCGCGGCGCTGCTCGAAGGCCAACGCGGCTTCTCCGCCCGCGAGCTCGACATCTGCGATCTCGAAGGTCTGCGCGGCGCATTTGCCGCGGAAAAGCCGGACGTCGTGCTCAACCTCGCCGCGCAACCGGGGGTGCGCTATTGCATAGACCATCCCTTCGTATACCAGAAGACGAACATCGAGGGCTTCCTAAACGTTCTTGAATGCTGCCGCCACGCGGCGAAGGTCCCGAAACTCGTCTTCGCTTCGTCGTCATCCGTCTACGGCGGAAACAAGAAGATGCCCTTCGAGGAGTCTGACAAAGTAGACACCCCGATCAGTCTCTACGCCGCGACGAAGAAGGCGAACGAGCTGATGGCGTACACGTACTCGCACCTCTACGGGATGCAGACGATAGGCTTAAGGTTCTTCACCGTCTACGGCGCGTGGTATCGTCCGGACATGGCGCTCTCGCTCTTCGCGGACGCGATGCTGCACGGCAGGCCGATCAAGGTGTTCAACCACGGCGACATGATGCGCGACTTCACCTTCGTGGACGACATAGTGGACGGAATCGTCCGCGTAGTCGAGTCCAACGCCCTTCCCGCATACGACATCTTCAACATCGGGAACCACCGCAGCGAAAAGCTCCTCGACGTCATCAACGTCCTCGCCGAATCGCTCGGCGTTGAGCCGAAGATAGAGATGCTCCCGATGCAGCCGGGCGACGTCTATGCGACGTATGCGAGCATCGAGAAGCTCAACAAGGCCGTCGGCTACGAACCGAAGACGACAATCCGCGAAGGCATCCCCGTCTTCGCGAAATGGTACAAGGAGTATCACGGGCTATGACGCCGTTCTTTTCGATCATCGTTCCCTGCTGCGACGTCGCGCCGTATCTGCGCGAATGCCTCGACTCGGTTACGAACCAGCCGTTCAAAGACTGGGAATGCCTCCTCGGCGTGGAGGAGTCGAAGGACGACACCGAGAAGATCGCCCGCGAATATGCCGCGAAAGACCCGCGATTCAAGATCTTCACGGGGCCGCGATCCGGTTCCTGCTCCGCCTCGCGCAACACCGGCATCGACATGGCGACAGGCAAGTACATCATCTTTCTCGACGGCGACGATACGATTGCCGAAGGCTCGCTCCAGCGCCTCCACGACAAGATAGCCGCGCGCCCCGGAGCGGACATCTACCCCTGCGCGATGAAAGTCTATGAAGATCAGACGGGCAAGGTGATTGACCACCGTGACAACTATCCGCCAGATTTTACAGACGAACTCACAGGGCCTCAGGCTACAGTGAACCTTTCGAATCGGCTCTTCTACCCGTGCCCAATGCTGCAACTCTCTGTATTTCGGCGCTTGTTTCTTATCGAAAACGATCTCAAGTGCATCTATGGGCTGAGAAACCAAGACAGCGAGTTTTCTCCTCGCGCGCTCTATCTGGCCAAACGCGTCAGCCCCCTTCACGAGGAGATTTATATATACAGGATTCATGACGGATCCGTCCAGTCTTCAGCCAGAAGCTATGGGTACTTCTATCGTGACTGGTCAGTGATTCTCCTTTCCCTCTTTGCGTTTCACGCCAAGGTATCATCAGCACCTGGATTCGACCGAGCTGTGACAAAGGCTTGGGCAAAAACCTGGCTTTCAACGCTTTTCATAAAGTGGTTCAGTAGGGATTTCGTGGCTAAAGTGCCAAGAAAAGAGAGATTGGATTCACTTAAAAAAATATTTTCCCGAGGCATGGACGACTTTAATTCGCTCCTCAACGGTTGCGGTTCCCGTCCAAGACGCATCGCCGGGTGGTGGGTCAAGGCGTTTGTTCGATACGCAGTCGCCCGCCCGCTGGCCGAGGCATTCTTCAACATGCTCTATTTCCCGATTCTGCAACTAAAGCGAGCTTCATGACAGCACTTGTCTACTATACATGTTTCACAAGTTCTCTCGGCGGCGGCGATATTCTCCCGCTGCTCATCGTTGACTATCTCCAAAGGAAAGGTATTTCCGTTACACTGGCGCTAAACTGGCAATCCGACGTCGAGAATGCCATGAAGATTATCGGCGTGTCTGCCGACATGAGCCGACTCAGCATTGCGTTTGTCAAACCGCGCATCACTTTTTTGCGCAAGATTGATGCGATACTCCCTTTCTACACGACCTGGCAGTTGAAGAAGCTTGCCAAGAAGTCTGACCTCTGCATTTCAACCGCAAACCTCGTGGATTTTGGGAAACCGGCACATCATTTCGTCTACCTGTTGCGAACCTTCGGGGACAACGCCTTTGTGGACTATGTAAACCATGGCGCGCACGGGACCGTAAGAAGGCGCTTTTCCCAAAAACTGAAGACATTTGTAGCAGAAACGATTATTCGTCCTATCCTCGGCGTGCGTTCGACGCGAAAGATCATAGCAACCCCCCGCGAGCACATATATTCCACTTCAATGTATGTCGAACGGATTCTGCGCGCGTTCTATGGAAACTTTACCAACACGGTCTTCTATCCGCCGACGCTGTTCACGCCGACAGAGCCTCTTGCAAAGAAAGACCCTTTGAGGGTCGTGTATGTCGGGCAGATATTCCCCGAGAAGCGCGTTCTGGACATCATTGACATCGTGTCACGCGCACGCGCCGCGACGGGGAAGGATATCCGACTGGACATTGCTGGCAGCCTAATCGACACGCATTATGTCAGGAAAGTCAGAGAAATCGCCTACACATGCGCATGGTTGTCACTCGTTGGCTATGTCAGCGGCGAGGCAAAGTCTCGCTTTCTTTCGTCAGCCACCTACGCCATTCACGGCGAAAGAGACGAGACGTTCGGCATTTCCATCACAGAATACCTGAAGTCCAGGATCATTCCAATTGTGCCCGACGAGGGCGGAGCCTGCGAGATAGTGGACTCGAAAGCTCTTTCATACAGCGACAACGGTCAGGCATCCGACATACTGTCGCGGCTTCTATCCGACGAGACTTTCAGGGATCAGCAACTAAGGCACTGCGTTCAAAGAGCGGCCCTTTTTACAGTTCAGTCATACACGAATCGACAAAGCGCCGTTCTTGACAAAATAATTGAGGGGGTACCGCAAAAATGAGTCCTTCGCCGCGATTCTCAATTGTAATAGCCTGCTTTCAAACAGAGCCCTATCTGAAGAAGGCGCTGGATTCTGTCGCCAGCCAGAGCTTCCATGACTTCGAGGCAATCTGCTATGTCGAAGAATCCACCGACGGCTCACTGACCATCTGTAACAAATACGCCGCATGCGACACGCGATTCACAGTAGTGTCCGCCCCTAAAAGCGGTGCCGTCTCGTCCACGCGGAACTTCGGTGTAGAGCACGCCCGCGGTGACTATCTTGTATTCCTAGACGGTGACGACTGGCTCGCCAACGACATGCTTGGCGAATTATCAAACAGGCTGTCCGAATGCGGCGATGTTGACGTAATGGCGTTTGCCATGACCTCAACAACTAAGGACGAAGTGGAATGGGATAGAGGATCGGGCTGGATCACCAATTTTAGGCCGGAAGACGAACATACCGTATTCACGGGGCTTGACGCCATCCGCAAAGCTGGGCGCAACGGCGGAAGCATGCACAACTACACAGTGATGTGCGTCTACCGGACAACGTTTCTGCGCGAGTGCAGCCTACTCCAGAAGCCTGGCCGAATAATGGAGGATTTCGAGTGGACGCCGCGCGTATGGTATCACGCCAAACGCTTCGCCTATGTCCACAGATCGTTCTATGCCTACCGTCGTCGACCTGGCTCGCTTACAACCGAAGCATCGTCTCGCGCCGTGAGTCATCTGGCCGAACACTTCAATACCCTCGCCCAGTTCGCGTCCGAATGCCGTCCGCCGCAAGACATTATGGCCATCTGGAGCAACCAGTGGCTATCCGTGCTGTACTGGTTCCTGTTTCATCCGGTAACTTCGCGCAAGGTGTCGGACAGAGACCGCCGCGAAGCCATCCGCGCGCTTTTTGCAGGCGGAGGGGAATCCGGATTCCGCGCAATCGCCGCGCATGCGACCAAGCCCAAGCGCATAGCCGCAAAATTTCTGCTTCTCGCGGCGCACGGATGGGTGCTGCCTGCCAAGATATTCTTCTGGTGCCTGTACTATCCCCTGGCCGCGCGCCGTCGCTAACCTATCCGCGGCATGACGTCTGCTATTCTCCTCAGCCGCTAGAACAGGCGCTTCAGCCGCCGGACGATCTTAGGCTGGAGGGTCATCCACGGGATGAGCGCGCGCATAAGACCTTTGCGCGAACGGACAAGAGATCCCGGCACCGAACCGGGCAATGTGAGCCCCTGGGCAACGGCCCATTCCACTACGGACACATACTCGTCGAAATGCCTAAAAGCCCGCTTCGTCCACCCTTCCCAGGGCTTGGGCCGCGCTATGAAATGAACAAACAACCGATTCCTTTCCTTGTCCATTCGGTACACATCCTGCACGCGCGGCGCGTCCACGACGAAGTTTAGGCAGGCGTTCAGCGTGCTTTCGTCAAGCTGATGGTAGTAGCGCAAAGACCTATCAACAACTCCGACATCCCGGTCGGGAAGCACCTTCATCTGAAGTTCGTGCCAGATCTCTGCAAATTTCCTGAAACGCGCCATTGAAAACGAGCAGAAGGATGCGGAGCCTGAAGTCGCGTACCGCGACTCGGCGCGAGCTTCGCCCGCCACATCCTCGATATCCTTTCTCCAGGCTTCAAGAATAGCCTTCGGTATAGACTTGCCGTCTTCGCCGAACGTATGGCCCCTAAATGCGTCCGGCATTTCAAACGGTGCGCGGAGGCGGAAATGAATTTCGTCGGGAGAATTAGGAGTCAGAATTTCGGACACGTTTCCGGTGAAGAACGCGTCGGAATCCGCCCAGGTGGCGTATTCCGAATCCACATTCAGCATAACATGAGCCTTCAGACAGGTCAGCGAGCGCTTTATTCCGTCTAGCGGCAGCACGCGAACGCCGCCGAACTGCGCCAGTACACGTTCCGCCTCGGGTGTAAACTTCTTGACGCCGACAAGAAACGGCTCTTCCATTCCCGCCTTGCGGGCAGATGCAATCAAGAGAAATATGCCCCACAAGTAGTTGATGTCACCGATCGTGACAATGGTGTTTTCCCGTTTCATCCCAATCTCCTTTCCCCTGCCAGTGCAGTTTTGCGCTTGCACAGCAATGCCAAGACGTCGTGCCTAAACAAGGCAAAGATCAGGGCCGCCACAATCACGGAGGAAACTGCCCCCTTCAAGGCCAAACCGGCAAGCCCGTCGACGGGAACACTATGCGCCGTCCACCACGCGATAACACACAACACAAGGGCACATGCCGCAAAACCGAAATAGGCGCGCCAATAGGCGCGCGACTCCGCCCGACCGAAAAACGCAGTAAACACGACATGCGATTCCCACGGAACCTCTATAAAGGCAAATCCAATGATTGTCGAGAAGATGACGCCGTCAAGCTTGTAGGCATCCGGAAGGAAGAGGACAAACAGAACATTCGTCCCAAGATTCACAATCCCAGCTACAATCGGCTTCCAGCGGTCCTGTTTCCAAAGAGATGCGGCCGACTTAAAAACGAGCAGCACTTGGCGCGACTGCATGACATAAAAGTAGAACACCATCAGCACTGGTGTTAGCGCGTGGCGCATAAGCGCGGGGTCCCCCTTCACCCAGACCTCCATAAACGGCTGATAAAGTGCCGCCATCATCGCAGAGCAGAACACGACCACAATCATCGAAAGCCGATTCATTCGCATGAAGAGCCGGAAATTCTCCTTCTTCGACTCGGTATATATCTTGTTGCCGAATCCGCCCGTCATCGACGAATACACGACCGAGACAAGTCCGGCAACAGACGTAGCAACATAATAATAATTTCCATACGAGGCCACTGCAACAAGTCCAAGGAACGCGGAGATGACCAGGTTGTCCGTGGAGTACGTGATGACACCGCCGACCTTGTGCATAAAGATAGACTTCACGTCCGAAATCACCCTGCGACGCATCTCCAGCGGAAGCGCACCCCTCGGCTCGATGTCAGGGAACAACCTGCGCGAAGCCTTCACGAGCAGGACGTTCTGTACAACGGTGAACGCAACCGTCGCAATGACATAGTGGTAGTAGTTGCGCGTGATGAGCAGAATCAAGAACACGACAATGTACTGCGCGACGGAAACGCCGGTGCGGATATTCGTGATGACATCGTTGCGGTGATGCGCGCCGAGAACGACACCGCGGTAGGCAAAGAGAAAATAACTCGCCGCAGTGTTCACGAGGTGGATGACGTAGAGAATGTGCAGGTCTATGTCCGGCGGCACCGTACCGTGAACAAGACGATCAAGAAACGGAAGCAGAGCAAGCCCGCCAAAGAAAATAACCGCACCCACGCAGCGATAAACGGCGCGGTAAAACTTGAGATATGCGCAAAGCAATTCCCGGTCATCGTCCGCGACCGGCTTGTACATTGAGCATACGACGGCGGTGCCGAAGCCGAGTTCGGCGAGCATGAGAACGCCGAGAATCGAGCCGAAGAGCCCGTTCAGTCCGAGGTACGCAGGGCCGAGAAGCCACAGGAACAACGTGCGGTTGAGGAACGGGAAAAGCAGACGAATGCCGCTGGAAGCCGCGTTCGCCGCCATATTGCGCTTGACGTTCTTCTTGAAATCGAGTTTCATGCCGTTTTCAGCGACAGACGCGTCGTTTGAGTTTCATGGCGCGCCAGACCCACGGCGCCAGCGGCGCAGCGGCGCGGCAAAGCGGCCACCAGCCCTTCCGCAGCGGCAGCGGCAGCTCGCCGGGCTTCGCTATCCCGTTTTCGACGATCCAGTCGACTACCGGGAAAACCACGTCGCGCCATTTCAGAGAATATGCGTTCCACATTTGCCAGGGCTTCGGGTTGTATGCAAAGTGCGCGAAGTACCGGCTTTTGTCAGCGCTGCCGTTGGCCTTGTAGGAACCCGCGACCTTCGGCGCGTCCGGGTCGAAGCACAGCAGACTTCCCAGCACGCTCTCGTCTGTCTGGAAATAAGGCGAACCATGCTTCATTATGATCTCGACATCAGGCGGCAGCACGTTTTGAATCTGCCGGTTCCACGTTTCGAGGAACCTCTTCCATTTGCGGTGGATGACGATGAACGGCGCATTGACACGTGTCGTATAGCGGCTTTCGGCGTTGGCGCCTCCGCAGAACTTCTCGATGTCGCGCTTCCAGACTGCAAGATTCTCCTTGGTGAAATCGGCTGGCGGCGGGTCGTACCTGCGTATGACGATTTCGTCAGGATTCGCCCCGCAAAGCCATTCCGTGCAGTCGCCGACGAACGCCGCGTCTGAATCGGCCCAGCACACCCACTCAGTATCGATCGCGTCGTCCATCATCAAAAGCGGCTTCTGGCACGTCACGCACTGGCGCGACAGCGGCAGATCCTTGATGGTCACGCCGCCTAGCGCCTCCACGCGACGCTTCATCTCGTCGCTCCATCCCATCGCCCCGACGAGAACCGGTTGCTTCATGCCGTTCATTCGCATGCTGGCCACGAGCAGAAAGGTTCCCCAGGCAAAGTTCGCGTCGTCGGCCGTGACGACCGTTGTCTTGACATCCATCAGCTTCTCCTTCCCGGAGCCCGGCGCCGCCGCCTGAAGGGTTCCATCCGTTCGCAATCAGCAAAGTATATCACAAATGCCCCCGTCCTGTCTGCCGTGCCGGTCACTTGACGAGCTTGTAGCCCGCGTCGCGCTGGTTGACGATCAGCTCGCCCGCCGCGCCGAGCTTCCGGCGCAGGTTCCAGACGTGCACGTAGACCGTGTTGTCGTCGCACGCGTACCCCTCGCCGCGGATGTGGTCGAGAATCTCCTCGGACGAGAAGACGCGCCCGCGCGCGCCGTCCAGCAGCCGCAGGATGTCGAACTCCGTGCGCGTCAGCACGCGGTTGCGCCGCGACCCGTCCCGGACCGTCAGCTCGCAGCAGTCCACGACCGCGCGCCCGACCGTGATCGTCAGGGCCGGCCGCAGCCCGCGCCTGAACGCCTCGAACCGCGCCACCGCGCGCGCCACCCGCGCGATCCGCACGGAATCCGGATCCGTCTTGAGGACGTAGTCGTCGCCGCCCAGCTCCAGCCCGCGCACGTGGTCCTCCGCGCTGTCGAGCTGGGTGTTGAAGACGATGGGCGTGAACGCGTCGATCGCGCGCATCCGGCGGCACGCCGTGAAGCCGTTCTCGCCCGGCAGCATCACGTCCAGCAGCACCACGTCGGGCCGCTCGGCGCGAAACTTCTCCACGCCCTCCTCGCCCGTCCGCGCGAGCCGCACCCTGTACCCCTCGCCCGCGAAGAGCCGCGCGTAGCCGGCGCGCACGAGCCGGTCGTCTTCGACGATGAGAATCTCGGCCATCGCGCGTTCCTCCTCAGAATCCCGGCAGGTTCATCTGCCCCGAGACGCAGACCTTGCGCCCCTTCGTGAGCGTCCGGTCGGACGTGTCGTAGACGACGAACTTGATGCCGTCGAACCGGCGCGACAGCTCCGCCCTGATGTAGTTCGAGACGCTGCGCACGTTCCCCTTGTCGTCGTCGGAGAACCCGATCGCGACCGAGCGGTCCAGCCCGCCCGTGCGCTGGAGCGTGTGGAAGACGTGCTCGACGAAATCGCGGATCGCGAACTCCTTGGCGAGCTCCGGCCGTGCGGCGGTCGTGGCGACGGCCAGCTTCTCCCGGTAGATCGGGTCGTTCGCCATCCGCGCCTTGAAGCCGTCGTAGGTGACCGCCGAATAGCGGCACATGCCGAGGTAGTAGTCGAGCTCCTCGTCGTCGGTGCCAAACGTCTCCACCTTGTCCAGCCAGCGGCGGTAGCCGCGCAGGTTCGACATCATCAGCTCGCGCTCGAGCGGCGTGAGCGCCTCCGCGATGAAGAGCCGCACCGCCTTCTCGATCGTCGCGGGCGCGTGGCCGCGCGCGGTGACGATGGCGAAGATGCGCCCCTCGACGAGCGTCTTCTTGAACGTGTTGTAGCTCGGGCTCGGCTTCTCGATCCCCGCCGCCACGCGCGCGAGCGCCGCGCGCGTATCGTCGATGAAGTGGTTCGGCTCGCCGTCGCGCGCCGGGTCGGCGAAGCAGCGGAACGCCTCCTCCCAGCCGCCCTGCGCCGGCGCGCGGTAGTGCGCGGTGTCGGCGCGCACGAGCGCGAAGGTCGACGTCGAGACCTCCACGGGGCGCCACGGCGCGTCGGCCGTCTCGCGGTGCTCCAGCCGGATCTTCGTCGGCATGTGCAGGATGTTGTCGTCCCAGTCGAAGATGTAGTACTTGAAGTCGCGGTTGGCGACCTCTTCGTTCACGTAGGGGATCGGTCGGATCATGGGCGGCGTGTCTCTCCTGTCATCTGCCCCGCCCGTCAGACGACGGGCTTGATGTACTTCGACTTGAGCGCGCGCCAGAGAACGACGCAGAACGCCGAGAGCGGGATCGCCAGCAGAAGCCCCAGGAACGACTGGAACACCGCGCCCCAGAAGAAGAACGAGAAGATGACGCCCGCGTAGCCGAGCCCCGTCTTGTCGCCCTGGATCTTCGGCGTGATCACGTACCCGTCCAGCAGCTGCCCCGCGCCCCACACGAGCACGACGCCCGCGACGCGCCACGTCGAGCCGTCCGCGCCGAAGTAGGCGAGCGAGAGCGCGATCGGCAGGCAGACGACCGTGCCGAAGAACGGCACGAGGTTGAGGACGCCGAGGATGAAGCCGATGAGGAAGCCGTACGGCAGCCCCACGGCCGCGAACCCGAGCCCGTAGAGTCCGCCTTCGATGAGGCAGATGACGACCTGGCGCTGGAAGAAGCTGACGACGATGTCGAGGAACGCGTCGATCTGCTCGGCGACGAACGCCTTGGTGTCGTCCTTGAGGAACGGCATCTCGGCGACGTAGTCGTTCCCGCGCATGTCGGGCCGCGTCAGGAAGTAGAAGAAGAAGAGGAGCGCGACGAGCGCGCCGACGATGCCCGTCAGATACCCGAGCACGCTGACGCCGAGATGCGCCGCCTTCACCTTGTAGAGCTCGATCCAGTCCTGATACGGAATGCCGAGCGTGTCCGCGAGTTCGCGCGCCTTGGGGAAGTTGGCGTGCAGCCAGTCCACCCCCTTCGCGGCCAGCTCCGGCGCCTGCGTGACGAGGTTCGAGATCTGGTCGGCGGCGAACGCGCCGAAGTTCCAGAGGAAGAAGCCGGCCGGAACCAGCACCGACAGCATCATCAGCGCCGCCGCGCCCGACGGGTTCTTGACGAGCCGCTTCCACCAGCCGTAGTACGGCTTGAAGAAGAGCGCGAGGAAGAGGCCCGAGATGACGGGGATGATCGCGCTGGAGACGTACGCGAGCGCCTTCAGCGCGAGCCACCCCACGAACGCGACGAACGCGCCGACGACCGTGACCGACAGGATCGTCAGCCCCGTCGCGACCGTCTTGCGCTGGCTCTCGTTCAGCTCCACCATGGGCTTACTCCGGCTTCTTGCCGCCGAAGCGGTCGGCGTCCTTGATCGTCGGGGCGGTCTCCGAGAAGGCGAAGTCCTTGCCCGGCAGCACGGCGTTGAGGACGATGCCCATGAGCGCGCCCACGGCGAGGCCGGAGAGCGAGATCTTCACCGAGCCGACCGCGAACGCGATCGCGCCCGCCTTCGAGAACGTGATGCCGAGCGTCAGGACGAGGATGAGCGCGGCGATCAGCATGTTGCGCGACTTGCCGAGGTCGACCTGGCTTTCGACGAGGTTCCGCACGCCCACCGCGGAGATCATTCCGTAGAGGATGAAGCTCACGCCGCCGATCGTCGCCGCCGGGATCGTGCCGATGAACGCCGAGAACTTCGGGCAGAACGAGACGAGGATCGCGAGGCACGCGGCGATGCGGATGACGCGCGGGTCATAGACGCGCGAGAGCGACAGGACGCCCGTGTTCTCGCCGTACGTCGTGTTGGCCGGCGCGCCGAAGAGCGAGGCGAGGCAGGTGGCGAGGCCGTCGCCGAGCATCGTGCGGTGCAGGCCCGGCTGCGCGAAGAAGTTGCGCTTCACCGTCGAGCTGATCGCCGAGACGTCGCCGACATGCTCCATGATCGTCGCGAAGGCGAGCGGGAAGACGATGGCGACGGCGCTGACGATCCGGCCCCAGTCGGGATGCGACAGGAGCGGGAAGACCGTGTTCTCCATCCGGACCGGCAGGCCGATCCACGCCGCGTTCGCGACGGCCGAGTAGTCGATCGACGCGCTCAGGCCGAGCCGGCCGAAGACGACGGCGACGAGATAGGAGAAGACGACGCCCATCAGGATCGGAATGATCCGGAACATGCCGCGCCCGAAGATCGAGAACGCGATCACCGTCACGATGGCGACGAGCGCGACGGGCCAGTCGGTCGTGCAGCTGTTCACCGCCACGGGCGCGAGGACGAGCCCGATGCCGATGATGATCGGCCCCGTCACGACGGGCGGGAAGAACTTCATCACCGTCTTGACGCCGCAGGCCTTCACGCAGCCGGCGACGATGAAGTAGAGGAGCGAGGAGGAGGCGACGCCCAGGCAGGCGTACTGGAGCATCTTCGCCTTGTCGCAGTCCTCGAAGCCCGCCGCGCCGGCCATCCCGGCGAGCGCGAAGTAGCCGGCGAGATAGGCGAAGGACGAACCGAGGAACGCCGGCACCATCCGCTTCGTGACGAGATGGAAGAGGAGCGTGCCCAGGCCCGCCCAGAGGAGCGTCGCGCTCGGCGAGAGGCCCGTGAGGATCGGCACGAGGATCGTCGCGCCGAACATCGCGAACATGTGCTGGACGCCGAGGACGGCCATCTTCGGCAGTCCGAGCGTGCGCGCGTCGTAGACGGCGTCGCCCGCCTGGTACTTGGCGCGCAGCCGGGCGATGGCCTGCGCCAGCGCGGCCGACTCGTCCGCGGTGACGACGCCGTCCTCCGCGATGCCGGTCAGCAGCTTCTCGAAGAGCGCGAGGTCGGTGTCCTTCGCGGCGAACGGATGGACGAGGCCGATCAGGGCCTTCGTCTCGTCGAGGTCGGCCCTGCCGTCCGCGAACGTGAACTTCGCCGCCGCCGTCATCAGCTGCGACAGCGTCCAGTTGTCTGCATTCTGTTGTGTAGCCATGGTGTTCCTTCTTTTGTCCGTTGGCGAATTATTTTCCCGGATACTTGACGAGCGAGGCGACGTCGTAGCCCTTCAGGAGCCCGTCGCGCGCCCGGAAGCCCTCGAGCTCGATCGGGAAGACCATCTTCGCGACCGAGCCGCCGAGCCGCTCGACGAGCCGCGCCGCCGCGAGCGCCGTGCCGCCCGTCGCCAGGAGGTCGTCGACGATCACGACGCGCTGGCCGGGCTTCACGGCGTCCGTGTGCATGTGCAGCGTCGCCCGGCCGTATTCGAGATCGTACGTTTCCGAAATCGTCTCGCGCGGGAGCTTGCCCGGCTTGCGGATCGGCACGAACGCCGTGCGGAAGCGGTCGGCGAGCGCCGCGCCGAAGATGAAGCCGCGCGACTCGGGCGCCGCCACGAGGTCGAATTCGACGGCGGCGAGGATGCCGACCGCCCTGTCGAGCGCGAGCTGGAAGCCGTCGGGGGATTCGAGGATCCCCGTGACGTCGCGGAAGAGGACGCCCGGCTTCGGGAAGTCGGGAATGCCCTTGACGTAGTTGTCGAGATTTTTCATGGTCTTACATGAGCGCGTACTTGGCGACGAAGAGGGCCGTGAGGACGTACATGATCCAGTGGATGCGCTTGAAGTGGCCCGCGAGCGCGTTGACGACCGTGTAGGCGATGACGCCGAACATGATGCCGTCCGAGATCGAGTAGGTGAACGGCATCGCCGCCACCGCGAGGAACGCCGGCACCGCCTCGCCCGCGTCGCGCCAGTCGATGTCCGCGCACGAGGAGAGCATCATGTAGCCGACGACGATCAGGGCCGGCGCCGTCGCGAAGCCGGGGATCGCGAGGAAGACCGGCGCGAAGACGATGGCCGCCGCGAAGAGCGCCGCGGAGGTGACGCCCGTCAGGCCCGTCTTGCCGCCCGCCATCACGCCCGAGGCCGATTCGACGAACGTCGTCGTGGTGGACGTGCCGAAGACGGCGCCCACGCTCGTCGCGATCGAGTCGGCGCAGAGCGCGCCCGAGATGCGCGGGAGCCTGCCGTCCTTGTCGAGGAAGCCGCCCTTCATCGACACGCCGATCAGCGTGCCGAGCGTGTCGAAGAGATCGACGAAGAAGAACGCGAACATCACGACGAAGAAGTCGAGCGACGTGACGAGCGACCAGCCGGAGCCGACAACCTCGCCCTTCACGGTGTGCGTCCAGCCGTCGGCATGGAAGAGCGCGCCGACGGTCGAGCCGAATTCGGAGAAGTTCTGCGCGAGGCCCTTCACCGAGAAGTCGGGATAGAGCGAGTAGAAGCCCGCCGCCGGATCGGGCGTGTAGAGGCCCGTCGCCTGCGCCGCCATGCCGAGACCCCACGTGAAGAGGATGCCGAAGAGGATCGCGCCCTTCAGGCGCTTGACGAGCAGGAACGCCGTGAAGAGCGTGCCCAGGAGCGCCAGCACCGCGCAGATGCCGTTCGTGTGGAACGGCACCTCGTTGAACCGGACCATCGACACGAGCGTCGCGGGGTTGTCGACGACGACGCCCGCCGTCTTCATCGCGATGAGGCAGATGAAGAGGCCGATGCCCGCCGCGACCGCCTTCTTGAGCGAGATCGGGATCGCGTTGAAGATGCCCTCGCGCACCGGCGTGAGCGAAAGCGCCAGGAAGACGAGTCCCTCCACGAAGACCGCGAGCAGCGCGAACTGCCAGCTGTAGCCCATGCCGAGCACGACGCCGAACGTCAGGAAGGCGTTGAGCCCCATGCCCGGCGCGAGCACGAACGGGTAGTTCGACATGAACGCCATGAGAAGCGTGCCGACGACCGCCGCGACCGCCGTCGCCACGAAGACGCCGCCCTTCGGGATGCCCGCCGTCGAGAGGATCGACGGGTTCACGGCCAGGATGTACGCCATCGTCATGAACGTCGTCACGCCCGCGACGATCTCGGTGCGGACCGTCGTGCGGTTGCGCTTCAGCTTGAAGAGGCGGCCGAGGAACGTCGTCTCCGGCTCGTCGGATTCCGCCTCGCGCGTCATCCACTTCAGGTACGCGCCGATGCGGATCGACTCCTCCGCGGTGACGACGCCGTCCTCGAGCACGTCGTCGAGGAGCTGAACGAACTCCGCCATCTCGGGGCTCTCCGCCGCGCGCGGACGCGCGAACGCGAGCAGGATCTGCGTCTCGGCGCGATCGACCTTGCCGTCCTCCAGGATGGACGCTTCAAACTTCCTGATCGATTCCTTGATGTCGCTCATGTCTGTCCCTTCTTTTTTGTCGTTCGTTAAACCAGATTGAGAATGCCGGAGAATCCGGTGAGATCGAGCACCTCGCGCACGGCGGGCGGCACGCGGGCGATCTGGAGCTCGCCGCCCTTTGCGAGCATCGTCTTGTGGGCGCTCAGCAGCAGCCGCAGCCCCGCCGAGCTCATGTAGGGCACGTCCGCGAGATCGAGCACGACGCGCGTCGCGTCGCCGAACTTGAGGCCCGCCTCCAGTTCGGGGGCCGTCACCGTGTCCACGCGTCCGCTGACGGCGATCGTCAGCGTCGCTCCGTCCGTGTGGGTCTTAATTTCCATGGTCGTCTCCTTTTTCCTGTCCGTTGTTCGTTCCCGCCGCCCGGCCGCCGTCGCCGTCGTAGCGGATGATGAGCTGCGTGCAGTCGTCGGCCTGCTCGACGCCCGCCGCGTGGCGGCGCACGTCCGCGAGCACCGTGTCGAGCGCGGCCTCCTCCGAACGGTCCGCGCACCCCGCGAGCGACGCGAGAAGCCGCGCCTCGCCGTAGAGCTCGCCGACCGCGTCCGGCTGCTCGGTGATGCCGTCGGTGTAGAGGTAGATCGCGTCGCCCGGCTTCAGCTGGAGCTCGCCCACGCCGTAGCGGACGCCGGCGAGCGCGCCGAGCACGAGCGCCGGGCGCGACTTCAGGTAGGCGACCGCGCCGTCCCGGCGCACGACGGGCGGGTTGTGGCCCGCGTTCACGTACGTGACGCGGCCCGTCTCGATGTTGAGCTCGCCCGCCCAGACGGTCACGAACGTGTTGGACGAATTGCCTTCGCAGAGCGCGTCGTTCGCCGCCGCGAACACCTGCGCGAGCGGCCGGCCCGTCTGCGCGATGCTCTTGATGAGCGTCTTCGCGCGCATCATGAACATGGCCGCCGGCACACCCTTGCCGCTGACGTCCGCGATCAGGAAGAGGACGCGGTCGGGGCCGGTGAAGTAGAAGTCGTAGAAGTCGCCGCCGACCTCCTTCGCCGTCGCCATCGACGCGCGGATGTCGAAGCGCGTCTCGCCGGGAAACGGCGGGAAGACGTTCGGCAGCGCCGCGAGCTGGATGTCCTTCGCCATCGTGAGCTCCTTCGCGGCCTGCAGGCGCATCTGCCGGCGGACGAACGCGGAGATGACGAAGCCGACGAGCAGCGCGACGAAGACGAGCGCCGCGCCGTTCAGCACGGCCGTCGCGCCGACGAGCACGTCGCGCTGGACCGCCGCCGAGCCCTTCGGGATCAGCACGTACGTCGGGAAGCCCTCGATCTCCTCGCGCTTCCAGTAGAACGAATCGTCCGGGGCCTCCCAGTACGCGCCCTCGCGGTTCGGCTCCTCGTAGTCCGACAGGATGAGCCCGGACGGCGTGGTCACGACGATGCCGCCCGCGCCGCCCACGCGCCAGTTCCGGAACAGGTCCATGAGCGACGAGCGCGACAGCCCCCGGAGCGACTCGCCGTCGCAGCCGATCTCCACGAAGCCGCCGGTCGACGGCATCCAGACGCCCACGAACTTGCGCCACGCCCCGTTCGCCGTGTTGCTGCGGAACGGCTGGCAGTAATCCGTCTCCGGGCCGGTCACGAGGCACATCATGTCCTCCGCCTTGCCGCCCGCCGTCTTGAAGTTGAAGGCCGGCTTGCCGGGCGCGGCGAGGTAGTCCGTCACCGAGGAGGCGACGATGTCGCCGGCCGCGTTCGCGACGCTGATCTCGGTGATCTTCATCTCCTGCGCCAGCGCCGCCAGCGACGCGGTGTCGGTCGGCCAGCCGTCGTCCTCCAGCCGCTCGCGCACCGCGAGGCACAGCCGCACGAGCCGCTCGTCGACGCAATCGATGATCTCCGCCTCGACAGCCGTGAACGTGCGGTCGATGAGCGCGTAGGCGTCGCGCTCGGACAGGCGCGTGTGGAGGAACCAGGTGAACGCCATCGACAGCAGGAACGCCGCGAGCACGCTCAGGACGAGCTTCAGGTCCAGGCTGCGCCGTTCCGTCATCGCGCGCCCCCTTCCGCGATGACCGCGTTGGCCGCCGCTAGCACGTCCGGCCGCCGCTTGTCCACCGCGACGCCGTAGAACTCGCGCGTCAGCGGGGCCGAGACCGCGAGCGTCCCGCCCGACGCATCCGCGAGCGTCGTCAGCTGCATGCCGTCGAAGAGCACCGCGTCGATCTCGCCGGCCTTCAGCGCGGCGACGGCATCCTGGATCCGGAGGTAGCGCTTGGGGTCGCCGCCGCGCAGGCACAGGTAGATGTCGTGGGCGGAATCAGCCTCGATGCCGATGCGCAGCGCCATAAGCTGCGACAGGCGCGGCCTCTTCCCGTCCGTCCGGTAGAGGAACCGCGCGCCGCCCTCGCCGTACGGCACCGAAAAGTCGACGTCGCGCCGCCGCGCCTCGGTCATCGTGATGGTGGCGATCGAGAAGTCCGCCGTGCCCGCCTTGAGGCGCGGCAGGATGTCGATGAAGTCGACGCCTTCCATGACGAGTTCGCGGCCCATCTTCGCGGCGATCCGCCGCGCGAGGTCGATGTCGGTGCCGACGATCTCGCCGGCTTCGTTCCGGTACGTACACGGCGGCTCGGTCGGGTTCGCGAGGAACACGAGCGGGCGCGTCGCGTCGGCGATGCGCGGATCGACGGCCGGGCGCGCCGCCCGGTCGGAGCAGCCCGCGAGGGCGACGAGCGCCAGCAGAAGGAGACTGTTCTTCATATCTTGAACACGTTGCGGTTGAAGCCCGTCGTCGTCATGTTGCGGCGCGCGGGGATGGCGACCATGAGATTGGACACGAGGTAGGCGCGCAGGGACGAGACGGCCGTATCGGCGTCGGTGAGGTCGAAGAGCCGGCCGTCGTCGCGCACGACGATCGTGACGCCCTCCTTCCACGTCACGGTCAGCTCCGCGTGGATCCGGCGCCCCGCGTTGCGCTCGCGGATGAGCATCAGCGCCTCTTCGATGAGGAGCGACGTGAGGCCCGCCTTGCGTTCGTCCAGGCCCCGGCGCACGGCGAGGAACTTGCCGAGCGCGGCGGAGACGCGGCAGACGTCCGCCGGCTCCAGCACGAGATCGTAGACGCGCGAGGCGCGTTCGCGCGCGCGGTCGAGGAGGAGCGGAAAGGCGCCGCGGCCGCCCTTCGCCGTCACGTACGCCGCGACGAGCGCGAGTGCGGCGTAGGGGCTCGCGGCGAGCGCCGCCCAGACGCCCGTCTCGCCGAAGAGATGGCCGGCCGCCGGAAAGAGCGCCGCCGGCAGGATCAGCGTCGCCAGGGCCGTCAGGCCGACGGCCAGCCCTTCGCGCACGCGGAACGTGTAGTAGGAGTTGAGCAGCATCACGAACGCCGTGCCGACGAGCCCGAGCGCGACGAGGCGCACGGCCTGCTGCGCCGGGCCGACGAGCACCGGGTCGCTCAGGCCGACAAGGCCGGTGACGAGCCCCGGCCAGACCGCCAGAAGGAGCGTCAGCGCGATGCCTTCCGCCGTCGCCACGCGCGCGGCCAGGCGCATGATGCGGCGCGTCAGGCGGTCGTTGCTTTCGCCGATGTAGACGCTCGCGAGCGGCTGGGCGGCCGTCGCCACGCCGTCGAACGCCTCGCTGAGGCCGAGGACGGCCAGGACCGCCGCGAGGACCGGCAGACGCCCTTCGCCGAAGCGCGCGATGACGTAGAGGTTCAGAAGGAGCGTCAGGACGGCCTGGCAGAGGCGGATGCTCGCGTCGCCCAGCGCGCAGACGCAGATGCGGCCGGAGTCCGCGAGCGAGAAGTGGCGCACGAACGCGAGCGAGTTTTCCGCGCGGCGCAGGTGCAGGAGCAGGACCGCGACCGCCGCGATGTGCCCGATCGTCGTGCCGACGGCGCAGCCGGCGTAGCCGAACTTCATCGTCAGCGGCACCGACAGCGCGCAGTTGCCGACGAGCTGCGCACCGTAGGCGAACGCGCTCAGGCGCCCGTCGCCGTCGGCGTAGCAGAGGCTCGAAAGGTAGAACGCGAGCGACTCGAGGAGCGCGCACGGCAGGAACCAGGCCCAGTACGTGCGCGCGCCGTCCAGCACGCCGCCCGTCACGCCGAACGCGGCGGTGGCGCCGTGGCGCACGCAGGCGAGCGTCGCGACGAGCCCGAGGCCCAGGAGGAGCGCCGTCCACAGCCCCTGCGTCAGCAGCTCGCTCGCCCGCCGCCGGTCGAAGCGCCCCATTTCCGTCGCGTAGAGGACGCTCGTGCCGGTGCCGACGAGCAAGGCGACGAACGAGACGGCATTGAAGACGGGCTGCATCAGGTTGATGACCGACAGCCCCTCCTCGCCGAGGATCTGGCCGCAGATGACGCTGTCCGACAGGCCCATCAGGTATTCCGCCGCCATCGCGAACGTCGCGCTGGGGAGGAATCGGGCGAATTTGCTGGCGGCGAACGTCACGCGGCGCGGCCTCAGAGCGTTCCGAAGATGCGGTCGCCCGCGTCGCCGAGGCCGGGGACGATGTAGAAGTGGCTGTTCAGCCGCTCGTCCTTCGCCGCCGTGAAGACGGGCACGTCGGGATGCTCCTTCTCGACCTTCGCGATGCCTTCGGGCGCGGCGATGAGGTTGAGGAAGACGATGCGGCGGTAGCCGAGCTTCTTGAGCTGGGTGAATGCGTCGCACGCGCTGCCGCCGGTCGCGAGCATCGGGTCGATGACGACGGCGATCTCGTCGTTCTTGGCGGGCGGGACCTTCGCGTAGTAGGGCACGGGCTCGGCCGTGGCCTCGTTGCGCTGCATGCCGAGGACGCCGACCTTCGCGTAGGGAAGGACGTGGAGCATGGCGTCGAGCATGCCCATGCCGGCGCGCAGGATGGGGACGATGACGATGGAGTCCTCGATCTTGACGCCCGTCGTCTTGGCGACCGGCGTCGTGACGGGGATTTCGACCGTGCGCAGGTCCTTCAGGCTTTCGATGGCGAGGAATTCCGTGATTTCGTTGACGAGCTCGCGGAACTGCTTCGGTTTGGTGTTGATGTCGCGCATCAGCGTGACGCGGTGCTTGACCAGCGGATGTGTGAGAACCGTATGCATGATGGTATATTATATCATATATCCGGGCAGGTGGTTCTAGGATTCTAGAAGTCGAGAGGTCTAGAATCCTCGCAATCCAGCAATCAGATCTCCCGCAAAATGCGGCGGGCGAGGGCGAGCTTCGTCAGGAGCGGCAATCGCGTCACCGTGCCGTCGCGCCGCACGAGCGTCGCGCGGTTCGTGTCCGTCCCGAATCCGCAGCCCTTCTCCGTCACGTCGTTGGCGACGATCAGCTCTAGATCCTTCTCGCGGCACTTGCGCACCGCTTCGCGCAGGACGTTCCGCGTCTCGGCGGCGAACCCGATCTTCCGCACGCCCGTGACCGTCTTCAGGATGTCGGGATTGCGCACGAGCGCCAGCGTCCCGTCCATCTCGCCCTTCTTCAGTTTCTGCGCCGCCCGGCGCTTCGGCCGCCAGTCCGCCACCGCCGCCGTCGCGATCAGCACGTCCGCGCCCGCCGCGACCTCCCGCTCGACCGCCGCGAGCATGTCGCGCGCGCTGACGACGTCGATGCGCCGCACGCCCTTGGGCGTCTTCAGGGCGACCGGCCCGGCCACGAGCGCGACCGCGTGCCCCGCCGCCGCCGCCGCGCGCGCGAGCGCGAAGCCCATCTTGCCCGTCGACGGGTTCGAGAGGAACCGGACGGGATCGATGAACTCCCGCGTCGGCCCCGCCGTCACCACCACTTTCAGCGCCTTTTTCATGGTGCGATAGTATATCACATTCCCGCCGCGTCAGCCGTCGCCGAGGCGGGCGCGGAGCGCGGCCGCCGTGACGCCGGCGAGCAGGATGCGCTTGAGCTTGCTCGTCTCGCCCGCGACGAACCGCACGGCCGATTTCGGCAGGTCGAATGCGTCCGCGAGCGTCTCGATCAGCTCCTTGTTCGCCTTGCCGTCGACCGGCGCGGCGCGGATGCGGACCTTCACCGCCTCGCCGACGAGCCCGTCCAGCCCCGCGCGCGACGAACGCGGCTGCGCGCGCACGTTGACGACGACGCCCTCCTTTGTTTCGGCATAATAGCTCATGCGCGCTCCTTCCGGACGACCGCGAACGCCGCCGGCACCGCGACCGCGAGCGCGCAGAGAAGCGCGAGCGCCGCGCCCTTCACCACCGGCGCGACCGGCACCGCGAAGAGAACGGGCAGGCTCCAGATCGCCCGCGTCGGAATCGTGAAAAGGAACCCCGCGACCGTGCCGCCCGCGAACCCGAACGCCAGGCCGAGCGCCGCCACCGCCAGCGCCTCGCGCGCCAGCAGCCGCGCCAGATGCCCGCGCGTCGCGCCCACGGCGCGCAGGACGCGGAATTCGCGCCGCCGCCCGTCCGCGCGCGCGACGATCAGCGCCACGAACCCGAGCGAGAGAACCGCGATGAAGATGAACGGCACGCGCGCCATCGAACCGATGATCTCGTGGCCGTGCGCGAGCGTCCCGTCCGCCACCTCGTCGCGCGCGTGGAGCCGCACCGTGTTGCCGCGCACCTCGCCGTCCTCCGTCTCGCTGTACGCGCCGTCGAGCGCCGCGACGATGCGCTTCTCCACAATCCGCCCCGCCGCGAACGCGCCGTGCTGGGCGAGGAATTCCGGCGTGTAGTCGAGCCACAGGTGCGTCATGTTGACAAACGGCTGCGGCCGCGCGTCGCACGCGGCGAGCGTGTCGAAGCTGACGAACACGGGGCCGTCCGTCTGGACCGGCATCCGGTTGAGGCCGCGCACAAGGCCGCGGCTCGTCACCATGTGCCAGTTCAGATCGACGACGCCGACGATGGCGAGCGTCCTCTTGAAGTCGCGTCCGCAGTCGAGCTTCAGCGCGTCGCCGAGGTGCAGCCCCTTCGCATGGGCCATCATTTCGGTGATTACACAGTTGTCGCCTGCGCCGAGCGCGCGGGACGCCGTTTCCCAGTCGCCTTCCGTGAATCTGAACTTGGGCAGCCACCCCGACGCCAGCAGAAGCGCGTTGCGGTAGGCCGGCCCGCGCCCGCGTCCGCCGCGCCCGCCCGCGTCGCCGCGTTCGCCGCCGCCCGGCCCCTTCAGCTCGTCAAGCGGATCGAGGTTGACCTGCAAAGGTTGCAATTCAGCGATCCGCGCCACGCCGTCGATCGCCTGAAGCTTCTCGACATCAAAGCTGGAGACGCCGCCCGGCAGGATCGAGACGATCGCGTCCGGCCATTCGGGCGACGGCACGAACGCGCTCATCAGCGACGCGCCCCACACCTCCACCGCCACGAACGCGCCGAAGCCGCACGCAAACGCGATGAGCATGCCGACGCGGCTGCGGCGCGGACCCGGCGCGCGCACGACCTCCAGCGGCTTGACGGCGAGTGCGGGTTTGAGCGCGAGGAGCGCCGCCGCGCCCGCGACGGCGAGCGCCGCGAGCACGCACAGGGCCAGCGCGCCGCGCGGCAGAAGTGCCGCGCCCGCCGGAAAGAGCTCCCTGTCGGCGGCGACATAGAGATAGACCGCCGCGACCGCGACCGCCGTGCCGAGCGCGCACCCGGCCGCCGTCAGCGCCAGCGATTCGGCCAGGACGCGCCGGATGACGCCGCCGCGCGTCAGGCCCAGCGTCCGCAGCAGCGCGAGGTCGCACCGCCGCGCCTCAATGGAGAGGAAGAGCGAATTGACGAGCAGGCAGAGCGCCGTGAGCGCCGCCGCCCAGAGGAGCAGGCCCTTCGACATGTCAAAGTGCCGCCCGGCGTCGCTCATGAAGCCCGGCGCGAGTTCGGCGGCCGTCTTCGGCTCGAACGCGCGCCACTCTTCGCCGATCGTCGCGGCCGTCTCGGGCGAGACGTAGGCGTTCGGGTAGCCGCGGACCGGCTTCGACCACGGGAGGATTTCGCTGACCGCCAGCCGGTACGTGCCGTTGCGGCCGACGAGCGTCAGTTCCTCGCCGACCGCCGGCGGCTTGAGGCGGCGCGCCGCAAAGGCCGAACGGGCGATGGCGATGCCCTCGACGCCCGGCTTTGTCGCGATCTCGGCGGCGAGCGGCGGGCCCTGCATCACGCGGCCGCCGGGCCGGAAGTCGAGCGTCAGACGCACCGTCTCGGCGTCCGCCGCGACCGGTAGCGCTTTCAGGAGTTCGGCCGCCCGGGCGGGGGCCTGCACGTCGTTCGACGCGACGAGCGAACGCATGAAGACGACCGCGCCGACCGCGATCGCCACGCCCGCGACGGCGCAGAGGTGCCGCGCCTTCACCGGTAGGTCTCCAGATAGAGCTGCGAGACGCGCGCCGGATCGCCCTGCGTCGCGTGGCGGGCGACGATCCGTCCGTCCTTCAGGAAGTTGACGTGCGTCGCGCTCGCCGCGACGACGGGATCGTGGGTGACGACGAGGATCGCGCTCTTTTCCGTCGCGTTCAGTTCCTTCAGGAGCGCACACAGTTCCTTCGCCGCCGCCACGTCGAGATTGCCCGTCGGCTCGTCCGCGAGCACGACCGCCGGTTCCGCCATCAGCGCGCGCGCGATGGCCGTGCGCTGGCGCTCGCCGCCCGACAGCTGCTCGGGTTTCTTCGCGAGCTTGTCGGCGAGGCCGAGCACGCCGGTCAGTTTCGCGAACCGCGCCGCGTCCGGCCGCGCGCCGTCGAGCCTGAGCGGCAGAACGATGTTGTCGGCGACCGTCCGGTCGTCCAGCAGGTTGAACGCCTGGAAGACGACGCCCACGTGGCGGCGGCGGAAGCGCGCGGCCGCGGCGTCGGAGAGGCGCGTGACGTCCGTGCCGTCGATTTCGATCGCGCCCGCGTCCGCCGCGAGCAGGCCCGCCGCGAGATGCAGGAACGTGGACTTGCCGCTCCCGGACGGTCCCATCAGCGCCTCGAAGCCGCCCGCACCGAGCGTCAGCGCAAAATCCTTCAGCACCTCCTGCTCGCCGTAACGGCGGCAGACTCCCGTGGCCTTCAACGCATCCATCGGTGATTCTCCTTACAGCGTCGGGTTGTCGAACTCGCGCACGACATCGAGGAGGTGCTCGGCGAGATCGGGATCGACTTCGAAAATGTTGTCCTGCAGCGTGTAGGCCATGTTGTTGATGGTCGCCTTGACGCCGAGCACGCGGTCCTTCCGCGGATTCTTCGCCTTCTTGAAGGTCTTTTCCTGGTCCAGCAGCCCGTGGTTGACGAGATTCTGGAAGATGTCGTTGATGTGCGCGGGATCGACGTGGACGCGCTGGGTCTTGATGTTCTCCCAGCCGTCCAGCTCGTTGTGCTTGGCGAAATCGTTGGAGATGAGCTCGCTCGTCCCCTTCCGGAGCTCCACGAATCCGTCGCCGCTCAGGCGGACCGCCTTGCGGTAGACGGGCGTCTTGTCGAGCCGGTAGTAGTGGATCTCCACCCAGTTGAGTCGCGACTCCTCCACCGTGATGTAGGGATTCATCCAGAACGGGCCGCACCCCGCCAGCGCCGCGAGCGCGACGGCCGCGATCAGAATCTTCTTCATGTCCGCACCTCCTTCTTCGTCCGTTTCGTTGCCGTCTTTGCGTCCGGCGCGCCGCGCAGCGGGCCGGCGGCCAGCAGCCCCGTCCCGTACAGCGTCAGCGTCGGGTCGACGGTGAAATCGAGGCCGCTGCCCTTCAGCGCCCAGCGCGCGAAACCGCCCGTCGCCACGAGCCGGAAATCCTCGTTGAAATTCGCCCGCAGCGTCGCGACGATCTCGCGCACCATCCCGCGGTAGCCGACGAGCGCGCCGAAGCGCATCGCCTCCTCGGTCGAGCGGCCGATCTTCGGCACGCCGCCCCGGCCGAGCTCCATCCGCGGCAGTTTCGCCGTGCGCTCGAAGAGGTAGTCGCGCATGAGCGGGAAGCCGGGCGCGATCACGCCGCCGCGCCACACCCGGTCGCGCGTGACGATCGCCGCCGTGAGCGCCGTGCCGAAATCCATCACGAGGACCGGCGCGCCGTAGCGCGCGACCGCGCCCGCCGCGTCCGCCAGGCGGTCCGCGCCGATCGTTTCGGGCCGGGGATAGTCGAGCGCGAGCGGAAAATCGCGCCAGGAGACGGCATGTAACTTCAGCCGCCGCGCCTTTGCGAACGCGCGCCACGCGGCGTCCGCCTTCGGCACGACCGAGACGTAGGCGAGCGCGTCCGCGACGGCGGCGAGCCGTTCGACCGCCGCGCGCGCCTCGGCGAAGGCGCCGTCGCAGTGGGCGACGCGCGTCACCTTTCCGCCGCGCCACAGCCCGACCGCCGTCGAGGTGTTGCCGACGTCGACGACGATCAGACCGTCCGCCATTCGAGGCTCAAATCCACCGAACCGGCCGAATGCGTCAGGCAGCCGAGCGAAATCGCGGTCACGCCCGTCGCGGCGACTTCCTTGGCGCGCGCGAGCGTGATGCCGCCCGACGCCTCGGTCTTCGAAAGGCCCTTGCACATCCGGACGCACTTCTTCATGTCCGCGACGCTCATGTTGTCGAGCATGATCCACTCCGGCTTCGCCTTGAGCGCGCTCGCGCATTCGCGCAGGCTTTCGACCTCGACTTCGACGGCGAGCTTCGGGAACGCGCGGCGCGCCGCAAGGACCGCCTGATCGAGCGCGTCGGGGTCGCCGCCCTTCCACAGGCGGCGGTGGTTGTCCTTCATGAGCACGCGGTCGTAGAGGCCCATGCGGTGGTTCGTGCCGCCGCCGCAGAGGACGGCGTACTTCTCGAAGACGCGCAGGCCCGGCGTCGTCTTGCGCGTGTCGAGGATGAGCGTGCCGTACTTCTTCGTCGCGTCGACGAACTGGCGCGTCAGCGTGGCCGTCGCGCACAGGCGCTGCATGAAGTTGAGCGCGGTGCGTTCGGCGGCGAGGATCGAGCGCGCCTTGCCGCGGAAGACGAGGATGGGCTCCTTCGGCTGGACCGTGCTGCCGTCGGGCTTCAGAATCGTAACCCTGATCTTCGGGTCCACCGCCTTGAGGACGGCCTTCGCGACCGTCGCGCCCGCGACGGTGCAGCCCGTGCCCTTCGCGTAGATTTCGCCCGTGGCGACCGCGTCCGGATCGACCAGCGCGTCGCTCGTCGCGTCGCACCAGGCGGCGGAGCGCGCATCGGCGGCGTTCGCGAGGTCTTCGTCAAGCGCCAGGCGCACGGCGGCCTGGGCGCGGGTGGAGCGCATCACGTCCTTGAGCGGATGCGGCGCTTTCGCGGACGATGTCTTTTTCGTAGTCATGGGGTTAGTCTATCACATGACGCGCCCTGCGGTCAACCCGTCCCGCATCGCGCGCGGCATAAAAAAGCGGCGGGACGCCTCATCAAGGGGCGTCCCGCGCATCTGCGGCTCGTTCCTGCATCACAGGCTCTTCAAGCGTCCGCAGGCGTCCTGCGTCACAGGCTCTTCAAGCGTCCGCAGGCGTCCTGCGTCACAGGCTCTTCAAGCCTGTGACATAAAAATCGTCTGCGCGCGCTTGCACAGCTGAATCGCCACGCCCCACGGATCGCGCAGGATCGCCATGTGGAACGCGGGATTTTCAAGCTTCAGCTGCTCCAGCGTCGCGCCGGCCTTGACGAGGCGGTCGACATCCGCCTGCACGTCATCGGAGACGAACGCCACATGGAAGGTCATCGCATGCATCGCCTTGTAGTCCGGCGCGGCGGGCGTTTCGCCCGTGCGGTAGACCTCCAGGCCCATGATGCCCGAATCGTCCATGATGAAACCGGGATTGGACGAGACCCGGAAGCCCAGGTTCTCGCACCACCACGCCTTGAACGCCTCGGCGTCCGGCACGTCAATCGCCACGTGTTCGAGTTTCATGCGAGGGTCCTTCCTCTTTCAGGAGCCGGTTCAGCCTTCCGCCTCGAGCGCGGCGTCGACTTCGTCGGTCGTCTCCATGTTGGTGTAGACGTCCTGCACGTCCTCGAGGTCCTCGAGCATGTCGGTGAACTTGTTGATCGCCTTGGCGACCGCGACGTCGCTGACGGGGGCGGTCATGTTCGGGATGAGCGTGCGCTCGGCCGAGTTCTCCTCGTCGATCGCGATGCCCGCGCCCTTGATCGCCTCGACGACCGCCGTGTAGTCGGCGCACTGGCACTTGACCGTGAAGCCGCCGTCCTCGGCGATGACGTCCTCCGCGCCCGCGTCGAGCGCGACTTCCATGACCTTGTCCTCGGTCACGCCGTCCGCGGCCGGGATCATCACCTGGCCCATGCGGTCAAAGAGGCGCGCCGCCGAACCCTGCTTGGCGAGCTCCGTGCCGTTCTTCTTGAAGACGTTCGAGACTTCCGCCGCCGCGCGGTTCTTGTTGTCGGTGAGGACGGTGCAGACGATCGCGATGCCGCCCTTGATGCCCTCGTACACGGCGTCGACGAGCGTCGCCGACTCGAGCTCGCCCGTGCCCTTCTTGATGGCGCGGTCGATGTTGTCGTTCGGCATCTGCGCGGCCTTCGCCTTCGCGATGAGCGTGCGCAGCGTCGGGTTGTTGTCGGGGTTGCCGCCCTTCGCCTTGACGACGATGGTGATTTCCTTGCCGAGCTTCGAGAAGATCTTGCCCTTCTTCGCGTCCGCCGCGCCCTTCGCGCGCTTGATCGTCGCCCAGTGACTGTGACCTGACATGTTCTTTTATCCTTTCAGTTGAGTATGCGGTTGTTCAAATCAGACTTTATGGCGGTAGGTGATGCGCCCCTTGCCCAGATCGTAGGGCGAGATCTCGACGGTGACCTTGTCGCCGATCGCGATCTTGATGAAGAACTTCCTCATCTTGCCCGAAATGTGCGCGAGCACTTCGTGCCCGTTTTCGAGCTGGACCTTGTACATGGTGGCCGGCAGGACCTTGGTGACGACGCCCGTCACCTCGATCGCCTGATCTTCTTCTTTCGCCATTCGGTTTTTACCTTATTTGCCTATAATTGAAGATAGTTTATCAAAATCTTCGCCGTTGCGCAACTAGGATTGTAGCGTTGAAAGTTTGAAAGTTTGAAAGTTTAGAGCGTTGCGGCGAAGCGCGCCGCCTCGAACAGCGCCTTCGCCTTGTTGACCGTCTCCTCGTACTCCTTCACCTGGTTCGAATCCGCGACGATGCCCGCGCCCGCGCGCAGCGTGAGCGTGCCGTGCGCGAGCTGCATCGTGCGGATGACGATCGCGAAATCCATGTCGCCCGTGTAGCTGAAATACCCGACCGCGCCGCCGTAGACGCCGCGCGGCGACTTCTCGAATTCGGCGATCAGCTCCATCGCCCGCACCTTCGGCGCGCCCGAAAGCGTCCCCGCCGGGAACGTCGCCTTCAGCAGGTCGAACGCGTCGTACGGCGCGGCGAGACGCCCGCGCACCTGCGAGACGAGATGCATCACGTGCGAATAGCGCTCGACGAAGGCGTAGCGGTCGACCTTCACGGAGCCGATCTCGCACACGCGCCCGAGGTCGTTGCGCCCGAGGTCGACGAGCATCACGTGCTCGGCGCGCTCCTTGGGATCGGCCAGCAGCTCCTTTTCCAGCATCGCGTCCTCCGCGACGGTCCGTCCGCGCGGCCGCGTCCCCGCGATCGGGCATGTGGAGGCGATGCCGTGCTCCAGCTTGACGAGCTCCTCCGGCGACGACCCGATGAGCGTCCGGTCGCCCAGCTTCAGGAAGAAGTTGTAGGGCGAGGGATTGACGACGCGCAGCGCGCGGTAGAGCGCGATCGCCGACAGATCCGTGCGGGCCGTGAACTTCTGCGACGGGACGATCTGGATGACTTCGCCCGCGCGGATCGCCGCCTGGCACTTCCTGACCATCTCCGCGAATTCGACGGCGCTCATCTCGCTCGTGAACTCCTCCAGCGTCGGCTGCGGCGCCGCCCCGTGCGCCTGGACGTAGCGCGCGATCGATTCCGCGCTCAAGAGCCGCTCCGCGAGCGCCGCGATGCCGGCCATCGCCTGCGCGTAGCCGCCCGCGCCCGCGACCTTGGAGATGAGAACGGTCTGGCGGACGTTGTCGAAGATGACGAGCGTGTCGGTGACGAGGAAGTTCGCCGTCGGCGTGCCGGGCTCGCGCACGAGCACGCGACCGACGCGCGGCGTGAAGGTGCCGACGACATCGTAGGCGAAGTAGCCGATCGCGCCGCCCTGCAGGCTCGGCAGCTCCGGCGCGGGCGTGAACGGACGGTCCTGGACCGCCGCGCGCAGCGCCGGGAGCGGATCCGCGCCCGCGTCCTCGGTCACGAGCCGCTCCGGGTCGAGGCCGAGATAGGAGTACCGTCCGCGCGACGCGCCGCCGGAAACCGATTCGAGCAGGAAGACGGCCGCGTCCGTGTCCGCGACGCGCGTCAGCACCGAGACGGGTGTTTCGCGGTCCGCGATGAATTCCTGAAAGACGGGCGTGCGCGCGCCGCCCGCGGTGCGTCGCTCGAACTCGACTTCACTGAGTTGCTTGAGCATGGATGTTCCACTCTGAAGGTTAAAGACAGGCGTCGCCATGGAACGCTCCATAGCGCATGGATGGCAACCGCATCAGGCGCGCGTCAACCGATCGCCTTGCTCAGGAACGCGGTGTGCGCGTAGAGCATGTAGGTGAGGACGCCCGCGAGCGCCAGCGCGATGAACGCGGCGATGAGGGCGGCCGTGGCCGCGCCCTTGCTGGTCGTACCGCCCTTCGCACGCTTGGAGGCGGTCGTATCGAGCTTGAAGCGGTCGGCGAGGATCGCGCCGCCGGCTGCGGGAGCGGCCGGTGCGGCGGCAGGAACTGGCTTCTTGATTTTCATGGCTGCCATCAGTATATCATGAAACCGCCTCGAAAATCAAGACGCCGTTTCGCTTTGTGCGCGGCGCGCTTCCGGCTGCCAGCCGTTCCAGGCGTTCATCGCGCGGTCCGCGCCGAGGCGCAGGATGTCGGCCGCGGCCCGGGCGGCGGCGGCGACCTCCTCGTCCATCACCGCGCGCGACGCGGGATCGAACTTGCCGAGGACGTGGCCGATCACGTTGCCGCGGTCCTTGCCGACGCCGAGCTTGAGGCGCGTGAACGCCGGCGTGCCGAGGCGCTCGATGATGTTGCGCACGCCGTTGTGGCCGCCGCAGCTGCCGCCCGTGCGGATGCGCAGGCGACCGAGCGGCAGATCGATGTCGTCCTGAATGACGACGAGATCGGCGACCGTCGCGTTGTGGTACCTGACGACCGGCGCGACCGATTCGCCCGACAGGTTCATGAACGTCTGCGGCTTGACGAGCAGCACCGGCTGCCCGGCGAGCGTGCCGCGCGCCAAGAGGCACTTGAACGCGCGCTTCTCCTCCCACGTCGCGCCGATTTCGGCGGCAAGGCGGTCCGCCGTCTCAAAACCGACCGAGTGCGGCGTATTCGCATACGACGCACCCGGATTGCCGAGACCGACGAGGATCTTCATCACTCGTGATTGAAGAGGTCGTTGATCGACTCGTTCAGGTGCGTGCGCTTGATCGCCTCGCCGATGAGCGGCGCGACCGACAGCTGCGTGAGCTTGAACGGCAGCTTCGCCGGATCGAAGCCCGTGCGCAGCGGAATCGAATCGGTGACGACGAGCTCGTCGAGCTGCGTCTCGGTCAGGAGGCGCTCCTCGCCCTTCGCCGTGAGCGGGAAGTGCGAGACGAACGCGTGGACGCTCGCCGCGCCGTGATCGCGGCAGAGCTTGGCCGCCGCCGAGAGCGTGCCGCCCGTCGCGGTCATGTCGTCGATCATGATGACGTCGTGGCCCTTCACGTCGCCGACAACCGAGAACGCGTCGACGGTCGAATCGCCCGTGCGCTGCTTGGCGACGATGGCGAGGCCGCACTTCAGCTTGCGGCTGTAGCCGTAGGCCGTCTTGGCCCCGCCGGTGTCGGGCGCGACGACGATGGGGTTGGCCCAGTGCTGCTCGCGGATATACTCGAGGATGACGGGCTCGGCCTTGAGGTGGTCGAGCGGAATCTGGAAGAAGCCCTGGATCTGGTTCGCGTGCAGGTCCATCGTCAGCACGCGGTCCGCGCCGGCGGCCTGGATGAGGTTCGCGACGAGGCGCGCGGTGATCGGCACGCGAGGCTGGTCCTTGCGGTCCTGGCGGGCGTAGCCGTAGTAGGGGATGACGGCGGTGATGCGCTGGGCGCTGCCGCGGCGCAGCGCGTCCATGATGATGAACAGCTCCATGTACGCGTCGTTCGGCGCGGGCGAGCCGGACTGGATCACGTAGACATCCTTGCCGCGCACGGGCTCGATGACCTGGCAGAAGGTCTCGCCGTCGGGGAAGTGCTTGATGTCGATCTTGTTCAGCGGACGGCCGAGGTAGTCCGCGACCTTCTCGGCGAGCGGCAGATTGGCCGTTCCCGAAAACACCATGAAGTCATCTCTCTGTTCCATTGTACAAGTCCTTTCGAGGTGGGTGAATAGTAGTATATCATAAATCCGCCCGCCGGTGCACCGCCCGCGCCGTCAAGTCTCGTCCGCCACCGTCCGGGCGGCGGAGGCAGATCAGGCGCCGGTGCCGAAGACGACCGCGCGCGACAGGTCGGGCCGGAGCGTGACGCGCGCGCCCGGCGTCAGCGGCGAAAAGCCCGGCACGCGCACGACCGCGTGGAAATCCGTCCCGTCCACCACGACGTGCACGAGCGTCTCCGAACCGAGCGGTTCGAGAAAATCCACCGTGGCCGCCAGACAGCCGCCGCCCGTCCGCGCCGCGCCCGCCTCCAGCCGGATCTGCTCCGGCCGCACGCCGACAAGCCCGGGGCCGAGCAGCCCCGCCGGAAAGAGGTTCATCGGCGGCGTGCCGATGAAGCCCGCGACAAACGGATTCGCCGGCCGCTCGTAGACCTCCAGCGGCGGCGCGACCTGCTGGATCCGCCCCTTCTCCATCACGACGATGCGCTCGCCCATCGTCATCGCCTCGGTCTGGTCGTGCGTCACGTAGATCATCGTCGCGCCCAGCCGGTGGTGGAGGCGGATGATCTCCGCGCGCATCTCGACGCGCATCTTCGCATCGAGGTTCGACAGCGGCTCGTCGAAGAGGAAGACCGCCGGCTCGCGCACGATCGCGCGCCCGAGCGCGACGCGCTGGCGCTGCCCGCCCGACAGCGCCTTCGGCAGCCGCTTCAGGTACGGCGTCAGACCCAGCGCGGCCGCGGCCGCGTCGACGCGCCGCGCGATCTCCGCCTTCGGGAACTTGCGCAGCTTCAGCGCGAACTCCATGTTCGCGCGCACCGTCATGTGCGGATAGAGCGCGTAG
>DJXI01000007.1:0-23780 GCA_002449695.1 Verrucomicrobia bacterium UBA7008 | reverse complement strand
AGTTCTGGAAGACCATCGCGATGTCGCGGTCCTTCGGCGGCAGGTGCGTGACGTCCTTCTCGCCGATCCGGATCGTGCCGGACGTCGGCGTCTCCAGCCCCGCGACCATGCGCAGCGTCGTGGACTTGCCGCAGCCGGACGGACCGACGAGCACGAGGAACTCGCCGTCGCGGATCTCCAGATTGAACCCCTCCACCGCGGCGGTTTCGCCGCGCTGGTAGACCTTCGCCACATCCTTGAACGTTACCGACGCCATAGCGTGCGTAGTATATCAAAAAAAGAGCGCGGCAGTTCCGCCGCGCCCCCTTTTCACGCCGCGCGGCCGTTCCGCCGCGCCGGTTCGTCAGTCGTTCAGCGCCGCGACGCCGGGGAGGACCTTGCCTTCGAGGAACTCGAGGCTCGCGCCGCCGCCCGTCGAGACGTGGCTCATCTCCGCCGCCTTGCCGGACTTCTTGACCGCGCTCACCGAATCGCCGCCGCCGATGATCGACACGCCGCCGTTCGCCTTGACGGTCGCGACCGCCTCGCACACGCCGTACGTGCCCTTCGCGAGCGGCGCGAACTCGAAGCAGCCCATCGGGCCGTTCCAGACGACCGTCTTCGCGCCCTTGACCGCCTCGCTGAACGCGGCGATCGACTTCGGACCGATGTCGAGGCCCATCCAGCCGTCCGGGATGTCGCCCTCGTTGATCTTCATCGTGATGTCGCTCGCGTCCTTCGTCTCCGGGAACTTGTCGGCGATCACGTTGTCGCTCGGCAGCAGGATCTTGATGCCCTTCGCGGCCGCCGCGTCGAGCATCTCCTTGCAGTACGCCACCTGGTCGTCCTCGCAGAGCGACGCGCCGACCTTGTAGCCCTGCGCCTTCTTGAAGGTGTAGGCCATGCCGCCGCCGATGATGAGCGTGTCGACCTTGTTCAGGAGGCTCTTGACGACCGCGAGCTTGTCGGAGACCTTCGCGCCGCCGAGGATCGCCACGAACGGACGGACGGGATTCTCGACCGCGTCGCCGAGGAACTTGATCTCCTTCTCCAGCAGGAAGCCCGAGACGGCCGGCTGCAGATAGTCCGCGACGACGGCGGTCGAGGCGTGCGCGCGGTGCGCGGTGCCGAACGCGTCGTTGCAGTAGATATCGCCGTAGCTCGCGAGCTTCTTCGCCATCTCGGCGCGCTGCGCCTTGAGCTCGGCCTTCTTCGCCGCGAACTCCTCGTCGGTGAGGTGGATGCCCTTCTTCTCGTCATCCTTCTTGACCTTGCCGTCCTCGGCCTTGTAGAAGCGGGTGTTCTCCAGAAGCGCGACCTCGCCCGGCTTCAGCGCCTGGACGACCGCGTCGGCCGCCATGCAGTCGGGCACGAACGTGACCGGCCGGCCGAGCTTCTCGGCAAGCGCCTCGGCGACGGGCTTGAGCGTGAACGCCGCGTTGTCGGGATTCGGCGCCGCGCCGAGCTTGACGCCCTTCGGACGGCCGAGGTGCGACATGAGCACGAGCGAACCGCCCTGTTCGAGAACATACTTGATCGACGGCAGCGCCGCGACGATACGCGTATCGTCGGTGATCTTGCCCGAGCCGTCCTTCGCCATCGGAACGTTGAAGTCGACGCGCATCAGCACGCGCTTGCCCTTGATATCAACGTCACGGAGTGTCTTCTTTGCCATTTTTGTATTCCTTTTTTATCTGTATCTGTCGCGAATGATCGCGAGTGCGAGTTGAAAATTGCAAGGGCACCCAAGGTGGTTTCCCCGGATGCCCTTCGCCGTCACATTCCCGTTCAGCCTTTTGTGGTTTACTTCGCGTCCGCTGCGGCGGCTGCGTTCATTTTGTTCAGCTTGAGCTGGGCACGGGACTTCTTGCGGTCGGCCGTGTTCTTGGAGATGATGCCCTTCTTCGCGGCCTTGTCGAGGCCCGAAACAAATTCCTTGAACTTCTTCTCGGCCTCTTCCTTGCTGCCGGCGTCGGCGGCCTTGAAGAGCTTCTTGTGCGCGTCGTGAAGCTTCGCCTTGGCGACGGAATTGCGCTTGCGCGCCTTCTCGTTCTGACGGTCACGTTTTCTGGCGGCGCGGCCGCCCTTGATATTAGCCATTTTTATCTATCCTTTTTGGGAATGTTCGCCGTATAGTTTATCACATTTCACCGCTCCCGCGCAAGTGGGGATTTTGAACGGGGCGCCAAAAATTTGAGAAAGTTTAGGGCGCTCGCGTTGCTCGCTGGACTAGAGGGCTAGATCGCTCGCGTTGCTCGCTGGACTAGAACGCCCGCTCACGCGGGCTCATCTAGAACGCGCGGCTTCGGCCGCGCTAATCTAGACTTACTCGATTTCCAGAAACCTAGGAACCTAGAATCCTGGCCCCCTTGATTTCTCGAGCCCGAGTATCGCGGGCGGAACAACGCGGGGACAGACCCCGTCAGTCTGGGGACAGACCCCGTCAGTCGGCCGGGGCGATTTCGACCGTCGCCTCGGCCGTCTCGCCGTCGAGCCGGGCGCAGGCGATGACATGCGTGCCCGCCGTCATCTCCACGGGGAACGACGCAGGGCCGACGCTTTCGCCCATCGGCGCACCGTCCACGAACCACCACAGCCGCGCCCCGTCGGGATTGCCGATCACCTTGCAGACGATCTGCTGCTGCGGCAGGTTCGGCACAAGCACGAAGCGCGCGCCATCCTCCGGCACGGCGAGAGAGAGTTGAGAGTTGAGAGTTGAAAGTGGAGAGTTGAAAGTCGAGGACGAAACTCTCAACTCTCCATTCTCCACTCTCAACTCTCCATTCTCAACTCTCAACTCTTCCCTCTCTCCGTACCACGGCCCCGCGTCCGCCGGATAGAGCGCGCGCGCCACCTGCCACGCGAGCGGCGCCGCCGCCTGCGCGCCGACGAGCCGCCGGTCGCCGAACCCGCCCGACAGATGCCCGCGCCAGACGCCGATGACATACTCGGGATTCCACATCACCGTCCACGCGTCGCGGTAGGCCGCGCTCGTCCCCGTCTTCCACGCGAAGCGCGGCGCGGCGACGGCGGCGACATGGCCCAGCGCGGCGGCGCTGCGCTCCTCGCCCGAGAGAAAGTCGGTGAGGACCGCGGCCGCCGGCGGCGGAATCGGGCGCGCGGTCCCGCCCACCGCATCGCGCCGCGCAAGCTCCCGGTACGCCGTGACGAGCTCGACGAGCGTCACCTCGGCGTTGCCGATCGCGAGCCCCAGGCCGTACACGCCGTCTTCGCGCACGTGACGGAAGCCGAGCATGCGCAGGTAGCCGGCGAAGCGGTCGACGCCCACCTCCTGCAGCAGCCGCACGAACGGCAGGTTGAGCGACAGGACAAGCGCGTCCTTCAGCGAGACGCGCCCGCGGAACTGCCCGTCGAAATTCGACGGCCGGTAGCCCTTCACCGCAAGCGGCGCATCGAGGAGCGTCGCGTCGGGCCCAATCACGCCGAGCGCCAGCGCCTGCGCCGCGAGAAACGGCTTGAGCGTCGAACCCGCCGGGCGCGGCGCGCGCGCGGTGTTGACCTGCGAACCCTCCGGCCCGAAGTAGTCGCCGCTGCACGCCAGCGCCACGACGTCGCCCGTCGCGACGCGCAAGACGACGACGGCCGCCGACAGGCCGCGCGCGTCCGTCCCGGCCACCGCCGCCTCGCACAGGCGCTGCACATCCGGATCGAGCGGCGTCGTGAACGCGCCGCACAGTCGATCCGCCGCGCGGTCGCGCCCCAGCACGTCGCGCAGATACCAGTCGCAGTAGTACGGCGCGCGGAACGGACGCGGCGCGCGGCAGAGCGCCGGCACCACGCCCTTCGCGCCCTCGACCTGCTCCGGCGTCGCGAGCCCCAGCGCCTGCATCCGCGCGAGCACGTAGTCGCGCCGCTTGAGCGCCGCGTCCAGGCCGCGGTCGGGACGGAAGCGCGACGGTGCCTGCACCATCCCCGCGAGGAGCGCCGCTTCGCCCAGCCCGAGGTCCTTCGCGCCCTTGCCGAACCAGCCGTTCGCCGCCGCCTCGATGCCGATGAAGTTGGAGCCGAACGGCGCGCGGTTGAGGTACTGCGACAGAATCCAAAGCTTGTCGCGCTGCCGCTCCATCTTCAGCGCGCGGAACGCCTCGACCCATTTCTGCGCGTACCCCTTGCGGTGCGGGCGGATCAGCCGCACGGTCTGCATCGTGATCGTGGACGCGCCCGAGATGCGGCGGCGGGAGAAGACGTTCTGGGCGAGCGCGCGCAGCGCCGAGAGCGGCCGCACGCCGGGGTGCGTCCAGAAGCTTCCGTCCTCGGCGGCGATCAGCGCCTTGACGATCCAGTCGTCGGCGCTCGCCGCGTAGAACGGCCGGCAGTCGACGTCGCCCGGGCCCAGCGACACGCGCAGGATCTCGCCCGCCGCGTCGCGCAGCACGACGCCGCCCGGAAAGTCGTCGGACCCCTCCGGCGACCACTCAATCGCGCACCACGACGCGGCCAGCGCCGAAGCGAGCAGCCAGGCGAGGCTGATACATAGCCTCGACAGCCACCGCCGGCAGCGCGTACACGCCCGACGAAACCACCCGCACGGGATAGGTGTAGACGACTTCTTCATTGCGGCCCAGCCTGAACTTCTTCGAAAACACCAGCATCCGGTCGTCGCGCGCGTCCGTGCGCATCACCCAGTCCGGGAGACCCGCCGCCGGCGCGTCGTGCACCGGCTCGAACGCGCCCGCGAACAGATCTTCGATCACGAGGTCGGCGTAGTCGCGCTCGACGGCGCTCTTGAGCTTCAGCCGGACGAAGAGGAGGTCGCCGCGGTGCAGATCGCCGAGATCGGCCTCCGCGCCGTCCGCGGTCAGGAAGGTGCGTTCGATCGCGAGCGCGCTCGTCTCGTTCGTCACCGTCGACGCGTCCGGCAGCGTCAGGCTCCGCCAGCTGACGAACGCCGTCCCGTCGCCGACGTTGGTCAGCGTCGCGCCGTCGCGCGCGATCTCCGGGCGGCCCTCGACGAGCGGCAGCGTCGCGTAGTACGCGCCGAGCGCCAGAAGCGCGTGGGCGTTCGATTCGGTCGTGCCCCAGCTGAAGCGCGTCGGGTCGCGGTTCGCCTCCAGATAGCGCGCGAGCGCGGGAATGCGCGCGTCGCCGCGGTCCAGCTCCAGCTGCGCGAGCAGCAGGAACGCCGCCTCCTTGACGGACGACGGCGCGTCCGCGCCCGCGAGGAGCGCCGTCGCGCGCGGCCGGTCGTGCACGGCGACGAAGGCGCGCGCGAGCCGGGCGCGGTCCAGAAGCCCCAGATCGGCGCGGCGGTCGTAGAGATGCAGCATCCGGTCCTTGTCCGCCGCGCGGGCGAGCGCGAGCGTGTGGCAGGCGTAGGCGGAGATGCTGTTCGTCGGCGACAGCGCCCACGCGCGCAGGAATTTCAGCACCTGCTGGCGCGACGCCGGCTTCAGCCGCGCGCCGCTCCGTTCCGCCTCGACGAGGAAGTGCGCCGCGTAGAGCGACACCTCGCGGTCCCACGGCGCGGAATTGCAGTCCGGCCACATCACGAAATCGGTTGCGCGGATCATCGACTCGACGCGGCGCACGCCCGCCGCCACGTAGTCCGCGACGCGATCCGCCACCGGTGACTGCGCCGCAAGGATGCCGTCCGCCGTCAGGAGCGGGAAGATGCGCGAGGACGTCTGCTCCAGGCAGCCGTGAGGATAGTCCGCGAGCCACGTGAGCGCCGCGCGCAGCTCGCCCAGGCGCGAGGACGACACCGCGTAGGTGAAGCGGCCGTCGGACGCATACGCGGCGAAATCGCGCGCCTGCCCCGGCGCCAGCACCTCCACGCCCGCCTGCTCGCGCCACGCGACCGCCGGACGGACGGGAAGCGGAATCACCGCGTCGTGATGCTCGCCGAATCCGTCCGCCGTGAACGCCAGTTCCATCTCGCCCGGCTGCGGCGGCGCCGTCACGCGCACGCGCAGCACGCGCGTCTCGCCGTCCTTCAGCGTCACCGTCCCGGCGGTGCCGGCGACCGAGTAGACCACCTCGCCCGCGCCGCCGCTCCTGTTCACGAGCGGCAGCGACGCCTCGAACGCATCGCCCGGCGCGACGAAGCGCGGCGCGTCGGGCTGAATGATCAGCTTCGGCACCACCTTCTGCCGCGTCGCGGCCGAGCCCGTCGCCGTCGCGCTGTAGGCGACGGCCGTCACGCGCAGCTCGCCCGCGAACTCCGGCAGCGCGAACGTCGCCGCGCCCGCGCCGTCGTCGGACAGTTCGATGTCCGCCTGCCAGCGCGCGAGCGGCGTGAAGCGCCGCGTCGGCACGGGACTGACGCGGCCGAGCAGCTCCGCGCCGACGTCGCCGCCCGTCTTCACCCCGCCGATGCGCAGCGTGTCGTCGTCCAGCACCGGCAGCAGCCGGCTGTAGAGATCGTAGAGCGTATCGTCCGCCGCCCGGCGCGGGCGCGCGAAGAAGGCGAGCGGATCGGGCGTGCGCTCGTCCGTCAGCAGGTTGATGCCCTCGTCCACCACCGTCACCACGGCGCGCCGCGCGCCCGGCGCCGTCACCGCCGCCGTCAGCGTGCGGTCGCGCAGCTCCGGCGCGACCTGAACGGCGAGCTCGCGTTCGGCCGGCCGCACGAGGATCGTCGCGTCGCCGTGCGCGCGCACGGCCAGATGGTCCGTCCCGGCGGCGAGCGCCTGCACGACCGACAGGTGCACCTCGACGTTCGGCGCCCATGCGTGCGTGACGGGCGGCAGGTCGATTTCGCCCGTCGCCTGATCGAGCGCGAAGACCTGCGCGTGCACGAGGTCGTCGCGGCAGACGGTCAAAAGCGCCGTGCCCGTGAACGGACTTTTCACGACGAGCCGCGGCACGTCGCCGACGCGGTAGAACGGCTTGTCGGGCGCGACCGTCACGACCGTCGGATTCGCCAGCGGCGCGCGCACCGCCGCGTCGCCCCAGTCGGACAGATAGAAGGACTTGCTGAAGCACACGCCCGTTTCGGGATCGCGGACGGTCAGCGCATAGTCGCCGCACGCGTCGATCGGCAGCTCCAGCTCCACGTCGCCGTCGGGCGTCGCCGTCACCGCCAGCGCCCCGCCCACGGGCACGCGCACGCGGTCGCACGTCCACGTCATCCAGCCCTCGCGGGTGCGCGAGCAGGAATAGACCGTGTCGATGCGCTCGACCGTCGCCGTCAGCCGCTTCGTCTCGCCGAGCCGCCGGCCGTCGGGCGCGACGCAGGCGAGCGCGACGACGGGCCGCCCGGTCTCCGGCTTGCGCAGCCATTCCGTCAGCGGCGAACCGATGTAGTAGGGATAGTAGTGCGCGACGACGCGCGCGCGCGCATTGGCGGGGCGGCCGCCGTCCTCGAACACCGTCCCCTGCGCCGTGCAGCGGACCGCCGCGCGCGGCAGGCCCGTCTCCTTCTGAAGCGGCGCGGCGAACCGGCACGCGCCGCGTTCGTCCAGCCGGTCCGCCGCCAGCCGACGGAAGTTGGGCTTCAGGCCGCGCGTCTCGTCGCCGAAGGTGTAGCCGCGCCACCCGTCCGGCGCAAAGGCGACGTCCTCGAAGACGACCGCGCCCTCGCAGCGCAGGCCCGCCGCCGCGCCGCCGAAGAGATGCTCGGCCGTGACATCGAACGCGAAATCCTGCGGCCGGGGCGCGGCCCCTTCCGCCGCGACGACCGCCGCCTTCACGCGGATCTGCGGCGGCGCGAATTCCTCAATCTTGACGACGCGCGAGCCCAGCGTCACGCCCTTCTCGCCCGGCACCTTCACGAGGAGCTGCCAGCGGCCGCTCATCTGCTCCGCCGGAACCGCGAACGATGTCGTGGACAGCGCGCCGAACGCGTCCGGCACGTGCGTTTCGCGCGCGAGGACGTTCCCCTTCGGGCTGACGAGCTGCACTTCGACCGGGAACGGCGGCGGCGCGACGCCCGCGCCGTTGCGCAGGATCGCGTGCAGGAAGATCGTCTCGCCGTGGCGGTAGATGCCGCGCTCGCTCCAGACGAACGCCGTGCAGTCCGCCGGCGCGAGATACGTTTCGCGCCCGCGGACCTCGACCGACTCCTCCACGCTCGTCGAACCGCTCAGCGCGATGAACGACATGTCGCCGCCGTCCGCCGCGGTGGCCACCACCGCGAACGGCTCGCCGCCCTCGGCCACCGCCAGCCGGCACCAGCCGTTTTCATCCGTGACCGCCGTGCCGAGGCGGATGTTCGCCGTGGAATAGACGTCGATCGCCGCGCCGGCGACGGGCCGCCCCGTGGTGAAGGACGTCACCCACACCGCGAGCCCCTCGGACGTCTGGCGCACGCTCAGCCCCAGGTCCGTCACGCAGACGACGCGATAGCGCGCCGGATTGAACAACTGCCGGTCCTCGTCGTCCTCCCACCAGGAGGAGCTGTCGCGCCGCGCCACGTCCGCGCGCCGCACCATCAGCAGGTAGATGCCGTTGCCGTCCGCCGCCACGCCGTCCAGCGTCGGCGCCCGTTCGCGCGAGACGAACGCCAGGCGGTTCGTCTCCTCCTCGTTCAGCCGGTTCGCCGCGACGATCTCGCACGTCGACGGTTCGGTCGACAGGCTCTCGACAAACTCCTCCTTCTGCGCGTCGCTCTCGTACCAGCGGCGGCGGATGTGCCGGTAGGCGCCCTCCTCCAGCGCCAGCATCTGCACGAGGTTGGCGGCGGGCACGCGGCGGATCTCGGCGTGCACGCGCGCGACGTTCACGCTGCGGATCGCCACCGCCCGCGCACCGACCGGCGGCAGATAGCGCCCGCCGTGCGCGAAATCGACGACGGGCTGACGGTTCGTGACGGCCGGCGCGGGCGTCGAGGGCTCGGCGGGGTCGGACGACGGTTCGGCGTCCGCGGCCGCCGCCGGCTCGGCGGCCGCCGGTTTCATGTGCGCCGCCCGCTGTTCAGCGCGCGCGCGCACGACCGCGAAATCGATGCAGGAGACAAGAAGCGTCCCCGCCACGCCCAGCGCCATGCCGACGGCCAGGCCCAGCCAAAATCTCTTTTTTCCCATTGATCTATCCGGTTAGTCGGCGGTCGAGCGCTTGACGAGCGGCCGGTCGAGCATCTTTTCGTACAGCTTGATGTATTCGCGCGCGCATTCCTCGTGGTTGAAGCGCTTGAGCGATTCGCGCATGATGCGCGCGATCTCGCGCTCGCGGACGTTCTGCGGCTGATGATAGAAGGCCATCGCCTGCTCCATCGCCCACATGAGCCCGCCCGAGTCGTACGTGTCGAAGACGAAGCCGTTGCCGCGCGACGCGTTCCAGTCGAGCGGGTTCACCGTGTCGTGGAGGCCGCCCGTGTTGTGCGCGATCGCGAGCGAGCCGTAGATCGGCGCCTGCATCTGCGGCAGGCCGCACGGCTCGAACAGGGACGGCATCAGCGTGAAGTCGCTCGCCGCGAAGCCGAGCTGCGAGAGGCGTCCGTCGAAGTTGTGGACCGCCAGGCGCTTCGAGATGCCGTGGAAGGACTGGATGTCCCAGAACGGCTGCTGGTACGGGCCGTTCGCGATGATCGCGAGCTGCGCGCCGTCGGCGGCGTACTTGTCGAGGAAGCGGTAGGTGATGTCGGTCAGAAGCTGCGGGCCCTTCTGCACCGGGTCGAGGCGGCTCGGCCAGAAGAAGAGCGGCGCGTCGGGATTCTCCTCGAGCCCCAGCGCGTGCTGCAGGGCGAGCTTGTTCTGGCGCTTCATCTCCCAATGGTTCTCGGGGCCGTACTTGAACGGAATCTTGTCGTCCGTCGCGGGATTGTCGGCCGCGTCCGGCGCGTTCAGGATGCCCGCCGCGCAGCCCGCGTTGTACTTGTTGCGCATCTCGTTGCGGATCGAGTCCGGCACGAACGCGTGCCAGCCGTTGACGATCTCCTCCAGGAACGTGGGCGAGACGGTGTTGATGAAGTGCGCCGCGAAGCAGCCCGACGCCTGCAGGTCGATCGGATTGTTGTTGCGGCTCTCCTCGTACGAGTACGGCGGATAGCTGTAGTAGAGGTTCGACCAGAACTCCGCCGCGTCGATGCCCGCGTCCTCCACCTGCGCGAGCGTCAGCTTCTGCGTGTGGATGTTGTGCACCGTGAAGAGGCAGGGAATCCCCATGCGGCGCGCGGCCGCCGGGATGAGGCCCGTCATCCAGTCGTTGCAATGGATGAGGTCCGGCTGCACGTGCGGGATGATGTTGTTGATCACTTCGCGCTGGAACGCGAGCGCCAGCTTCACGTTGCCGTCGCCGCGGTCGTACACCGTGTCGCGGTAGTAGAAGCAGCGGTCCTCCGCCAGGTGGATGCGCTCGTCCGAGAGGTGGCTCTTGTACTTGCGCAGTTCATCCGAGACGAGCTGGGCCGTCTCGATGTGGAACATGCGCCGGTAGTGCGGCAGCGCCACGTGCACGTCCGCGCCGAGCTGGTACAGGGCCGAGGTGAGCGACGCGCTCACGTCCGCCATGCCGCCGGCCTTGGCGCTCATCTTGCCCGCGAGGTTGCCCATGCCTTCCGGCAGGTAGGTGATCTCGGGCGTGACGATCAGGATTCTCGGATTCTTGACTTTTTCCTTGGCCATGGGAACCTCCTTGTCGTTTGACGTTGTATTAAGCGATGACCGCGATCGTCGCGCCCTTGACGACGCTCGCGCCGTGTTTGGCGAGGAACGTGATCCTCCCCGCGGCGGGCGCCTTGATCGGGTTGAACAGCTTCATCGCCTCGACGACGCAGACCGCGTCGCCGGCCTTGACCGTCGCGCCGTCCGCCGCCAGCTGCGGCTTGCCGGGCGCGTCGCTGCGGTAGAACGTGCCGTTGAGCGGCGCGACGACCGGCGTGCCCTTGGGAGTCGAGAGTTGAGAATTGAGAGTTGAGCGTTGAGCAGGCGACGATTCGCCCGACTTTCCACTCTCAACTCTTCCGGCCGCCGCATCGCGCTTCGCCTCTTCCTCGTCGGCGGGGATGGGGCCGCCCTCCTTGCGCCACTTGAAGTAGCCGAGCGCGACTTCCGGGAAGAGCGCGTAGCTCAGGATGTCCTCCTCCGCCTTGATCGTGTAGGGCGGCAGTTCCGCCGCGGCCATCAGGAGGCCCGGCTTCAGGAGGTCCGCCGGCCGGCACGTGATCGGCTTCAGGCCGCCGCACAGCTGCTTCTTCAGCTTCGGCGCGATGGGCGCGGGCGTGCGCCCGTAGTAGCCCGCCGCGTAGCGCCTCGTCTCCTCGGTGACCATCGAATAGCGCTTGCCCGAGAGGACGTTCAGCACCGCCTGCACGCCGACGATCTGCGACGTCGGGGTGACGAGCGGCGGATAGCCCATGTCCGCGCGCGTCTTCGGCAGCTCCGCGAGGACTTCCGGCAGACGGTCGAGCGCATCCTGCTGCGCGAGCTGCGCGCGGAGGTTCGAGATCATGCCGCCGGGGATCGCGTGGACGAGCACGCCCGCGTCCACCGGCTCCACGCGCGCGGACGACGCCGGCTGGCGCTTCGCCTTGAGGTCCTTGAAGTAGGCGTTGATCTTCGCCAGGCGCGCCGGATCGAGCCCCGTCTTGAACCCTTCCGACTCGAGGATCGCCACGATCGATTCCGTCGGCGGCTGGCTGGAGAACGAGCTCATGGTGGAGATCGCGCAGTCGACGCAGCCCGCGCCGGCCTCGACCGCCGCCATGTACATCGCCGCCGCCATGCCGCTCGTCATGTGCGAGTGGACCTGGATCGGCAGTTCGGGCAGCGCCTTGCGGAGCGCGCCGACGAGCTCGCGCGCCGCGCCGGGCGTGAGGATGCCCGCCATGTCCTTGATGCAGAGCGAGTCGATGCCCATCGCCGCCTGCTCCTTCGCGAGCCGGACGTAGGCGTCGACGGTGTGGACGGGCGAGGTCGTGTAGCTGATCGTGCCCTGCGCGTGGCCGCCGTACTTCTTCACCGCGCCGATCGCGGTCGCGAGGTTGCGCGGGTCGTTGAGCGCGTCGAACACGCGGAAGATGTCCATCCCGTTCTCGCAGGCGAGCGCGACGAAGCGCTCGACGATGTCGTCGGGATAGTGCTTGTAGCCGAGCAGGTTCTGGCCGCGCAGCAGCATCTGGAGCGGCGTCTTCCGGCAGACCTTCTTGATCTGCCGCAGGCGCTCCCACGGATTTTCGCGCAGGAAGCGCATGCAGACGTCGAACGTCGCGCCGCCCCAGCATTCAAGCGAATAGTAGCCCGCGCTGTCGATTTCCTCGGCGATCTTGAGGATGTCGTCGGTGCGCATGCGCGTCGCCCAGAGCGACTGGTGCGCGTCGCGGAGTGTCGTATCGGTGATGCGGACAAAGCTGTCCTTCTGATCCATTTTCTTCATACGGCCATAAGTCTATCACAACGGCGCGAAATTAGCAACCGGGAAGGGCAAACTCGCGCGCGACGAAATCGGCCAGCGCCGCGCGCCACGGCGGCGTGCGGTAGCCGAGGACGTTCAGGACGCTCTTCTTGAGCGCGGAGTTGCGCGGGCGCGGCGCGGGGCGCGGGAACTCCGCCGTCGTGCACGGCACGACCGCGCGCGGGAAGCGCGCGCCCAGGAGCCGCCTGAGCTCGCACGTGAGCTCATACCACGTGCATTGCTCCTCGCACGTCGCGTGGACGATGCCGCTCACGTCGGGCTTCGTCAGCAGGAACCGGATCACGTCCGCCACGACCTGCGTCGACGTCGGGTTGCCGCGCTGGTCGTCGACGACCTTCAGCGGCGCGCCGGACGCGTCCGCGCCGAGCTGCGCCATCGTGTGCACGAAGCTAGGGCCGCCCGCGCCGTACAGCCACGCGATGCGCAGGATCACCGTGTTGTCGGGGTAGATCATCTGCGCCATCTGCTCGCCCGCGAACTTGCTCGCGCCGTAGACCGTGCGCGGGCGCGGGATGTCCTGCTCGCCCCACGCCCACGGCTCGCGCGGCGGCTCGCCCGAAAAGACGTAGTCCGTCGAGATCGCGAAGAGCCGCGCGCCGCAGAGCTTCGCCGCGAGCGCCACGTTGCGCGTGCCGTCCTCGTTCAGCCGGAAGGCGAGCTCGCGGTGCGTCTCGCAGTCGTCCACCTTCGTCATCGCCGCGCAGTGGATCACGACGTCGGGCCGGACCGCGAGGAGCCGCGCCGCGAAGTCGTCGTCCTTCGTGATGTCCCAGTCGGGCAGATCGGCGACGACGAGTTCGTGTTCGCCGCCGAGCGCGCGCCGGAGCGTCCGCCCCAGCATCCCCTTTCCGCCGGTGATCAGGATCTTCATGTCACTTCGCGGAATGCGACAGCACCTCGCAGCCGTCGTCGGTGATGACGACCAGGTCTTCGATGCGCACGCCGAGGTTGTCGACAAGGTAGATGCCCGGCTCGATGGTGACGCTCATGCCGGGCTGAAGGACCGTCTTCTGCTTCTTCGCGGCCCACGGCGCCTCGTGGATCTCGATGCCGACGCCGTGGCCGAGCGAGTGGCCGAATTCCTTCTCGAAGCCGTTCTTCTTCAGGAACGCGCGCACGATCCCGTCGAGCCGGCCCGACGTGATGCCGGGACGCGCGGACCGGATGCCGAGCTCGTTCGCCTGCCGCACGAGGTCGTACACCTTGCGGTAGAGCTTCGACGCGCGCGCGGGCACGAGGTTGCGCGTCATGTCGCTGCAGTAGCCGTTCAGCTTCACGCCCATGTCGACGAGCACCGGCTCGCGGCCGTTCCACACGGTGTCGTCCGGCACGTGGTGGCACTCGGCGGCGTTCCTGCCGACGCAGACGATCGTCGCGAACGCCTCGCCGTCGCCGCGCTCGATCATCAGGTGCTGGATGACGCGCGCCATCTGCTTTTCCGTCATGCCGGGCTTGAACGCCTTCTGCGCGTCGGCCCAGATTGCGTCGTTCAGCGCCTCGGCCGCGCGCAGCTTCGCGATCTCGTCCGCCGTCTTGACGGCGCGCAGGTTCGAGAGGATCGCGGCGATGTCGATGAATTTCGCGCCCTTGTGGTCCTTCTGGAGCTTCGCGAAGCGCGCCGCCGTGATGGACGACTCGTAGCCGATGCGCGTCGCCTTGAACTTGAGCTTCTTCAGGTCGGCGACCTTCACCCAGGGCGCGACGCGGTTCACCATCGGCACGTAGCGGAAGTCGGTGTGGAAGACGACGTCCGCCGCGTGCCCCTCGGGCCGCACCGTCACCTTCAGGCAGGCGTTGTCGCAGTCGACGCCCGTCAGGCTCTTGACGTTCGCCTCGCCGTACACGAGCGCGACTTCGACGCCCTCTTCCTTCAACTTGCCGACGAACGCCTCCAGGCGCGCGGCGAACGGATTGCATGAAACTTTCTTTTTCATTTGCACCTCGTAGAAACAACCAGTTGCCGCATAGTATATCACATCTCCATTTCGCCCGTCAGTCGGATTTTGGCGCTGACGCGCAGGGACGGTCCCCAATCGCCCGCTCAATCGGCCAGTAGGGGCGATTGTCCCCAATCGCCCGTGATTCGCCTGGTAGGGGCGATTGTCCCCAATCGCCCGCGATTCGCCGCTGCGGCGGCTTGAGGACAAGCAGCCCTACCAAACCTCATTTTCGTGGCGGGCCGGAGGCCCGCTTTCGTGGTCGCGCGCAGCGCGGGAAAAGGACTTCGGACATCTGACTTCAGACTTCGAAACGGCCAAGCCCGCCGCCGTCGCCTCAACCTCGAAGTCCGAAGTCCGAAGTCTGAAGTCAAAGAAGCTAGACTTCTAGAATTCTAGACGCCTAGAACCCTAGAAGCCTCGAGCTACCTTGCCTGTTCAGGGGAAAGCCTTACCGCCCGACCTTGAAGAACGCGCCGCCGTCCTTCGCCGGCGCGACGAGGATCACCTCGTCCTCGGCCGACACCCTGCCGGGCGCCGCCTCGCCGACCGCCTCCGTCACCGCGTCGGGCGTCGCGCCCTCGGTGAGACCGTACGACAGGAACGGCACCGTCCCCTTCACCGAGACGTACACGTTGCCGTCCACGATCCGGATGCCCGTGATCTGCGGCTGCGGCACCTCCACGCCGGCGGCCAGCTCCGACGTCGCGCCCGCGCCCGCCACGACCGAGCCGAGCGAGCCCGACCCGACCGACGCCGCCGCGACAAGGCCCGTCGTGTTGACGGCCTTCGCCGACGCGCCCGCGACCGTGGCCGTGCCGTCGGCCGCGAAGCGGCGCGTGTCGAGGAGATAGACCGCCCACGAGCCGCCCGCGTACCGCGACGCGACCGAGTCGGCCGACACCTGGAACGTCACCGTCGGGCAGCGGCCGCCCTTCGCGACCGGCGCCTTGAGGACGACCGCGCCGCCCTCCGCCGTGCCGTCGGCCCTGATCGCGAAGTTCGCGAAATCCGGCGACCAGCACAGCGCGTAGCACTCGCCGTCGAGGACAGTCGTGCCGTCCGCGTACCGGTCGGGGCCCTTCGTCGAGAAGGTGACGAGCGCGTCGTTCTGCGCGGCGAATGCCGCGAGGGAGAGCGCGAGGGCGCAGGCAGCTGTCAGAAGCTTGTTCATGTCAATGTTCCTTTCGTTCGTTTTGAGATTTTTAACGCAGAGGCGCAGAGGACGCAGAGCCTTTACGCCCTCCTCTTGCGACGGAGGGCGAGACCGGCCATGCCGAGCAGCAGCAGAAGCCCGCTCGTCGGCTCGGGGACGACGCCCGTGACCGTCAGCGGCGTACCGCCGCTGGCGGCAGGCGTGTCGCTCTTCCAGATGTTGTTCGCCAGCGCGCTCGCGCTGTACGACTGCCAGCCGACGCGATTGTCGCTGCCATCCCACAGCTCGACGAGGAACGACGAAACGGAGCCCGAGTTGAACGAGCCAAAATAGGCCGGCTCACTCGTTGTATTATTCAAAGCGTCCGTCTTCTTGTAACCTGTCGCATACAACTTCCAGTACGCGGTTGCGCCCTCGGATGTGTAGTTGTACAGCAAACTGCCGTCCGCTTTGACAGTGGCGTAGGCAAAGTTGATGGTCTCATTATATTTGTCGCCGCTCAGCTCATTGCCGAACGCACCGCCGACCTGCCAGTACAGGAGGTCGGCCGAAGCGGACGCAACCATGAGCGTCAAAGCCACTGCGGAAACTGTCTTGAGAATGTTCATTGTCATGTTCCTTTTTAAGAGTTTTTCCTGTGTTGCGACTGCCTCAGTCGTCTTCCTCCTTGTCGCCGCCCTCTTCGCCGGATGTCCAGTCGACATCTTTGGCGTCACCCGAGTTGAGGTACCAGAAGCCCGTACCCGGTTGAACGGCGGTATCGTCGGTCTTGAACACCGTCTCAATGCCATCCTCATAGACAATCGTTGACGTATACCCCCACTTGCCGTCCTTGTATGTGTAGTTCTTCGGCGCGCCGTCCGTCGGCACGACGATTCGGTCATTCACGTTGGGGCTGCTGAACTTTTCGCTGATGTCCAGTCCTTCAACCGACGGCGACGCGACCATGTTCCAGGCGGGGGCGTTTTCAGCGCCTCCTTCAAGTGCCGTCTTCGCGGTGCCTGTGCCGACCTCGCCCACAAGATAAACAGGCTTCGAGGCATCTTGGCGCTTCAGCCAGACAGCCGATCCGCGCGGAATCTTAGCGCCAGAAGCCGCATCGCCATCCGTCGTGCCGCTGTCGGAAACGTTCTTTGTCGACTGCCACGTGCCGTCCGCCGCGAGCGTCCAGGACTGGAACTTGCCGTTCTTGTAGTAGTGCAGCTCGTCGCCCTCCGTGAGGTTCGCCGTACGCACGAGGTTCGCGGCGGAAATGTCGCCGTCACCGTCAAGAGCCGCCCACGGCACGGCGATCATCGCCGTCTTCGGCGCGGACGCGACCTTCAGCACGCCGATGGTGTTGTCGGCCGGCACTTCAACGGAAACGTCGGAATTTTCGTCCGTGGATGTGATGATTGCCGTTGTCTTGTAGTAGGCGACAGAGCCCTCCATCTCGGTGAGGTCGAGCGGGATGACATCCGAATCCTGTGCCGTGCCTGCGGTCTCTGTCTTACCCGCGGCAGTCACCTTATCAAGACGGTACTGGACCTTGAAGCCGGTATCGACCGTCGGAGTCTGCGCGGAACTCGTCACCGGCATCGCCGAGATCGCCCCCTGCCCAGCATCCGCCGAAAGCTTCGCTGTCGGCGACTGACCCAGCACGTAGTTCTCCCACGCCTTGAGCCCGTTGTCGGCGGTGGTATTGAGAACTTCCTCAATAGCCGTCTTCTTCGCCTCATCCGATGCGCCAGGTTCAATGGTGACATTCCGCTGAATCCACTCATCCGTCACGGTGATTTCTGCGGTTTTCGCAGATTCGGTAATTGTCACCTTCTGCGCACCAACCCATGTCGCGGTGAAGGCAATGTCACCTTCCGTTCCTGCGGGAAGCGCGGAAACCGCGTCGCCCTCGCCGTTGACCTTCCAGCCCGCGAAGGTCTTGACCGTCGAAGTGTACGTCGGCTGCGGAAGCGCGATTTCGGCGGGATTGCCGGATGGGTACGTCATGGACTCGCACACAAAGTCGGTTACGTCGGCCTCTTCGCCCTTCGAGAACGTCACCGTAGCCGCCGGAACGACCTGGTAGTACCCATTCGCCATAGGCGCAGTCGTGCAGAGATAGCCGTCGGAACACAAGTCGACAGGGACTTGCGTGGCGAAATTGCCGCCAGAAACAAATTTTCCGCCAGCGTAGAGGTTCTGGGACTCGTCTATGACTTCGTTTCCAACGACGATTTCACCACCGAACGTGCCTCCGGAGATGCTAGCATCTGCCGTACCGCCAGTTCTGTTTAGAATGACATCCTCGGTGAAGTTGCCTCCGGAAATATCAATCTCATGCGCACCCAGATACGAACCGTAGTTGAAAGTGCCGCCTGTGACCGTCAACGAACCCGCTCGGACATTCAGCGCGAATTCAGTCGTCTGGCTGGACTCGCTGTAACCCCTGAACGTGCCACCGGAGATTGTGGTGCTGACATTCTGGTAGTCAAGCGTCGGCCCGCCGTGAACATAAAGTGCCTCTTTGACGCCTTGCAGTTCACCGCCGGAAATGTTGACGGACGACCGAATGGAATTATTGTTGATTAAATATATATGCATGGCCGAACACCACTCCGTCCCGCTGGCAACCAGAGTCCCGTCCGTCATTGTGAATGTCGTGGCTATACTATCGCTGTTCAACATCATGTAAACAGCAGAACTTGTGACAATATTTCCAGTGGTAGCCCCGCCTTCGGCCACCAATGTTCCGCCGTTGATTGTGATGAACACATCAGCACTTGGTCTTTGGCACGAGATCGCAATAGCCGCTCCGTACGCCTTGCCGTTAGCATCCGTCGATCTGGCAGAAATCGTGCCGCCGTTCACGGTCACACGCCCGTTGTTCTGGATGACACACTTGGAATTATTGATGGCGCCCATTCCCTCCGCATTCATGAAGAGGGCACCACCCTCGCTGGAATCATTAATGGTCAGCGCACCGTTGTTCGTGACAAGATTCGCTGTCGCCGTCGCGGCGGTCACGGCGAGTTCGATCGAATGTCCATTCAGATCAAAAGCCACATTCTGCCCTGCGGCGATAGTGACACCGGTGTTACCTTTAATCGTCTCATCGGCGATCATCATAATCGTTGTCGGCGTCCCATCCGCCGGAACCGCCGCGATGGCCTCGGCAAGCGTCTCGTACTTCACGCCTGTTTTAACGATCTGCGCGACGTAAGTGCCCTGCTTGACACCGTATGTGCCGTCGCCATTGTCCTTCGGTATGAAACCATTCGCGCAGTATTCTTCCGGCACGGCAGCGCCGAAGGAGCCGCCGGAGATTTTGATCTGATGGTCGTCGGTTGCGCTTCCATTAGCTGCGACCACCTGGCCGATTGTGCCGCCGGTGACTGTAAGGGCAGTATTGCCTGCAACGTTGCCGCTGTTGTCGAACACAACCTTGCCGTTGATCACCACGCCTTCCCCTATGGTAAGCTGCGAACCGCTCGCATAGCCGCCGCTGCTGTAGTCATACACATCAAAAGCTACAGTATCGCTGCTCGTGGTAATCACCTTTGTACCGTTGATCAACGAGGAAGAGCCGTTGTTGAAGCTCAGCGCATACGCCTCGCCGCCGTACTGATTCGCCGCATTGATCACCATGTTATCCAGCGTCAGATTTGCATAGTTCTGGATAATCCGCTTGATGTTCTTCGCAGGCGAAACCGCCGGCGTCAGGTTCTCGGCAGCAATATTTATCGTGCCGTTCTTGAAGGTGATCGTGCTGTCCTTGAGCAGCTGGAAGGCACTGGTCTCGGTGCCGCTGGAACCGGCGCCCGGCTTGTTTACCGTGTAGGTATGGCCGTCAAAGTCCACAATGAAATTCTTGCCGGAGGCGACACTTATGCCGACCGCATCAGACACGTCTGCAATCATCGTGATCGTCGTCTGCGTTCCATCCGTCGGAACCGCCGCGATGGCCTCGGCGAGCGTCTCGTACTTCGTCGTGCCAATCTGCGCGACGTAGGTGCCCTGCTTCACCGTATAGAAGCCTGTGTTGGGATCCTGTGCCGTCGGGATGTAGCCCGTTGCGCAGTATTCTTCCGGAACAGGATTGGGGAACGTACCGCCGGAGACGGCCAGAGTTCCCTTGTCCGGATTCACGAAGCCGCCATTAAACGTGCCACCGGTGATCGTGACCGATTTCGTCTTCCCGCTGGTTGTATAGTTGCTGAAGAATATGTCACCGGTAAACGTGCCGCCGTTGATTTCGAAATCGGCGCCGGAGTTGGATGCGGCAACCGCATAGGCACCGGAGTAGGACCCGCTTTCAATGATGACTTTTGCGCCAGAAGTGACACGAACTGCAGCGGAATACTCGGCAGTAGCCTGTGTTCCGGTCTTAGCCGCTTCAATGGTCAGATCCGACAGCGTCAGCGTCAATCCGGGATCGTCCGCGTAGACGCCAGCACCGTATGCAGTCACGATCTTGCCGTTGCTGATCGTGACACTGCCCGCACTTGCAGCAGGAATCGAGAAGCAGATCGCCGCCGTGGTGTAGCCGCCATTGCTTGCATCCTTGTTTACTTCGCTGTTGGTCGTAAGCGTGTGGCCGCCCAGGTTAATGTTGACAGGCTTGGTCCATACCGGCACCGACCTATCCGCTCCATACGTAATGTCCGCAAGGAGTGTAATAGTGTCGCCAGCCGTCGCCGCATCATACGCCGCCTCAAGCGTCTCGTACTTGTTAGCGCCGATCTGCGCAACATAGTTGGGATAGAAGACAGAACCCATCAACGAATAAGACACACCATCATAAGTATAGGTCGCATTGCCAATCCTCTGCTCGGACCAGCAGTCTGTACCAGGATCTGTGAGCCACAAACTATTACCCGACACCGAATAAGTCCTGCCGTTTATCACGACATCACCCTTGGTTTCAAAACCATTGGTCGCGTCAGCCACCCAAACAAACCTAGAATTGCCATCGGCTGTGCAGTTGGTGAACTGAGAACCGTTGCTATTGGTATTCAGCAACCCTATCATAAGTGCGGACGAGTAATTGGCGTTAACCTGGGTATTGACGACATCGCAATTCGTCAACGCCACAGTACCACCATCATTCTGACCCACAAACGCACCAGTTTTAGTGACGCCGGTGACGGTGCAATTTTCAAGATCTACATTGTTAAGCGTTACGTTGCCGTATGTCATGCCAACCACAACACCGACCTGTGAACCACTAGGTGCAGTAACGGTAGCATTGATGAACTTAAGATTTGTTACGGTCAATGCGCCAGCCGTCTTGTCTATGAAGCCGCCGCCATAGGAATACCCTGTATCTGGGTCTGGCGTGACAATAGCCATACCAGTAATCGTGTGACCGTCTCCATCGATTGTCGCACCAGATAGATATGAACCCGGGTAGGCCTTTATCGATTCCCAGTACCCATCGTTCGTCAAATCGATATTGGCATCAATCTTTATAGTCTTATTGGCGTAACTAACCTTATCTTTGTTGATGCTGTCGCGGAAAGCCTTGAGGCCTTCGAGGTTCTCGATGTGCCAAAGGTTCGCGTCGGAGGCGTCCTGGTAGAAGTAATTCCTCACGAGATAGCCGTCAACAATACTCCACCTCGTATTCTCCTGCTCCGTCGCGCCGTTGAGAACCGTGATGGTCGGATAGACACCGTTGTGTGCCGCAGCATACGTCTCCGCCGCATCAATCGCCGCGGCGAAGGTCTTGTACCCGACATCGCCGATCTGCGCGACAGGCGGTATTGCCACCGTCCATGTGCCATCACCGTTATCCGTCGCCACATAGCCATCTGCGACATAGTTCTTTGCAGCGTATGCCACAGAAGCAGACGTCATACCCGGAAGAGCCGCTTCAGGATTGACTTCGTATGTGCCGCTCGTCAACTGAACCGTATTGTCATTCACAGTCGATGTATTGTCAGAATTGTAGTAGACAACGGCTAGACCACTACCAGCCGAACTCCAGCTCTTATCGCCGTTGAGGGCCAAAGTCTGCACACCATTGGTTGTAGCTGTACTGTCCACAATCGTGCAACCATAGATATAATGATCTTCGTTATTAACGCTAAGGACGGCACCAGCCACCACGCCAACGGTGCTTGGATATATCGGTCCACCACCAATAACATCAACACCACTTACCGTACAATGCACTATGGCATCATTGTAATGAAGGGCTCCGACGATTCCTCCCACACCGCACGAATATGCGGTTATCGACAAGTTGGAAACTACGCAATCCAACACTGGGGTACTTCCCTCTCCCCTGTAACCAATAATTCCGCCAGTGAACTGCCCTCCAGAGATTGCGGATGCTCCTTCGCCATATACGGAACAATCCACGATTTTCGCATAACTCCAACTGCTGATACCACCCGCATCGCCAGTGCTCGCCGTAATTGTAATAGCACCCCTTACGCAACAATTCGTGAGCGTACCAGTATACGCTTCGCCAACTACGCCACCAGCATAACTACCTGCTGCAATTGAAACCGCCCCGCAAACGGTTACCCCGCTCAGCGTCGTGCCTTCGGTGTAGCCGCTGACGACTCCCACATTGTCATCAGACACAATACTGGCATTCTCTACCGTCAGGCTCTTGATTGCACCGTTGTACACGTAGCCAAAAATACCAGCGTTGTCAAGACTCGCATCATCTATCGTCAAGTTGCTTATCACATGATTCTGACCTTCAAAAGTTCCAGAAAAAGCCTTCCCGGACTTACCGATCGGAACCCAGTTGACCACGGTGGACAAGTTAATATCGGTGTCAAGCTTTACCGTCTTGCCCAAGAAATTGTTTCCTGCGTTCACCATCCTGCGGAACGTGACGAAATCATCAAGAGAGGTGATGTGGTACAAGCCACCAGCATCCGCAGTCAACGACTTCGCAACGACCGTGTAGGCACCGTCCGACAGCTCTTGCGTAAGACCAAAGCCAAGATATTCCGCTGGATCTGCCGTGAACAGTCCGCTCTCAATCAAGAACGAGCCGCCTTCCGCGACGGAAATCGTGCCAGTCAGTTTGTGCGAGTCGCCATAGAAAGCAACATTGTTCGCTGCGGACACCGAAACATTCTCCTCAACATCATCATAGAGGTAGATGGACGCATATTCCGAACCAGCGCTGGCAAGTGCTTCCGCGATGGTATCATAAGTGGAATACGCCGAGCCAATCTTCATGACAACGGCAGACGCTCTCATAATCGCAAAAGGATAGTCGGAAGCTGTGGATGCATCCGAATTCGGTATCGCGATATATCCATTGGCGCAGGCGGATGTTGGGTCAAGGTTGAATAATCCACCGGTCACAGATATTCCGCCTCCCCCGAAGAGGCCATACGAAGGATTGGCACTCACAAATCCAGACTTTATGTTAACGCTACCGCCAACACCATAAATTACATACTGGAAAGCACTTGATATTGTTGCGCCCTCTATGTTGACGACGGAGGGTGAACGAACCTCGATTGCTATGGTTCCGTTCGGATAGTTTCCTTTGTTTGCCGTGGAGATTGCCTGAACTTTCGCGCCTGATTTCAGCGTCAGATTGCCCCACACCTGCATGCCCGTGGCCGATGTCGCCGTAACAGTTCCGCCATTCATAGTCAAAGATGCACCTGTTTCGACATATACGGCCTTTGTACAACCATAGCTCTCACCGTAAGAGTTGGCAATCTCACCTGTTCCACTCGCGCTGCTGTCTTCAATTGTCAGATTACCCGCGACCCAAACTACATGTGCGTTGCCGCGATGACTGACATCCGTAACAAGATCAGCCGAAATTGAGTGGCCCGCCAAATCGAGCGTGATGGACTTGCCGGACGGGAATTTGACCGCCGCCTTCTTAGTGGACGGATTAACGATGGGATCAAACACAATGTCATCAAGCAGAACAATCGTATCGCCGGACGCCGCCGCGGCATCAATAGCACCCTGAAGCGTTGTATACCCCGTAGCACCAATCTGTGCGACGGGTGAGGCGGATGCGCCGCCGGCGAGGCCGAACGTCAATACCAAAGCGGCGAACTTCGACGCCATGGAACCAATCATGTCTTTCAGTTTCATTGTTTTTCTCCGTTGTTAACGTGAAATGGATTCGTCTTCTTCGGTCTCGACTTCTTCTTCTACTTCATTTCCGAAGCAGCCGGCGACATAAGCGACGGCGACAGCCAGCCCGACCGCCGCCGCGATTGTGAGCAGAATCTCGCCAAAGAACACCATAGAACCGCCGTTCGTCTCCGCCGCGCAAAGGTTCTGCGCAGTCAACAATGTGATGCAAACTATGGCGGTCTTCCACATCGCGGCCTTTCCTAGAAAACTGCGAAATGACCGCCTACAAGCTGACAAATAAGCGCGTTTAAGCGCAAGCAGCCTGCAAATGGGGGGGGGGGGGG
>DJXI01000009.1 GCA_002449695.1 Verrucomicrobia bacterium UBA7008 | reverse complement strand
CCCCAGTCAGATGGCGCGTTCCCCCAGTCAGATGGCGCGGCGGATGTGCCACGGTGGGGAAGTCTTCGGGCTGAACACGGGATGACGGCGGTCTGAAACCACACAATTTCTAACCCACGCACGGAAACGCCTCCGCGTTCCGCTACCCGATTTTCACTTATCGCAAAATGAAAATCGCCACTTCACCCTTTGTTTACAGTGGTGTTTCCGTTTTTGTGCCCGAAAAAATGGGGAACCTCCAAGGTTTTTCTGGGAGGCTCCCCAATTTTTTTCTTCGCTGGCGAGGCGAGATGGACTGCCGCGCGGGCGGCCTCAGAAGGCCTCGGCCGCCTCCGTGACGCGGCGGCTGCGCTTCTCTGCGGCCGCCTTGCGCGCCTCGGCCCGGATCGCCTCGGTCTCCTCCGCCGCCGCCTGCAGCACCGCGTCGTCCCACGCCGCGACAACCGTCTCGTAGTCGCGCGACGCGCCGGCGAGACAGGCGACCACACACCGCCCGCCGCCCAGATCGAACGCATAGCGCGGACGGCTGTAGCTGCACAGCCGCGCCCACGTCTGGTAGCGCTTCTCCAGCGCCTCGATCAGGTAGTGCCGCCGCCAGCGCGCCCCCGGCTCCACCGCCTCGCGCGCACACGCGAACACCTTGGCCACCTTGTGCGTCTTCGGCGTCACGTAGACGTAGTAGTCGTCGAATCCCGCGAGCGCCTTCTTCGGCTTGAACGCCGCGCGCAGCAGCGTCGGCTCCTCGGCGTCGCTGACGAAGTCGCTCCCCTCGAACGTCGCGCCGAACGTCAGCCCCAGGAACGAGTCGTTCGCGGGCGCGGCCGCCTCGTCTTCGCCGCCGGTGCAGGCCGCGCACGGGACGATTCCCACGTCGCCCACGGGATAGCTCTGGGCGTATTCGCTCGTCGACGTCGCGAGCATGTTCCCCGCGGTGTCCAGCGTGGTGCGCGTCTCGCGCCGCCGCTCCGTCACCATGCTGCCGTTCGTCGTCACGTTGCATTCGACGAAGGTGCGCGACACCGACCCGTTGTCGTTCGTCGTCACCGTCGCCTCGCTCGACTTCGCGCTCGCGTTCGTCTTGTCGTCCGCGCCGCCGCACGCGCTCATGACCGCGAGGGCCGCCGCCGCGACCGCCGTGACCGCCAGAATTCCGCTGTTTGTCATCTTCATGGTTCTGCTTCCTTTCCTTTTGATTTCGTTGATGCCGCACAGTATAGCCGGCCGATGTTAACGGAATGTTAAGGAACGTCACTTTTCGCCCAGCGTCAGCACGAAGCGCGCGCCGTGGGGGCGGACGGGCTCGAACGTCACCTCGCCGCCGTGCAGCCGCGCGATGCGCCGGACGATGGCGAGCCCCAGCCCCGCGCCGCCCGACTCGGCCGCGCGCGCCGGATCCACGCGGTAGAAGCGCTCGAAGATGCGCGCGGCGTGTTCGGGCGGGATGCCGACGCCGCGGTCCTCGACGACGACGCGCGCGCGCGCGGCCGTGACGCGCACCTCCTGCGCCCCCGAATGGCGCACCGCGTTCGTGACGAGATTCGCGACGGCCTCGGCCACGAGACGCGGGTCGCAGCGGACCGGCGCCGCGGGGCCGCCGGTGAAGACGATCTCCACGCCGCGCGCCCGCGCGCGTTCCCGCAGGCCGTCCACCACCTCGCCGACGAGACCGGGCAGATCCGTCTCGCGGCGCGCCGGCGCGTCGTCCGCGCGTTCGAGCCGCGCGAGGTCCAGGATCGACTGCGCGAGCGCGTTCAGCCGCGTCGACTCCTTCGTGATCAGGCCCGTCAGCCGCGCCTGCGTCGCGTCCAGCGCCGTCTCCGCCAGCAGATCCGCCGCGCCCAGGATGCCCGTCAGCGGCGTCTTGATCTCGTGCGACACGTCGGCGATGAAATCGCGGCGGAAGCGCTCCAGCCGCGCCATCTCCGCGAGGCGCGCGCGCTGCCGGTACGTCACGACGGTCACGAGCAGCACGCCGGCGCCGCCGACGAGCGCGGCGAGCAGAAAGCCGAGCCGCGCACGGTGAAACGGCGCGAGCACGCGCGCGCGCGGCAGCCCCAGGCGGACGGCGTGCTCGCCGCCGCTCGGCTCCGTCCAGTAGATCGCCTCCGGCGCCGCCGCGCCCGCCGCCAGCGAATCGAAGACGAGCCCGCCGCCCGGCACGCTGAAGACGGTCAGCCGCACGCCGTCGGCGGCGCACGCGGCCCCGAACGCGCCCAGCGCGGCGAAGTCCCCCGTCGCAAGCGGCTCTGCCAGCGTCGCCGCCGCCAGGCGCGTGCGCTCGCGCAGATCGTGCTCCGCCCAGCCCGCCACGGCCGCGCGGAACGCCGTCGCCTCGACGAGGAACACCGCGACGAAGGCGACAAGGCCGGCGGCGGCCGCGACCGGTGCGATCAGGGCCTTCATCGCGCCACGCTCCGGATGCGGTAGCCCACGCCGCGAATGGTCTCGATGTGGTCCGCCCACGCGCCGAGCTTGCGCCGCAGGTTCGCGATCTGGACGTCGACCGTGCGCTCGGTGACGGCCTGCGCGCTGTCGCGCAGCACCGCGTCGAGGATGCGCGCGCGCGTCAGCACCCGCCCCCGGTTCTCGACGAGCAGGACGAGTATGCGGAATTCGCCGGGCGCGAGCTTCAGCTCCGCGCCGTCCAGCCGGGCCGTGTGGGCCGCCTCGTCGAGCGCAAGGCCCTCGAAGCCGCCGGGCTCCGCCGCGCCGCGCCCGCGCCGCAGCACGGCGCGCACGCGCGCGAGCAGCACCGGACGGTCGAACGGCTTGGTCACGTAGTCGTCCGCGCCCGCCTCCAGCCCGCGCACGATGTCCTCGGGCTCCGTCCGCGCCGTGATCATGATGATCCGCGTCGCGGCCGTCGCGGCGTCCGCGCGCAGCCGCGCGGCGATCGTGAAACCGTCCAGGCCGGGCAGCATCACGTCCAGCAGCACCAGGTCCGGCCGCAGGCGACGCGCCTCGGCCAGCCCCTCGTCGCCGCGCGACGCGCACGTGACGTGGCGGTAGCCCGCGCCCAGCAGCGCCATCTCCAGGATGGTGCGGATGGTCGCGTCGTCTTCGACGATCAGGATGCGGTCGAGCTCCTCCATACGAAACCGCTCAGCGCGCGGCGGTGGCGAAGCAGCCGACCGTCGCGCCGACGAAGCCGCCCGCGTGGTCGGTCGACAGAATCGTCGCGTCCTCGACGCCCGCCACCGGCCGCCATGCGCCGCCCGCGGCCGCGAAGGCAAAGCGCACGACGCCCGCATCCGCGTCGATGCGCACGCGCACGGGGCCCGCCGCGTCCGGCGCCGCCTCGCCGACGGTGACATCCGTCTCGCCGTCGACCTTGCGGACGCGGACCGCGCGCCGTCCGTCCGCGCCCTGCGCGACGCCGACGGCGTAGAAATGGCGCTCGTTCTGGTAGCAGGCGAGCCCCGCGAAATCACGCGCGCCCTGCGGCGCGAAATCGACCGTCACCTCCGCCGTCCAGGACATGTTCTTCACCCAGCGGCAGAGATAGCTCGGATTGCCCGTCCCGCCCAGGTCCTCCGCGCGCGCGGCGAGGCGCAGGCCGTCGCCGGTCCGCGCCCACGTCTCCGTCGGCGTGCGCACCTGGATCCACAGCGGATCCAGTTCCGGCGTGGTGAAATCGTCGCGGCAGACGATATTGCCCGTGACCGGCCGCCCGACCGTCCCGGCGGCCGCCGCGCGGCGCTGGAACGGCGTCTTCGGCAGGACGCGCGGAATCTCGCGCCCCGCCGGCAGGATGACCGGCTGGCGGTCGGCGCCCGCGCCGGTCCACGTGACCGGCAGCAGGAAGGTGCTGCGGCCCGTGTTCGCGAACTTGCGCCCGCGCGCGCGGTACGGCTGGATGCCGAGGAACACGGCGAACCACTCGCCGTCCGGCGTCTCGACGAGATCGGCGTGCCCCGCCGCGACGACGGGATCGGGGCGGCCGGGCGGCAGATCGCGCTGCGTGAGGATCGGGTTCACCCGGCACGGCGTGAACGGCCCCGTCGGCCCCAAGCCCGTCCAGATCACCTCGCAGTGGCCGTCCGCCGTGCCGCCCTCGGCGGTCATGAGGTAGTAGCGGCCGTCGATCTTGTAGAGGTGCGGGCCCTCGCACCAGATCGGCTTCTCCTCCGGGCGGATGCCCTTGTTGACGAGGATCGTCTCGCGGTCGTTCTGGCAGACGTCGTGCACGAGGTCGTACGGCCGGCAGCGGATCGTGCGGTGGCCGGGATACTCCGGCCGGTTGCCGGGCGCGTCGTCGTTGTTGACGATGTAGGCCGTCTCGGCGTCCTCGAAATAGATGCCGGGGTCGATGCCGCCGAACCCGAGCGGGATCGGCTCGCTCCAGCCCGCCGCCGGATCCTTCGTCTTGAAGAGGACGTTGCCGCCCGCGTCGACGAGCGTGACGAGCAGATAGAACGTGTCGTTGTACGGATTGTACTTGATGTCCGGCGCGAAGACGCCGCGCGACAGCCCCACGCCCGGGCGGAACGACGCCTGCGACGGGCGGTCGATCGCGTAGCCGACGAACGACCAGTCGACGAGGTCGCGGCTGCGCCAGACGGGAATGCCCGGCCAGTACGCGAACGACGACTGCGCGAGATAGAACCAGTCGCCCTTGCGCGTGACCGCCGGATCGGGCGACATGCCGCCGATGACCGGATTGCGGAATTCCGTCGCCGCGTCGCAGGGCGCGAGCGCCTCGCGGCCTTCGTAGGTGAACGCGCGGAACGTCGCCGTCGGCGCGTCCGCGCTCCGGACGGGGAGCGCGCCCAGACACAGCGCGGCGCCGGCCGCCCGTGCAACCAGTTTCATCGGCATCATGACTGTTTCCTCCGTTTTTCTGACGCGCGGGATGTCCGCGCTACCGGCTTTCCCGGCGGTCCTTGAGCGGCACGTAGTCGCGCAGGCGGTAGAGCGGCTTGTACGCGGGACGGATGATCGGTCCATTGTTGACGAGCTCCTCCATGCGGTGCGCGCACCAGCTGACGCAGCGCGCGATCGCGAAGAGCGGCGTGTAGAGGTCGCGCGGGATGCCCAGCATCTCGTAGACGAACCCCGAGTAGAGGTCCACGTTCGCGCAGACGTCCTCCGCGCGCGGGTGGCGCGACTTGATGATCGCCGGGCCCTCCGACTCGACGAGCTCGAACAGCCGCATCTCGTCCATCCGCCCCTTCGCCTTCGCGAGCTCGCGCGCCTTGCGCTTCAGGAGCTGCGCGCGCGGGTCGCTGATCGTGTAGACGGCGTGGCCGAGGCCGTAGATGAGGCCCGTGCCGTCGCCCGCCTTCCGGTCGGCGATCTTTTCGAGGTACGCGCCGACCTGCTTCGCGTCGCGCCAGTTCTTCGTCTTCTGCTTGATCTCGTCCATCTGGCGCATCACGCGCAGGTTCGCGCCGCCGTGGCGCGAGCCCTTGAGCGACAGGATCGACGCCGCGAGCGACGAATAGATGTCGGTGAACGCGCTCGTGACGACGTGGGTGACGAACGACGAGTTGTTGCCGCCGCCGTGCTCCGCGTGGAGGATGAGCGCGAGGTCGAGCGTCTCGCTCTCCAGCTTCGTGTAGCGGCCGTCCTCGCGGATGAGCGCGAGCACGTTCTCCGCCGTCGACTTGTTCGGATCGGGATTGCGGATCATCAGCGACGCGCCGCCGTGGTAGTGCGCCTTCGCCTGGTACGCGTACGCCGCGATCGTCGGCAGCGCGCCGATCATCTCGACCGACTGGTCGAGGCACTTCTCGAGCGCGAGGTCGTCGGGGTTGCCCGTGTCGTCGAACGCGTACGCGAAGAGGACCGCGCGCGCGATCGAGTTCATGATGTCTTTCGACGGGTTGGAGAAGATCGCGTTCTCCTTGAAGCCGTCCGAGAGGACCCGGTAGGAGCCGAGCTTCTTCTTCCACTCCGCGAGCTGCCGCGCCGTCGGCAGGTCGCCGAACAGGAGCAGATACGCCGCCTCCTCGTAGCCGTAGCGGTGCTCGCGGCGGTCGGCCGCGACGAGGTCCGCCACGTTGATGCCGCGGTAGAAGAGCTGGCCCGGCACCGCCTGCTTCTCGCCTTCCGAGACGACGTAGCCGTGCACGTTGCCGATCGTCGTCAATCCGACGAGCACGCCCGTGCCGTCGTCGTTGCGCAGACCGCGCTTCACGCCGTACTTGCGGTAGAGCGCCGGGTCGATCGCATCGGCCTTGCGCACCTTCTCCGCGTATTCCTTCAACCAGTTGCTGTCAATCATTGCGCCCGATAGTATATCAAAAAAACGCGGCGGTTTTGCCGCGATTCTTCTTGAATGATCGGCCGCGCCACGTCGACTAGGAATTCTAGACCGCTCGCTTTGCTCGCTACGCTAGACCGCGCCGCAAGCGGACGCTAATCTAGTACGCTCGCGCAGCGCGCGAGCTAATCTAGGAATTCTAGACCGCTCGCTTTGCTCGCTACGCTAGACCGCGTCCTTGCGGACGCTAATCTAGTACGCTCGCGCAGCGCGCGAGCTAATCTAGAATATCTAGACAAGCGAACGCAGTGAGCGATCTAGAACAGCGAGCATAGCGAGCGGTCTATTGCTCCGGCAATTAAAGGGTTTGATTTGCATCAGGGAGGGACGGGCTCTGTCCCGTCCGTCATATGTGGCCGCGACGGAGCGCGGCCCTCCCATTCGGCGTTGCCACCGCCGCGGCTAGCCCTCGTTCTCCTCCGCCGCGCGGCTCTTCAGCTGGCGCGCGCGGAACGCGCGCACCGACAGGTACTCGAACACGCGCTTGATGTGCTCGCGCCACGTCTGGAAGAGCGCGTAGAGCCCCGGCACCAGCAGCACGCCGAACACCACCGACGCGGCCATGCCGAAGAACTCGGTGATGCCGATCGCGTTGCGGCTCGCGCAGCCCGCGCCCGGGAAGCACCATTTCGGGAAGAAGAGGTTCATGCACATCGGCAGCGTGCCGAGGAGCGTCGTGAGCGCCGTCATCAGGATCGCGCGCAGGCGCTCGCCCGCCGCCGCGCCCGCCGCGTCGACGATCGACAGGCCCTGCTCGCGCTTCTCCTTCGCGAACTCGACGAGCAAAATCGCGTTCTTCGAGGCGAGGCCGACGAGGAGCACGAGGCCCAGCTGCGAATAGACCGACAGCGACAGCCCGAAGAGCTTGAGCCCCAGGAGCGCGCCGAAGGTCGCGACGAAGATGGAGAGCATCACGGGGAGCGGAATCGTCCAGCTCTCGTACTGCGCGACGAGGAAGAGGTAGCCGAAGAGGATCGCGAGCGCGATCAAGGGCGCGGTCGAGCCCGCGTTGCGCTGCTCCTGGAAGGTGATGCCCGACCACTCGAAGCCGTAGCCCTCGGGCAGCTCCGCCTCGAGGAGCGCCTTGACCGACTGCATCACCTCGCCCGAGGCGACGCCCGGCTTCGGCATGACCTTCAGCGCGGCGGCCGGATACATCTGGTAGCGCGACATCGTGCGCGGGCCGACCTCGCGCGAGATCGTGCCGAGCGAACCGACCGGCACCATCGCGCCCGTGTCGGAGCGGACGTAGAGCCCGCCGACCGCGTCCGGCGTCGCGCGGCCCGACCAGTCGGACTGCACCGTCACGCGGTTGACCTGCGTGCCGAGGTTGACGTCGTTGACGTAGCGCGAGCCGAGGTAGTTCTGGAGCGTCGCGTAGGCCGTCGCGACCGGCACGTGGAACATCTCCGCCTTCGTGCGGTCGATCTCCAGCCGCAGGTGCGGCGTCTTCGCCGTGAAGCCCGAGAACGCCGCCATCACGTTCGGCAGCGCGTTCAGCTTCGCGAGCATCCGGTTCTTGACGTCGTCGAGCTTCAGCGCGTCCGTATCCTCCTTCGCCTGGATGCGCACGTCGATGGAGTTGTCCATGCCGAGGCCCGGGATCGCCGGCGGCGCGAAGACCTGGACGGCCGGCTCGGGGATCTCGCCGAGCATCCCCTTGATCTTCGGGATGAGGTTCTTGACCCACTGCTCGGGCCGGCGGCGCTCGCTCCAGTCCCGGAGATCGACGATGAGCGTCGACTCGTTCTCGCCGCGGCCGCCGACCATCGAGAAGCCGTTGATCGACATGACCGAGTTGACCTCGTTCGTGAGCGCGAGCAGCATTTCCGTCGCGCGCAGCGACACCTCGCGCGAACGCTTCATCGTGGTGCCCTCGGGCATCTCCATCGAGACGAAGACGACGCGCTGGTCCTCGTCGGGCAGGAACGAGGTCTGCGTCACCTTGAACATCTGCCACGTCATGAGGATCGTGAGGACGAGGAGCATCGCCGCGAGGATGAGCCGCCGCGCGAGCGCCTTGGAGAGGAAGACGAAGAGCCCCTTGAACTTGTCGATGCCGGCGTTGAACCACGCCAGGGGGCCGTGCCGGAACGGCCGCGCCTCGTGCAGGAGGAGCGAGCAGAGCGCCGGCGCGAGCGTCAGCGCGCAGAGCGTCGAGAAGCAGACCGCCGCCGACAGCGTCACCGAGAACTGCTGGTAGATGCGGCCCGTGATGCCCGACATGAAGCCGACGGGCACGAAGATGCCGAGCAGGACGAGCGTCGTCGCGATGACCGCGCCCGTCACGTCGCTCATGGCCTGGATCGTCGCCTCCTTCGCGTTGTAGCCGCGCGTCTCGATGATGTACTGGACGCGCTCGACGACGACGATGCAGTCGTCCACCACGACGCCGATCGCGAGCACGAGGCCGAAGAGCGTCAGGATGTTGATCGAATAGCCCAGGACCGCCATCAGGATGAAGGTCGAGCAGATCGACACCGGGATCGTGATGCACGGGATCAGCGTCGCGCGCCAGTCCTGCAGGAAGATGTAGCAGACGAGCACGACGAGCGCGAAGGTGATGAGCAGCGTCTCGACGATCTCGCGGATGCACTTGCGCACGTAGTCGGTCGCGTCGTACGGGATCGTGTAGTCCATGTCCTCCGGGAACGATTCCTTCAGCCGCTTCATCTCCGCGAGGAGCATGTTCATCGACTTGATGGCGTTCGCGCCGGGCTTCTGGTTGACGGCGATGTTGATCGTGTTGCCGCCGTTGAGCTGGCCGGAGAAGGAGTAGTTCTGCTCGCCGATCTCCACGCGCGCGATGTCCTTCAGCCGCACGAGGCCGCCCGCCTCGTCGCGGCGCACGACGATCTCGTTGAACTCCTCGGGCGTCATCAGGCGGCCCTTGGCGATGAGCGAGTACGTGAACGCGCCGTGCTCCTCGGTCGGCGACGCGCCCACCGCGCCGAGCGACGCCTGGATGTTCTGCTGCGAGATCGCGGCGATGACCTCCTCGGAGTTCATCGACTGCGCGGCCATGCGCTGCGGGTCGAGCCACACGCGCACGGCGAGCTTCGGGCCGTAGATCGTCGTCTCGCCCACGCCCGGCACGCGCAGCAGCACGGGCTGGATGTTCTGGTAGGCGTAGTCCGACAGCGCCAGGCGCGAGTGCGTGCCCTTCGGCGACATGAGCGAGATGAAGCCGAGGAAGTCCGTGGACTGCGCGCGCACGCGGCCGCCGAGCTGGCGCGCCTCCGTCGGCAGCTTGGGCTCCGCCTGGCTCACGCGGTTCTGCACCTTGACGAGATCCATGTCGCGATCGGTGCCGACCTCGAACGAGATCGTCAGCGAGTAGGAGCCGTCGTCGCCCGATTCGGACGACATGTAGATCATGTCGTCGACGCCGTTGACCTCGTCCTCGATGGGCGTGGCGATGGTGTTCATCACCTCGCGCGCGTTCGCGCCGGGGTAGTTGTACGTGACGCGGATCTCCGGCGGCGTCAGCTGCGGGTACTGCGCGATCGGCAGGTTGAAGATCGCCATCACGCCCGCGAGCGTCAGCACGATCGCGATGACCATCGCGAAGCGCGGCCGCTCCACGAACGTGCGCGAGAACGTCTTGATCTCGTCAACCGCCTTGCGGATCGAAAGTTTCATCGCCTCAGTCCTCCGCGCGCGGCTTGAAGTCCGCCGTGATGTCCTCGTTCGCCGTCGGCGCCACGTCGCGCACCTTCGCGCCCGGCGTCAGCTTGGCGACGCCCGAGATGACGACCGTCTCGCCTTCCGCGAGGCCCTCCAGCACGGGGCACCAGCCGAGGTAGGCGTCCTTCGTCTGCACGGCGCGCGCCTCGACCGTGCCGTCGGCCTTCACGACCCACACGCCGAGGCTGCCGCCGGCCATGTCGAAGACCGCGCTCTGCGGCACGCTCGGGTACTTCGGCGGATCCTGGTAGTCGGTGAGGAGCGTCACGTAGCTGTTGGGGATGAGCAGGCGGTCCGGGTTGGGGAACGAGAGGCGCATCTGGATCGTCGCCGTCTCCTTGCTCATCGTGTTGTCGTCGAACGCGAACGTGCCCTGCTGGTCGTATTCGCTGCCGTCCGCCAGCACGAGGCGCAGACGGAACGCCTCGTCAATGCCCTTCTTCTGCGCCTCGCGCCACGCGATGTACGCGCGGTCCGTGAGCGGGAAGGTGATGCGCATCGGGTTGATCTGGACGATCTTCGCGAGCGCGCCCTTGGAGGGGGCCACGTAGTCGCCGACGTGCGCGGCGGTCTTGCCGATCTGGCCCGAGATGGGCGCGACGACGCGCGCCTTCTTGAGGTCGTATTCCGCGACGATGAGGTTGGCCTTCGCCTGAAGGACCGCCGCCGCCGCGCGCTCGCTCTCGGCCTCGGCGTTGTCGCGCTCGAGCTGCGTGATGCCGCGCTCGTCGGCGTTCTGCATGCGCTCGTAGTAGCGGCGGGCGCGGCGCGCCTCCGCCTCGGCCGCCTCGAGGTCGGCCTTGCGCTGGTTCACGACGGCCTGGTAGCGCTCGTCGTCGAGGACGTAGAGGAGGTCGCCCGCCTGGACGGTGTCGCCCTCCTTGAACGTGATCTTCTGGATGTAGCCGTCGACCTGCGGCAGAAGATCGACCTCCTGCACCGGCTCGGCGTGCGCGACGAAGCGCTCGGGCTTGTTGTAGGCGCGGATCTCGACGTTGGTGACGGCGACCGTCTGCGCCTGGCCCGCCATCGCCGCCATCGGGTTCGCCGCCGGCTTCTCCTGCGGCCAGTTGTCCTTGAGCATCCAGCCCACGACGATGCACACGGCGCAGGTGATGACCTGCGCGATCAGCGAAACGATTGCCTTCATGTTGTCTGTCCTTTCATCTCTGCGCGGAATGTGCACAGAGGAAAGTATTATATCACAATCTCCGCCCGTCCGTAAGGCGCAAATTCGCGCAAATTCGCACGCCTCACGCGTCCTCGTCGTCGAGCGCGCGCAGCAGCGCCTCGGGCGTGACGGCCTGGCCCTTCCGGCGCAGGACGAGGATGCGCGAGATGAGCGCCGACTCGAAGTCGGTCAGCCGCACACCGTTCTTGCGGTCCTCCAGGATGCGCAGGAGATCGTGCACGGTGACGGGCGGCTGCGCGTCGGCCCGGCGCGCGCGTCCGGCCGCAAGCGACGTGACCGCCGTCGCCACCGCCGTCAGCGGCGCCATCACGAGCGCGAAGACGCGGTACGGCCGCGCGAGCGCGAGGATGCGCCGGAGCGGCCGCGTCGAACAGAGGAGCTTCGGCAGGAATTCGCTCAGATACAGCACGGTGAACGCGGCGGCGACCGACCACACCGTGCGCGCGGCGGCCGAATCCGCGAAGACACGCGCCGCGAGCGCCGCCGACGCGGACGAGAAGACGACGGCCGCCAGGTTGTTGCCGACGAGGAGCGACGTCATCGTCGCCGTCATGTCGTCGATCGCGGCCTTGACGATCTTCGCCGCCGCGCTCCCCTCGCGCGCGAGGTGCAGGAGCCGTCCGCGGCTGACGGAGAGGAACGCCGTCTCCGCCCCCGCGCAGAACGCGGCGACGGCGAGCGCGGCGACCATCGCGAGCGCCAGAAGGATCGACACCGTCATACCTCGTCCTCCTCGGTCTTCTCGACCTGCTCGTCCGTCTCGGCCAGCAGCTCCTCGTCGGTGTCGGTCTCGGGATGCTTCAGCACCTCCAGCCGGACGAGCGTCACGCGGCGGCCGCGCCGCTTGAGCACCGTCGCGCGGCAGCCCTGCGCCTCGATCTGCTGGCCGACGTGCGGCAGACGCTCGGCGGTCGACGCGACCCAGCCCGCGAGGCGGTCGGCGTCCTCGGCCTCCAGCTCGATGTCGAGTTCGCGGTTGATCTCGTCGAGGCTCGCGCGCCCGTCGATGATCCACGTGTTGCGCGACTGGCGGCGGATGGACGGCTCGTCGTTCGCCGACCCGAAGACGGACGGCCCCATGATCAGCTCCAGCACGTCGTTGAGCGTGATGAGGCCCGCCGTGCCGCCGTACTCGTCGAGGACGATGGCCATCGGCTTGCCGGACTTGCGGAAGGTGAAGAGGAGATCGTCCAGCGTCACCTGCTCGGGCACGAAGAGCGCGTCCTCGATCTTGCCCGTCGTGCGGTCGATGATGCCCTCGATCGCGTCGGGCGTGCGGCGGTAGACGGGCAGGTAGCGGTGGCGCGCGTGCGCGAGCCGCTCCTGGCGGACGGCGTCGGGATAGTCGGAGTCGAAGCCCTCGAAATCGACGCGCGGCGTCATCTCGTCGTTGGCGTGGATCTCGGAGAGGCGCAGCACGCCCGCGATCATCTCCGCGTCGTCCGCGGCAAAATCGCCGCGCTCGGCGGCGGATTCGAGGACGCTGACGAGCTCGGCGTCGGAGAGCGCGCGGCGCTCCTCGGCGATGGCGCCCGCGTAGGCGCGCGCGGAGAAGCGGAAGAGGAGGCTGAACGGCTTGAGGATCGCGCGCCAGAAGACGAGGAAGGTCGCCGCGGCCGGCGCCAGCCGCTCGCCGTGGCGCAGCGCGAGGCGCTTGGGCGTGATCTCGCCGAAGAGGAGCAGGAAGACGGTCATCGCCGGCACGGCGAGGAAGCCGCCCCAGCGCGGGAGCGCGGACGCGAAGAGCGAATAGCCGATCGTCGCGATGGCGAAGTTGACGAGCGTGTTGCCGACGAGGAGCGTCGCCAGGAGGAGCGCGGAATCGTCCACGCACGCGGCGATGCGCCGGTCGGCGCGCGGGTCGCGGGCGCGGATGCGCGCGCGCTGCACGGACGTGAGCGAGAAAAGGATCGTTTCCGACCCCGAGAAGAACGCGGAAAGGACGAACAGGACGACCAGGACAGCGAGCGCGAGCGTCGTCACGCCGTCAGTCCTTGAAGTGCCTGACGCGCGGGACGAAGCCCTGAGCCTCCTCCGGCGTCAGCCGGGCGAAGGCCATCACGATCAGCCGGTCGCCGACCTTTCCCTGGTGTGCGGCCGCGCCGTTGAGGCAGCAGACGTGGCTGCCGCGCGCGCCTTCGATCGCGTACGTCTCGAAGCGGTTGCCGTTCTCGACGTCGGCGCAGAGGATCTTTTCGTACGGGACGATCCCGACCGCCTCCATGTCGTCGGGATCGAGCGACAGCGACCCTTCGTAGTCGAGGCACGCCTCGGTCACGCGGATGCGGTGCAGTTTCGATTTGAGCAGTGTCAGTTGCATGGCTCAGCCGAGCTTTTCCTTGATCATGGCGACATCCACCGTCACGCGCGTCATTTTGTCGTTGCCGGGCGCTTCGTACATGATGTCGGTCATCAGTTTCTCCATTTCGGCGCGGAGGCCGCGCGCGCCCGTCTTGCGCGCGAGCGCGGTCCGGGCGAGTTCGCGCAGGGCGTCGGTCTCGAAGACGAGCTCCACGCCGTCCATCGCCAGCAGCTTCTGGTACTGCCGGACGAGCGAGTTCTTCGGCTCGGTCAGGACGCGCACGAGGTCGTCCTCGGTCAGCTCGCTCATCGACGTGATGATCGGCAGCCGCCCCGTGAACTCGGGAATGAGGCCGAACTTGACGAGGTCTTCCGGCCGCACGTCGAGCGCGTTGATCTCGCCGGCCTTCTCCTTCTTCTTCCCGTCCGTCGCGTCGTCCGCCGCGTCCCCGCAGAAGCCGATCGCGCGCCGGCCCGTGCGCGCGGCGACGATCTTGTCGAGCCCCACGAACGCGCCGCCGCAGATGAAGAGGATGTTGGACGTGTCGACCTCGATGTACTCCTGGTCGGGATGCTTGCGCCCGCCCTTCGGCGGCAGGCGGCAGATCGTCCCTTCGACGATCTTCAGAAGCGCCTGCTGCACGCCTTCGCCCGACACGTCGCGCGTGATCGACACGTTGTCGGTCTTCGAGGCGATCTTGTCGATCTCGTCGACGTAGATGATGCCGCGCTTCGCGAGCTCCACGTTGCCGTCGGCGTTCTGAAGGAGGTAGCGCACGAGATTCTCCACGTCCTCGCCGACGTAGCCCGCCTGCGTGAGAACGGTCGCGTCGCCGATCGCGAACGGCACGCCGAGCACCTTCGCGAGCGTGCGCGCGAGAAGCGTCTTGCCCGTGCCGGTCGGCCCGATGAGGAGGATGTTCGACTTCTCGATCTCGACGCCGGCGAAGGGATCGTTCTTCTTCGCGGCCTTGCCGGCGCGCGCCGCCTGCGCCGCCTCGAGACGGCGGTAGTGGTTGTGGACGGCGACGGCGAGCACCTTCTTCGTCTCGTCGTGGCCGATCACGTACTGGTCGAGAAATTCCTTGATCGCGCGCGGCGTCGGCGTGGGCGGCAGGTCGGGCGCGGCCTCGCTCTGGCGCGTGTGGCGCTCGACCATCTCGTTCGCGTGGCGCACGCAGTCGACGCAGATGTTGCCGTCCGCGCCGGGGATGATCGACACCTCGCGCGAACTGCGCCCGCAGAAGGAGCAGGTCAGCTCCTTCATGACGCCGGCGCCTCGACGACCTTGTCGATGAGCCCCCATGCGCACGCCTCCTCGGCGGACATGAAATGGTCGCGGTCGGTGTCGCGCACGACGTCCTCCATCGTGCGGCCCGCGTGCTTCGCCAGGATCTCGTTCAGCTTCTCCTTCAGGCGCAGGATCTCGCGCGCCGTGATCTCGATGTCGCTCGCCTTGCCCTCGGCGCCGCCCCACGGCTGGTGGATCATGATGCGCGCGTTGGGCAGCGCATAGCGCTGGCCCTTCTCGCCCGCCGTCAGCAGCACCGCGCCCATCGACGCGGCCTGGCCGACACAGTACGTCGCGATCGGGCAGGAGACGAACTGCATCGTGTCGTAGATGGCGAGGCCTGCCGTGACGGAGCCGCCCGGCGAGTTGATGTAGACGTTGATGCGCTTCTTCGCGTCCTGCGACTGGAGGAAGAGCAGCTGCGCGACGATCGCGTTCGCCATTTCGTCGTTCACCTCGCCCGAGATGAACACGATGCGGTCGAGGAGGAGGCGCGAGTAGATGTCGTACGTCCGCTCGCCCTTGCCCGTCTGCTCGACGACATACGGAATCATGTAAGAGTTCATTTGTCTTTCCTCACGAAATCACGAACTTCACTTCGCGTTCGCGAGCACGAAATCGATGACCTTCTTGCCCTTCTCCTCGTCCTTCGCCTCGATCTTCTCGGCTTCGGCGATGGCGTCGATGAGGTACCACAGGCGCACCTGCTTCGTCGCGGACTCCTCGGCGTCCTTCATGATCTTGTCGCGGTTCTTCTCGAAGTACTCCGCGTTGAGGCCCGAATACTGCGCGCGCTCGGCGAGCTGCTGGAGGTAGCCGTCGGTCGCGCGGCGCACCTGCGACGGCGGGACGTCGAAATCGGCCTTCTTGAGGAGCAGCTCGACCGCCTCGTTCTCGCGGCGGACGGCCTCCTGCTCGGTCGCCTGCTTCTCAAGCTGCTCGCGCACGGTGGCGGCGAGCTTGTCGAGCGATTCGGCCTTGGCCTTTTCGATGAACTCGGCGTCGGTCGGCAGGATGCGGCGGCGGAAGCTCTTGAGCGTGACGGTGTAGAGCGCCTTCGCGCCCTTGAGGCCCTCGGGGGCGGCTTCCTTGTCGAACGTCGCCTTGACGCCCTCCTTCGTCTCGCCCGCCTTCATGCCCTTGACGGCATCGAGGATTTCGGGCAGGAAGCGCCCTTCCTCGACCTGCGTCCAGAAGCCCGTGCCGTTCGCCACGATCTTCGCGTCGGGCGCGATCTCGAGGATCGGCTTGCCGCCGACGGTGCCGGCGTAGTCGATCTGGATGAAATCGCCGTCCGCGACGGCCTCGCCCTCCTTCGCGTCCTCGTACTTGGCGTAGGCCATGCGCAGACGGTTGAGGTGATCCTGGACCGTCTCGTCCGAAACGGCCGTATCCTTCTTCTCGATCTTGAGGCCCTTGTAGGCCGGGAGCTTGAAGACGGGCTTGACGTCGATCGTGGCGACGAAGCTCGCGCCCTCGGCGTTGAAGGTGATGTCCTTCACGTCGGCGATAGCCACCTCGTCAAGCGCGGCGTCCTTGACGGCGGCGGCGATGTTGCGCTGGAAGATGGCGCGGTCGGTCTCCTGCTTCAGGCCCTGCGCGAACTCCTTGCGGATCAGCTCGATCGGCACCTTGCCGGGACGGAACCCGGGCAGCTTCGCCTCGCGCACGAACGCCTTTTCCACATCCTTGACAATGGCCTTCGTCTCGTCGGCATCGAGCGTCACCGTCAGTTCAACCTGGCATTTCCCCAATTTCTTGTTCGTCGTCTTCATGTGTGCGTTTTCTCCTTAGTTTTGAAATGTAAGGGTATATTTTATCATAATTCCGGCCGTCCTTGGGCACCAAAGTGAAAGAATTATTGACGCCGCCTTAATTTTATCTTAAGACTATCTTAAGATTTTCTTAAGATTTCT
>DJXI01000016.1:41385-61732 GCA_002449695.1 Verrucomicrobia bacterium UBA7008 | reverse complement strand
CTCTGCGGCTCTGCGCCTCTGCGTTAAAAAACGTTGGGAACAGACCTCTTTTGCGAACATGCGTATCCACAAACGCGGATACGCATGTTCACGATTGCGGATATGCATGTTCAGAACCTTCAGTCAAAAAATCCGCGAGCGTGAGCAGGAACGGGATGCGTTCGAGCGCATAGCGCACGCCGAACGCCTTCTCCGTCTCCATCACGAGCCGCAGATGGTTGACCGAATCCCAGCCGGGAATCGACCCGTAGGCCGTCGCGCGCGTCAGCGTCGACGCGTCCGTGCCGAAGATGCGCGCGGCGAGCGCGAAAAAGTCCGCCTCGTTCATCGGTCGAACCTCCGGGGGGCCGCGACGGCGAGAACGAGGAACGCGAGGACAAGGAGCGTGCCCGCCGCCGACAGGACGCTCGTCACGGCGACCGGACGCGACGAAAGCGCATCGGCGGGCAGCGGCTCCTCGGGCCGGCGCGGCAGGCCGAGCGCGGCGATCTGCTGCCAGCGGCCGAGGACGCGGATGTTGTTCTGTTTCAAGTACGCACGACCCTGCGGCGTGTCGATCAGATGGGCGTGGGCCAGCTGCACGTCAGCGCGCACCGGCTGCGGCGCGCAGTAAAGCCGGTCGATGCGCGCGAGGTCGCACGCGCCGATCAGCACGACGAGGCCGAGCGCGGCCGAAATGACGCGGACGGGAAGCCGCGTCTTTTCGGCGAGGAGCCGCCCGAGCGCCGCAAGGCCGTAGCCCGCGAGTACGCAGAGGCAGAATTCCGTCAGGTGATGCCATTTGACCGGCGCGCGCAGATAGTCGCCCATCGGCAGCGCGTAGACGAGCCGGTAGACGGGCGCGCAGAACCGCCCCAGGGAAAAGAGCCAGAAGACGACGGCCGCAACGGCAAAGAACATCACGTCGCGCGTCTCCTGTCTCCCGTCCCCAACCTTCTTTCGGCGCACGACCGCCAGCACGACCGCCAGAATCGCGAGGAGGATCGTGACGCGGCCGACATAAAGCGAATGCTGCCGGTAGTTGCCGGACGGCGCGTTCAAGGGACGCCCGAGCCGCCCCCAGTAGGGCGTCACGCCCGTCACGCGGCTGCCGAGCGCGAGCGTGATCGGGCAGCTCGTGTCGCCATGGATGCGCGGAACGAAAAACTCCGCCGTGTCCTCGGGCGGCAGCGACCAGTTCGTCACGAAAATCCACCGCGCGTCACCGCTCTTCGCCGCGTCGGCCGACAGCGTCTCGCCCGATTCGATCTGCTTGTCGCGCCCCGCGAGATCATGGACGATGGCCGACTTGAAGCTCGGAAAGCCGATTGCAACGAAGACCGCCAGCGCCGCCGCGCCGCCCGCGATCCACCGCGTCCAAAACAATTTTGTGGGGCCTGTCCCCACGGTTTCACGGGGTCTGTCCCCGCGGTTTGCGGGGTCTGTCCCCCGCGCGCGCACACAGACGATTGTGCGATAAATAAAGTAAATGGCCGTAAAAACGCTAAATAGGAGCCAGAGGTCCGGCTGGTTCATCGATCCCCAGGCAAGGCACGCGCCCAGGAGAATCCAATGCCGCCACTTGCCCTTCGCAAGGGCGCGGTCGATGAGCCCGAACGCGAAGACGCCATACGTCATCCACTGGAACCAGCCGAGATGGCCCGCCGAAAAGAGCGAGCACCAGTAGCCCGAAAACGCCAGAAGAAGCCCCGCGCCGTAGGCCGCGAGCCGCCCGAGGCCGCGCCCGCGCAAGAAATAGGCGAGGCCCAGCCCCGCGCAATAGAGGGCGAGCGCGTACTGAAGCTCCTGCCAGAAGAACGGCGTGCCGATAAAATTCTTGAGATCGTGCGGCGCGAACTTGCCGTTCTCCAGCCAGCCGACGACCCACCGGCGGAACCAGTCGGGCGGATAGAACGTGGCGCAGTCCGGCATGACGGGCGCCATGTCCGTGCTCCACGTCCCCCAGAAAACATAGGCGGCGCACACGGCGAAGAGCGCCGTGAACGCCGCGAACCATCCCCTTTTCGGGTTCAGGCGCATTTTACTTGATGAACATGATCGCGATGATCGCGAACACCATCGTGAAGATGGCGACCGTCTCGACGATGCCGAGCGCGCCGAAGTAGTTCGTCAGGCCCTGTCCCGTCTCGCCCTGCGCGTCGCAGGCCGCCGCGGCCGCGCGGCCCTGGAAGAGCGCCGACAGACCGATGCCGAGCCCGGCGAACACGCCGAGGATGATGCAGGGCACGCCCACGCCGGGAACGTCGCGCTTCAGGAACATGAGGAACATGAGGATCATTCCGTAGAGCGTCTGCGTGATCGGCGCGCCGACCAGGCCGAGCAGGATGAACGGCGCGGGCTTTCCGGCCGCATAGCACTTCTTCCACGCACCGACGGCGGCCGACGCCGCGAACCCCGTGCCGAACGCCGACCCGGCGGCGCTCATACCCAGACAGGCGACTGCGCCTGCGATGACCAATGCTGTTTCGTTCATTTCGCTTGCTCCTTTAGTTTTTTCGTGAAGGGATTGTAGGCGTAACCCGCCCAGGTCACACCCTTGTGGTTGGAAAACTCCAGCGTGTTGAGACGCACGGCATGGACGAGGATCGACAGCCCCGCCATGGCGAAATTGAGCCCGTGCCCGATCAGCAGCACGAGGATCATGCCCGCGGCCGCGAGCGGCTTGAGCCACACGAGGTCCGTACTGCCGAAGATCGACAGCGCCATCGAATTGAAGTTCTCGGCGACCTTGACCGACGCGAGCCCGACGGCGAAGAGGCGGACATAGGAGATGACGTCGCCCAGCGCGCTCATGATGTTCAAGGGCAGCATGCCGAGCTCGACGCCGCGCGTCTTGAGCTCGTCGCCCTTCAGCGTGAAGCCGAACACGAGCACGAGCGAGACGCCGAACATCCAGAAGCTCCACGCGGGAATCCCGGGGAAGATGCCGACGATCGCATTCGTCACGAGATACATGAAGAGGACAATGCCCGCCCAGCCGAACTGCGACAGGCAGCGCCGGTCGTTGAGGATGGACAGGCCGCTCCAGATGCGCGCGACCATCAGATGCGACACGCCGATGGTGAAGCACAGGAACATCATGTTGTGGTAGCTCGGATCCGCGAGCCACTTCACCGTCGGCCATTCGGCGCACCACGGCAGCCCCGCGCCGAACCAGGTGTTGGAGAGAAGCCCCCACAGCACCGTCGCGGACGAAAAGACCGTCAGCAGCGTCAGCCAGCTCTTCGCCAGGAGCGTCCGGCGGCCACGCGTCCGGATCCATCCCGCGATCGTCAGCGCGAGAATCAGCGCGCCGTAGCCGCCGTCGCCGACGAGCATCGCGAAGAAGATCGTGAAATAGCAGAAGAACGGCACCGAGACGTCCGACTCCGTGTAGGCCGGCGCGATGCCGAGCCCGGCGAAGAGCGCCGTCACGGGACGGAAGAGCTTCGGCGGCTCGATCAGCGTCGGCGGCACCTCACCCTCGGCCGGATCGCGCAGAAGCGTGCCCCAGCCGTTCGCCTGCGCGGCCGCGACGAGCGCCGCGACCTTCGGCGCCGGCACCCACCCGTCGATGAACGCGATCGCGCCCTGCGTCGACATCAGCTCCCTTGCCGCGTCGAACGCCAGCCGGTCCGCGAGCGCGGGATACGCCGCGAGAATCGCCGCGTCGTCGGCCGCCGCCAGCTCCGCCGTGCGCGCCGCGATCTGCGCGCGCGTGTCGGCCAGCTCCTTCTCCAGTTCGCTCAGCCGCTTCGGCGGCAGCTTCTCCGGCAGCTCCGCGACGGACGCGAGATCGATGCCCTGATCGAGGAGCTTCTGCGCGAGCGCGGGATCGAAGTCGCCGTACGGCGCATACGCCTTGACCAGGCGCGCGAGCTCGTCGGCCGACGATTTGAGCGCGTCGAGATCGCGCGCGCGGGAAAGAACATCCGCGACCGCGAGGGGGCGGCGGCTCCCGTCGTCCGCGCCGAGCTCCTTGCGGAATTTTTCGATGAGGCGCACGGCCTTTTCCGCGTCGGCGATTTCGCCCTTCGCGGCCGCGACCGCCGCGCCCTGGGCCGACGCGAGATCGAGATGCACCGCGCCCAGTGCGCGCAGCTGTTCGAGCGTCGCGTCCTTTTCCGCCGCGATGCAGAGCAGGTCGAGGTGTTTCATCGGGACGATCATGCGCTCACCTCCTCGCTTGCCGGCACGCGCGACTTCGCGATCTTGCCGCGCGTCACCGCCGCCGTCTGCTCGTCGCCGAGGGCGATCTTGATGACGCGGATCGCCTCCCTGCATTCGGGAATCTTCACCTTCTCAAACAGGTTGACGCGCTGGCTCGTCGTCTGCAGCTCCGCCGTCACGCGCCGGCGCTGCTCGTCGTAGATCGCGCGCTCGCACTGGAGCGAAAGGATCTTCGTCGTCACGTCCACGGCGCTGTCGACCCACGCCGGCGTCGCCCACAGGTCGACTTCCTTGACATCCGTCTCGATCGACTCGAACGTCGGGATCGGCACGCCCGCGATGTTGGCCTCGCCCGTGTTGACGCTCTTCACCTTCACGAGCCCCGCCACGAGCGGCTCGTCGGTCGCGATGAGCCCCACCCAGCGGTTGAGGTCTTCGCGCGCCGCGCGCTCCCGGGCGCCGACCGCCTCGGCCTTGGCGACGATCTGCGCGATCTCGCTCTGCAGCTGCTGCTTTTTCAGCTGCAGCATCGGCAGAAAGCGCTGGAAGCGCTTGAGCGCGTCCGTCTGCGCCTTGAGCTCGGTCTTTGTCAGTTTAATCTTCGCCATTGAGGAATAGTATACCTTTTTCCGCCGCGCGTTTCAAGGGCGATTTCGCCGCCGCCTCACGCCACGGGACGGTGGCGCAGCGTGTTCAGCGTCGCGTACGCCTGCGCGACGAGCGCGTCGGGACCGGCGCCGTTCAGCGCGACGAGGCTCGCTTCGAGCGGGCAGACGCCCGTCAGATCGCGGTTGAGGATGTTCGGCACGACGACCTTCGCCTCCAGCGGGACGCCGCTGCGCGTCAGGAAGTCGCGCGCCGGTTCGCTCGCCGTGCGCGCCAGAACCTTCGCCGCCTTGCCCTTCACCGCGACGGCCGCCGCCGGCAGTCCCACCACGCTGTCGACGACAATGGCGCCTTCGAGCGCCGCGCCGTCCGTCTCCAGAAGCGCGAGGATCGGCCGCACGCCGCGCCCCTTCGCGACCGCGGCGATTTCGCCGCCGCGCACGATGACGCGGCTGGCCCCCTCCTCCTCGATGAGCCGCCACGCCTCGGCGACGGCCGCGTCTTCCGACCCGAACAGGCGACGGCCGACCGCCGACGCGACGGCCGCGCCCGTGCCGCCGACCGCCACCGCGCCCGCGCCCAGCAGTGCCGACTTCAAGAGTGTGCGCCGCGAGAGATTGATTCCGCTCATGTGTTCGCTCCTTCCTCGATTTTCGTCTTGGCTTCGCCCAGCGAGAGATTGTCCTTCCGCGCCACGGCCGCCACATCGTCCGCTTCCCACTTCGCGCGGCGCACGCCCGCGCCCGTCGCGACCTTGCGTCGGCAGACCGTTCCGTCCGCGAGCGTGACCGTCTCGATCGCGCGCGCGAGGACGTGGCGGCGGCAGCGCGTTTCGCGCAGACCGAGCGTCGACGTGTGGCGGAAGATCGCCGCGACGACCGCATCTTCCTCGGCCGGTGCCGCGAGCACGATCACGAGCTGCCCGGGCCGCCCCTTCTTCATCAGCACGGGCGCGAACACGACGTCCCGCGCACCCGCGGCAACGAGCCGCTCGTGCGCGAACGCGAGCTCCTCGCCCGTCATGTCGTCGACCGTGAACGTCAGCTCGACCATCGTCGCGTCGTCCGCCGCCGCGCCCGCACCCGATTCGCCGAAGAGCGCGCGCACGACGTTCGCGCGCGGAAAATCCTTCCGGCCCGCGCCGGCGCCGATCGCCGTCGTCCGCAGGAGCGGCTGCGGCGCAAAGCGCTGCACGAAATGCTTCAGGAGCGCCGCGCCCGTCGGCGTGCAGAGTTCGCCCCGGATCTGCCCGTCGGCGTACGTCGGCACGCCTTCGAGCAGAAACGATGTCGCGGGCGCGGGCACCGGCAGCTCGCCATGCGCGCACCGTACCGTGCCGGACCCGACGTGAACGGGCGAGGCGACCACCTCGTCCGGCCGCAGACGGTCCATCAGCCAGCAGACGGCCGCGATGTCCGCGATCGCGTCCGCCGCGCCGACTTCGTGAAAATGAATCTCGCCCACCGCGCAGCCGTGTGCGCGCGATTCCGCCGCCGCCAGTTCCTGATAGACGGCGCGCACGTGCGCCTTGACGGCGTCCGTCAGCGCGAGCGCGTCGACGATCGCCAACACGTCCGCCAGCCGCCGGTGTGCGTGGTGCGCGTGATCGTGATGTTCGTGATCGTGCGCGTGTTCGTGCTCTTCGTGGCCGTGCACCGTGACGGAAAGGTGCGTCGCCGCGAGGCCGCATTTTTCCACGCGCGTGCGCGCAAACGCAACGCCGGGAATGCCGAAGCCGTTGAACGCGCGCACCGCCGCGTCGGGATCGGGCAGCAGCTCCAGAAGCGCGCCCGCGAGCATGTCGCCCGCCGCGCCCATCGCGCAGTCGAGATAGAGCGTCGTCATGTCGCCTCTCCCAGATGGTTGATGCGGCTGGCGAGGAATCCCGCGCCGAAGCCGTTGTCGATGTTGACGACGCTCACGCCCGCCGCGCACGAATTGAGCATCGCGAGAAGCGCCGCCACGCCGCCGAACGACGCGCCGTAGCCCACGCTCGTCGGCACCGCGATGACCGGCGCGGCGACGAGACCGCCGATGACGCTCGGCAGCGCCCCTTCCATGCCGGCGACCGCGATGACGACGCGTGCCGCCTTCAGCGCGTCCGAACACGCGAGGAGCCGGTGGAGGCCCGCCACGCCGACGTCGTAGAGCCGCACGACCGTGTTGCCGAGCGCCTCGGCCGTGCGCGCCGCCTCCTCCGCCACCGGGAGATCGCTCGTGCCGCCGCAGGCGACGGCGATCGTGCCGCGGCCGTCGGCCGGGCGGTTCGCGCCGAGACGGCCGAGATGCGCATCCGCGAAATACGTGAAGTCCGCGCCCATCGCCGCCGCGACCGCCGCCGCCTTCGCCGCGTCGAGCCGCGTGACGAGCGCGGGCGACTGGCCGTGCGCGGCGAGCGAGCGGAGGATCTCGACGATCTGCGCCGCGCTCTTGCCCGCGCCGTAGACGACCTCGCCGACGCCCTGCCGCGTCTGCCGGTCCACGTCCACGCGGGCGAAGCCCAGATTGTCGATCGCGTGATTCATGCGGTCCTCCGGTCCCGGCGCACGCGGCGCCTTACAGCTTCTTCAGAAGATTGCGGATGGAGCGCTCGCGCGCTTCGATCGACTCGCACAGGCGGAACTGGACGCGCGCGCGGTTGAGGTTCTGCTCCGGCTGCTTCACCTTGAAGTAGACGTCGCCCGCGAGGTAGTCCTGGAAGAAGCGGAGCCCCAGCTCGAACGGCAGCAGGCGGATCGAATCGAAGAGGTACTCGCGCTCGGCGTCGGTCAGGAACGCGCCCGCCTCGCGCATGTAGCCCTTGCAGAACGCCGTGCAGAGGTCCTCGTCGAAGACGACCTTCGCAAGGTTCGTCTCCTCTTCGCCCGCCGGGTTGCAGATGGACCGCAGCGCGTCGCCGAAGTCGATGTGGATGAGGCCCGGGCTCACCGTGTCGAGGTCGATCATCGCCGTGCCCTTCCCGGTCACGTCGTCGATCATGATGTTGTTCACCTTCGGGTCGCCGTGGAACATGCGCCGGGCGAGCTCGCCCTTCGCCTCCGCCTGCTCCAGGCAGAGCGCCAGATCGCGCCGCTCCTCGATGAACTTCGCCATGCGCTTGGCCTCCATCGACGCGCCGAGCAGCTCCTTCGCGTCCGCCGACTCGAGCGTCCGGTCGTAGGCGGCGAGATACTGCGAGGTGATGTGGAAGCCGGGCAGCGGATCCTTGATCGTCTCGGGATCCATGTCGCTGATGAGGTAGTGGAAGTGGCCGAGCGCCGCGCCGCACTCCATCGCGTGCTCCGGCCCCTGCGCGAGGTCGAACGCGTGCGCGCTCATGATGCGCGTGATGACGCGCCACACCTCGCCCTTGTCGTCCGTCACGTAGTCCTTCGACTCCTTCGACTTGATGATGCGCGGCATCTGCCAGACGCGGTCGTCGCGGCCGCTCTCGGCGTCGGCCTCCAGCTTCTCGTGGCAGTGCTTCGTCACCTCGTGCATGTTCTGCATGATCTCCTCGGGGCGCGGGAAGACGGCGCGGTTGATGCGCTGGAGGATGACCTGCGTCTCGCTGAACGTGTTGCGGTAGATGGCGAGGAAGGTGTCGTTGATGTTGCCGTTGCCGAACGGCTGGAGCGAGACCAGGCGCCCCTTGATGTTGAACTTGTTGATCAGGATGGAGAGTTCCATGTGCGTCTTGTCCTTTCCCTGCGGGGTTGGCCGGCGGAACGGCCCGCCGGTGTGAAATCGATCCGCCGTTCGCGGAAATCCACTTTCGCGACCTGCACCTTCAGCCGGTCGCCGACGCGCCAGCTCCCCCCGCCGGGCGCGCTGAGACTGTGATCGTATTCGTTGAAACGGACAAACCGGCGCGACAGCTGGCTCACGTGCACGAGCCCCGAGACCGCGAGCTCGGGAATCTCCACGAAGCACCCGAACGGCCGGCACTTGACGATGACGGCGTCGTAGTCGAGAATCTGCCGCGAAGCGAGCTGCGCCTCCATGAGCCGGAACTTCTTGATCTCCACGAGCCCGCGCTCGGCGTCCGTCGCGATCTGCTCGCGCTCGGTCGCGTGCTCCGCCCACTTCGCCAGGAGCGCCGGCGGCCGACGCGCCGACGCCGGCCGGGCGAGGTAGTCCGCCAGCTGCCGGTGGAGCGTCAAGTCCGGATAGCGCCGGATGGGCGACGTGAAATGCGCGTAGAACTTCTTGGCGAGGCCGAAGTGGCCGATGTCCGACGACGCGTACACGGCGCGCTTCATCGACCGCAGCACCATCGTCGCGAGCGTCGGGTAGAGGGGGCTCTTCTTGATCGTCTGGAGGAGCTGCGCGAAGACCTTCGGGTTCTCGATCGCGCCCACCTTGACGCCGAGAGAGCGCATCTCCTCGCGCAGCAGCTGGATCTTCTCCGGGTCCGGCGGCTCATGCAGGCGCGCGACGATCTTGACGCCCTTCGTCCACAGCTCCGTCGCCACCGCCTCGTTCGCCGCGACCATGCACTCCTCGATCATCTGGTGCGATTCGTCGTAGGGGCGCGTCACGATCCCCGTCATCTCGCCCTCGTCGTCCAGAAGCACCTCCGCCTCGGGGATCGCGATGTCGAGCGCGCCCGCCGCGAACCGCGCCGCGCGCAGCTGCTGCGCGAGCGCGTGGATCGCGCGGATGCGCCGGGCCTCCCGGTGCGGGCCGCCCGCGAGGATCCGCATCACCTGTTCGTACGTGAAGCGCGCCTTGGAGTTGATGACCGACTTCGCGAACGTGCGCTTGATCATCCGGCCCGACTTGTCGAACGTCATGAAGACGCTGAACGTCAGGCGGTCCTCCCCCGGGACGAGCGAGCAGACGCCGTTCGAGAGCGCCTCCGGCAGCATCGGCACGACCTGGGTCGCGAGGTAGACGCTCGTCGCGCGCTTGTACGCCTCCTTGTCGAGCGCGCCGCCGGGCCGGACGAAATGCGAGACGTCCGCGATGTGCACGCCGAGGATGCGGTTGCCGCGCAGATCCTTCTCGAACGAGAGCGCGTCGTCGTAGTCGCGCGCCGTCACCGGGTCGCACGTGAAGATGAATTTCTTGCGCAGGTCGAGCCGCCTGCCGCGCCGCGCCCCCTTCGCGCGCGCCGCGACCTCCTTCGCCTCCGCCAGCACCTCGCGCGGAAACGATTTCGCGAGCTTGTAGAACTTCATGACCGCCGCCGTGTCGTCGCGGGGCGTCTTTCCGGGGGGCGGGAAAAGGATCTCGTCCGTGTCGTTCTTCATCGTTTCCTTTAGTATATCATTTTTTGCCGCCGTCGGGTGCCGTCACGAGCGCCACGCCGCACGAGCAGCCCAGGCGCGTCGCGCCCGCCGCGATCAGCGCCTCCGCCTCCGCGCGCGTGCGGATGCCGCCGGCGGCCTTGACGCCCATCTTCCGGCCGACCGCCCGGCGCATCAGCTTCACGTCGTGCACCGTCGCGCCGCCCGTGCCGAAGCCCGTCGACGTCTTGACGAAATCGAAGCCCGCCGCCTTCGCCATCCGGCACGCCGCCGTCTTCTCCGCGTCCGTCAGATAGCAGCATTCGATGATGAGCTTCAACACGACGTCGGGCCGCGCCGCGCGGCAGAGACCGACGAAATCATCGAGTTCGGCCCGGCACGCCGCCGGATCGTACTTCAAAAGGCGGACGTTGATGACGAGGTCGAGCTCCGCCGCGCCGTCGCGGATCGCCTGCACGCCCTCCGTCAGCTTGACGGCCGTCGCGTTCTGCCCGAGCGGGAAGCCGACGACGGTGCAGACCTTGACGGGCGAGCCCTTCAGGAGGCGCGCCGCGCGCTTCACCTCGCACGGGTTGACGCAGACGGACGCGAACGCGTATTTCTTCGCCTCGCGGCAGAGCTGCCGCACGGCGCCTGCGTCGCCCGCCGCCTTGAGAAACGTGTGGTCGATGTAGCTGTTCAGACTGTCCATCTTCTTTTCCTCGCGCGCCGGCCTCACGCCGGAAAGCGTCCGGCGGCGACGTCGGCGACGTACGCGGCAAAAGCGCCGCGGACGGTTTCCGCGAGCGCGGCGTACTTCTTCGCGAACGGCGGCGGCGTTTCGTTGAGTCCCAGGAGATCGTGCATCACGAGCCACTGCGCGTCGCACGAGGGACCCGCGCCCACGCCGATCGTGACGATCTTGAGCGCGGCCGTGATCTCGGCCGCGAGCGCGGACGGAATGCATTCGAGCGTGACCGCGAACGCGCCCGCCGCCTCGACCGCGCGCGCGTCGCGCATCACCTGCGCGGCCGCTTCGCTCGTCTTGCCCTGCTTCCGGAAGCCGCCGTACGCGTTGACGCTCTGCGGCATCATCCCGACGTGCGCGAGGACGGGGATCCCCGCCGTCGTCAGCCGCTTGATGAGCGGCGCGAACGCTTCGCCGCCTTCGAGCTTGACGGCGTCCGCGCCCGCCTGGAGGCACCTGACGGCGTTCGCCACGGCGCGGTCGTCGCCGCACTGGTAGCTGCCGAACGGCAGATCCGCCACCACGAGCGCGTCCTTCGCGCCGCGCGCGACGGCCGCCGTCGCCGACAGCGTCTCTTCGATCGTGACGGGCAGCGTCGTCGCGTAGCCGAGGACGTTGTTGCCCATCGAGTCGCCGACCAGGAGGATCGGCACGCCCGCCGCATCCGCGAGACGCGCGAAACACGCGTCATACGCGGTGCAGCACCCCAGCTTCTGCACGCCCTTCGCGGCGCGGACGCTGGCCACGTTCCATTTCTTCATCGCGCGCGCCTACAGCCCGAACGTCGAGCGGGTCTGCTCCTTGCGGATCTCCTGTTCGTCGCTCCAGATGATCTCGCCGGACTGGAGATCCTTGAGGTTGAGCGTGAACTTGTAGTAGCGGTCCGTGACGCCGCCGACCTGCTGGCGCATCTCGGTGAGCGCGCCGTAGAGGTACATCTGCGCGGCCGACTGCTGGCCCGTCTGCACCGCCTTCGTCGGATCGGTCATGCCGTTGAGCGCCTGGTCGTTCATGAACGCCAGGTCGTCGGCGGCCGTCGTGCGGTCCATGAAGCGGAAGCGGCGCGAGCGCAGGAGCTTCGTGCGGATCGAGTCGGTGATCGACGTCATGTCGATGTGCATCGTCGAGCGGTTCTTGATGCCCGAGATGTCGAGCACCGGACGGCTGCCGCCGACCTCCTGGATGAACTCCTGGTCGGCGAGCATCGAATCGACCATCTTCTCCACCGTGCGGCGCACGTCCTGCGGCTCCAGCGCGGCGGTCAGCGCGCGGCGGTCGAGCTGCGTCTCGCGCGCGGTCGGGGTGGCGCAGCCGGCCAGCAGCAGGGCGGCGGCGGTTCCAATCAGAATTGCTTTCATTTTTCTGTTCCTTTCGTTAACGGTCGGTTGTTCAGTCGGCGGTGTCGGTCTCGCGGACCTGGAGACGCGCCGTCACGCAGCGGTCGTTCGGCGCGAGGCCCGTGACGGTGGTCACGTCCATGCCGTCCAGCACGAGCGCGCGGAACGGCTTGGCGTCCGCGTCGATATCGGTGCCGTCGGCGTCCGCCCACACCAGGCGCGCCTGGAGCTCGAGCCGCCGGTGCGTCTGCGATTCGAGCGTCACCGTCGCCTTGCGGATGCCCGCGACGTCGCCGTAGGTGATGCGCGCGACGCGCATCTTGCCCGCCAGCCGAGTCGAGCATTCGAGCACCGACGCGTCGCCCGTGTCGGTGTTGATCGTCACCCGCGTGCCCGCGGTTTCCACGCATCCGGCGACGCCCAGCGCGAGGGCGGCCGCCACAGCCAGTGTCGTGAGTGTTTTCATCGTTTTTTTACTCCATGAGGTTGAGGTAAATGACTTTCGTTTCGCCCGGCTTCAGCGCGACGGTCTGCGCCGTGAAGAACGGGCCTGCCGTGGCGCGCACGTCGTACACGCCCGGCGCGAGATCGTGCGCGACATACACCTGTTCGCCCTGCGGCAGCGTCACCCAGCTGCGCAGATCGGCCGCGCGGAGCGCCGAGACGACCGCGTTGCCGACGAAGACGGCGAGCTTCGCGTAGTCGTTGCCGGCCGCGTTGACCGCCGCCTGCGCGCCCGCCTGGACGGCGGCCCGCGTCAGGTTGCGGGCGATCACGCCCGGCATGTGCTCCTTCAGGTCGCGCGAGGCGAGCGACTGGATGTTGAGCGCGGGCGCGGCGACGCCCGCCGCCCGCCCGCCGACCGTCAGCGCCACCTGCCGCGGCACGTACGCCGCGTCCCTGTACATCGGCATGTCGAACGACATGCCCGTGTAGATCGGAATCGGCACCTTGAGCGACTGCCGCCGCGAGACGAAGCCGTCGCCGACGATGACCGCGAGCTTCGCCCGGCCGGCCGCCGGCGTCCGCGCCGCGCGCGCCGCATCCGCCGCGAAGACGGGGCAGTCGGGACGGATCGCCGCCGCCTTGCGGTAGCTCTGCTGCGCGCTGTCGAATTCGCCGTCCGCCTCGAAGAGAACACCCGTCAGCCACCAGAGGACCGGATTCTCCCACGAGTTGCGCGTCGCCGCGATCAGCTCGTTGAGCGCCGCCGCGTTGCTGTCGTAGAGGCTCTGCGCCAGGGAATTGGTCGACGTCTGCGCCTTCACCGCGTCCGCGCCGTACGTCTCGGCCAGATTGTCCTGCACGTAGACGGCGAGCCGGCAGTCGACGAGCGCGTCCTCGCGCCGGCCGGCCGCCGCCTGCGTCACGATGCCGTGCTCGAGCGCGAGGTTGAGCTCGTACGGCGCGAGCTGATACTGCCGCGTGCGGTCGTCCGTGACCGTCGAGGCGAGCACCGTGTTGCCGACGTCGCCGAGCCGGATGACGGGCGCCGATTCCCTGCGGTCGACCGCCGTGTCCACCGCCGCGCGATACGCGTCGGCCGCCGCCGCGTCGTTGCCCGCGAGCATGTTCACGCGGGCGAGCTCCACCGTGCCGAGCGTCTTCGAATAGAGGCTGTCGCGCGCGAGTTCGCCGCTCCACGCGAGCGCCGGGGCGCTGTCGCCGCGCCGGAGCGCATCGACGGCGCGCGCCGCGTCGCGGTCGACCGAGACGCAGCCCGTCGCCAGCGCCGCCGCGCCGGCCGCCGCCAGAATCCACGGATGGACACGGGCCGTCATCGGCGCACCCTAGCGGACGATGTTGTTGATGACGGAACCGGCATCTCCCGTGCCGACGTCGTGCCAGCCGGAGGAATCGAGGTTCACGTTGATCTTGACGCCGCGTTCGCGCGCCGCATCCGCATAGCGCCGGGCGACATCGGCGCGGAGCGCCTCGACGCCGCCCCACTTGGCGATGCCCTCGTCGCTCATTTCGAGCGCGATCTGGAGCGCCAGCCCCTCGTAGACGGTGACCGTCGCCGCGTACGGCTTCATCCACTCGCGCGTCACGCGCAGCTGATGGAGCCCGGGCGTCGCGCGGAAGCTGCCGGGCGCCGAGCCGATGACCGCGCCGTCCAGCTCGATCGTCGCGCCGCCGACGACGCGGCGCAGCTCCTGCAGCTGCTCGCCCTGCGTGCCCTTCGTCTGGCTCTCGAGCGCGGCGACCACGTCGTCGATCGTCGTCGTGACCGTGAACGGCACGGGCGCGGCGACTGCCGCCGGCCGGCGCCAGCGCGGGGCCTTCGCCGCGACCGCCTTCGTCACGTCGGTCGCCCACTGGTCGAAGAGCATCTGGTAGTAGTCCATCGCGTCCGCGTCGCCCGCGTCGAGGATCGGCAGCTGGCGCACCCACGTCGGCAGGCCGTCGACGCTCGCGCCGGTCGCGTCCATCACCTTCAGCGTCATGCGCAGCGTGAAGACGGTGCTCAGACGCCCGCCGAGGGGACGCTTGTTCGCGGTCGCGCTCACCACCGTCGCGGCGGCGATGTAGTCGCAGCCGAGCATCTGGGCGATGCGCGGCACCGACCCGCCCGTGAAGACGCCGGCGACGAGGCCCGCGCGCTCATCGGCCGCGCTGACCTTGTAACGGGTGAAGGCGTCGGCGACCTGAGCCGAATCGACGACCTCGAAGCCGTCCACCTCGGCGAGCGCCGCGCCGAGGCGGTCGCGCACGCCGTCGATCTCGTCGTCCATCCCGGCGACGCGCGTGCGGTTCTGCACGAACACGGCGATCTTCTTCGGCGCGCTCTGCTGCACCTCGTACGACACCTGCTCGACGATGGTCGTCGTGACGTTCTTGACGACGGTCGTCGCCGTCGTCGACCAGGCGGCGGCCTCCTGGGCCTGAAGCGCGAGGCCCGCGAGCGCCGCGCATGCAACTGACAGAATCTTCTTCATGCTGATGTTCCTTTCTCCGTGTGGATCAGAAATAGGCGTTGAGGATCGGCAGGAACGTGACGTCGCTTTCCTGGATCACGTTGACGAGCCCGATCTGCACGCCCATCATCCGGCGCGTGACGTTCACGAGCCCGAACTGCACGCCGCAGCAGAAGTCCGTGACGTTAAAGAGCCCGATCTGAAGTCCCGTCATGTGCGAGACATCGTTGTAGAGGATGCCGGCCTGCAGCCCGCACACGTCCCAGTCGGCGCCCCACGGCAGCGCCACCGGCGTCGCCAGACAGCAGGAAAGCGGCGTCACGAACCTGTCCGCCCGCGGATAGTTCGGTCCGTCCGCCTGCACCAGCCGCGCCTCCGCGCCCGACGCGACGGCCGACGCCACCGCCAGCGCCGCGCAGATTACCAGACTCTTGATCTTCATGGGTACTCCTTTCGTAGGGGTTTGAGGGAATGAAATCAGTGGATGTTGCCGCGCGACGGGTGCGACTTCGCCTTGGGCTTCTCCAGCTTCAGGAACGTCGCGAACTTCATCGCCTCGGCGGGAATCTCCGCACCCGTCGTGTCCGGCATGTCCTTCAGGTCCAGGCCGTGCGCGGCGTGGGTGTGGTGGAATTTCGACTGCGGCTGCACGAGATCCCGCAGCGCCGCCTTGAACGCGTCGAGCCCGTCGCGCGTTTCGCACGAGATCGCGAGGGGCTTCACGCCCGTCTCGTCGATGAAGCGCGCGAGGTTGCCGGGGGCGGCCGCGTCATCCATCTTGTTCGCGACGACGAGGCTCGGCCGCTCGGCGAGTTCCATCGAATATTCCTCGATCTCCTTCTTGAGGACCGCGTAGTCCGTCCACGGCGCGCGGTCGTCCGTGCCCGCCATGTCGATGACGTAAATGAGAACCTTCGAGCGCTCGAGGTGCTTGAGAAACGCGAGCCCGAGCCCGACGCCCTTCGCCGCGCCTTCGATGATGCCGGGCACGTCGGCCATCGCGATCTTCGCCCAGTCGTCGTAGACGATCGTGCCGACGATGGGGTTGAGCGTCGTGAACGGATAGTTCGCGATCTTCGGCGTCGCGGACGAGAGCGCCGTCAGGAGCGAGCTCTTGCCCGCGTTCGGGAAGCCGAGGAGCCCCGCGTCGGCGATCGTCTTCAGCTCCAGCCTGAGCCGCCGCTCCTCCGCGGGGCCGCCGGGCGTGTGCTCGGTCGGCGCCTGGTTGACGGACGACTTGAAGTGGACGTTGCCGAAGCCGCCCGCGCCGCCCTTCGCAACGATGACGCGCTGGCCCGGCTCGGTGATGTCGGCGACGAAGAGCCCCGTCTCCGCGTCGTAGACCTCGGTGCCGAGCGGCACGGGCACGACGAGATCCCTGCCGCGCTTGCCGTACATCTTCTGGCCCTGGCCCGGCCCGCCGTCCTGCGCGAAGCACTTGGGGTCGTAATAAAGGGAGAGGAGTGAATTGACGTGCTCGCTCGCCGCGAAGATGACGTCGCCACCGCGCGCGCCGTCACCGCCGTCGGGGCCGCCGAACTCGACGAGCGCCTCGCGCCGGAACGACATCGCGCCGTCGCCGCCCTTGCCGCTGCGCACCAGCACCTCCACCTGGTCTATGAACGTCTTCGCCTTCATGCGGTCAATAGTATATCATAATTGCGCGCGGGCGGGAAGCCGGGAACGCGCGCGCCTAGCGGCGCGGCGGCCTCGGCGCGTGCGGCGCATACGGGATGACCGCGCCGTCGGCGGAGGACTCCTTCAGCCGCGCGCTGCCGGAGAACGCGCGGCGCTCGCCGATCATGAGCAGCGCCTTCGCGTAGCCCGCGCGGTGCAGGTAGTTGTGCTGGAACACCCACAGCGCCTGCTGATCGTCGAAGTCGGGATCGACGAGCACGTGCAGCGTCTGGTCCTTCGGCACGCCGTTCTTCTCCAGGAGCTTCACCGCCTCGGCGGGCGTGACCGGCCGATCCTGGAAGCGCAGGCCGGACGTCGTCACGCGGATGAGCGGATGCGCCGCCTTCGACTCGAGATGCGCGACCGGCACCGACGCGCAGCCCGTCAGCGCGAGCAGCGTCATGTAGAGCGCCGTGCCCGCGATGATCGAGGAGAGCGCGTTCCCCTTCCAGATCTGGAGCACCACCGTGAGCGCGCCGGCGAGATACGGCCACGCCGTGCGCCATTCGAGCCCCGCGTACGAATAGACGATCAGACCCGCGAGGATGACGGGCGAGACGAACGTGCCGAAGCGCTCGACGGCGGGCGGCAGCGGACGCCGGCGCCCCGCGAAGAGAAGAAACGGCAGCGCGCGCAGAAAGAACGTGACCGCCCACGCGGTCGCGACGACGCGGATCAGATAGAGCGTGTTGTCAGAGGGCATGGCGTTTCAACCATCCTTTCATCTGGTCGGTGAAGATCACGAGAAAGAGCGCGACCATCGCGAATTCGATGCCGCGCGAGGGAATCGGCAGCGCCGCGCCCGCGAGCGCGCCCGCCGTCGAGCCGACGACCCAGTAGGTCGCGCAGAGCGCGTGGTTCCAGAGGCAGTAGTAGCGGTTCTTGAGCGGATCGGGGATGCGGCAGGCGACGTCGAGCGCGTAGATCTCGTCCGCGAGCGAATGGACGAGGAACCACTTCTGCAGGAGCGGAATGCCGCGCCAGCGCCCCAGCATCGAAAAGCCGTAGAACGCGTAGCGGAAGTTGATCGCGAACGTCAGCACGGCGATCGAATAGCACGGATCGCTCGCCGCGATCGCCGGCACGACGGCGAAGCTCAGCGTGCCCGAGATCGCGCCGAACGCGATGAGCGCCGACCAGAGCGGCGCGCACGGGATGAGCGCCTTGACCGACAGCAGCACGCCCGCCGCGAAGCCCATCGTGAGGTAGCCCATCAGGACGGGCAGCGAGTTCACGAACGCCCGCCGGGCGATCGCCCGCCGCTCAAGCGGCGCGAGACGCGAGAATCTTTGCGACACGCTCGGCATCCTCGGGCGTATCGACGCCCACACCCTTGTCCAACGTCCGCACGACCGCGATCTTCGCGCCCATGTAGAGCGCGCGCAGCTGCTCCAGGTTCTCCGTCGCCTCCAGCGCGCAGCGCGGCTCGGCGACGTAGCGCTTCAGGAACGCGCCGCGGTAGGCGTAGATGCCGAGATGGCGCACGTAGAGGCCCGAGGCGAGGTCCGGCGCGTGGTCGCGGTCGCACGGGATCGGCGCGCGGGAGAAGTAGAGCGCGCCGTCCTCCTTGTCGAGGACGACCTTGACGACGGTCTTCGCCGCGAGGTCGGCGGCCGATTCGAGAGGCGTCACCGCCGTCGCCATGTCCCACTTCGCGTCCAGCCGCAGCTTGAGCGCGAGCGCGTCGATGAGCGCGGGATCGATCAGCGGCTCGTCGCCCTGGATGTTCACGAGGATGTCGTCGTCCGCGAAGTCGCCCGCCGCGCACGCGATGCGGTCGGTGCCGCTCGGCAGCTCCGACGGCGTCATCACCGCCCGCCCGCCGTACGCCGCGACCGCGTCGGCGATGCGGCTGTCGTCGGTCGCCACCAGCACCTCGTCCAGCGTCTTCGCCTTCCGGACCGCCTCGACGACCCACGCGACGAGCGGCTTGCCCGCCAGCAGCGCGAGCGGCTTACCGGGAAACCGGCTCGACCCGAACCGGCTGGGGATGATTCCGTATGTCTTCATTTTCGATGAGCTCCACTTTTCGGAAAAACATGCGCCGCAGGACGTGCAGACGGCGCTCCTGACGTTCGAGCGACCACATGACGAAGCGCCACTTGCGGTCGAACCGGTAGCCGGGCGGCAGACCGGGCTTGAAGTCCTCGAACTTGTCGCGCAGCACCGAGATCTGCCACTCCATCGCGTGCGTGCGGTACTCGAAGCCGTCCATGAACCGCTCGGCGAGCTCGGCCATCGTGACGTTGTGCTGGCGCTGGTACGTCTTGAGCGCGTGCGCGTAGCAGGTGAGGTAGAAGTTGTTGATCGCCGCCAGGTTCTCGTCGGTGTAGGAGAGGTCGGGCCAGCCGAAGCTGCCGCGCACCGAGCACGTCGAGACGCTCTTGGGCACGACGCGCTCGTTGACGATGTCGTACTCGAACTCGTAGATCTCCTTGCCCTCGCCGTAGTGCGGCGACTCGGTCGCGGGGTCGAACTTCTTCATCGCCATGTTCTGCGCCGCCGCGTCGCCCATCATCTGCGCGAGCGCCAGCACGAACTCCTTCTCCTCGATGGAGGAGTCGTCGATGTTGCAGAAGTACGTCGCGGGGATCGCGTTCATCGGCTCGCCCTCGAGCCGCGTGCGGATGAAGTAGTCGAGCGTCCCGCGCCCCGTGTGCGCGCGCCGCCGCAGGATGCGGTAGTCGCTCAGGGCGATGCCGAGCGCCTTCAGCGCCTCGACGCGCGCGAGCATGTAGCTCGAATAGCCCTTCTTCGCGCTCGTGAAGCGCTTCTCGATGAAGCTGCGCTCGATCGGGCTGCGGTTGGTCTTGTAGACGATCTCGCGCGTGCGGCCCTTGCCGATGGGCACGTTCTCGACGTCGTTGCGCAGCTCGTAGACGTTGGCGTACTCGATGACCTCGTCCTTCGAGACGATCGCGCGGATGTTCGACAGGAGCACCTCGTTGCGGTCGTCGACGCCGGGATGGAAGATGGGCCGCCCGTCCACGAACGTCGCGCCCGGCAGCGCGGTGCGGCGGTCGTCGAACGCGGGCGTCGCGCCCTCGCCGACGATGGAGTAGATCTCGCCCGTGATGTGCATGTAGAGCGATTCCGTGAACGCCTTGGCGTTCTCGTCCGCGAGGTCCGGCTGCGTGAGGAGCGATTCGTAGAGCGAGGCGATGTCCTTCATCCGCGGCGCGACCTGCGCCGGCGTGACGCGCCCGAGGGCGATCGCCTCGCTCAGCCGCTCCAGCTCGGGCACGATGCGGTCGAGCCCCACGCCGCGCCGCAGGCCGAAGAGCTCGATCTCGTGGTGGCCGCGGTACTTCGGCATGCGCGTGAACGAATAGCGGTTCCCTTCGAAGACGCTCACGAGCTCCTTCAGCGCCTTGACGAACGCCTCCCAGTCCGTCTCCGCGAGCGCGGCGAACCGGCAGAAGTCGGGATACGTGAGGAAGTGCACGCCCTTCGCCGAATGGTAGTACGTCGTCTTCGCGGCGATGCGCTTCTTCTCGGCGGCGAGCGCCACCTTCATCTCCGCCTCCGTCCACGCGAGCGGCTTGACGCGCCACTCCTGGCCCTGCCGCCGGTAGTGCTCGATCGTGCCGTCGTTGCGGTCGCCCATCACGATGTCGGCGAGCGTGAAGCCCGCCGTCTCCAGGAGCCAGCGGTCCATCTTGAACAGCTCCTTGCACGGCACGTCGCGCTGGGAGATCTCGA
>DJXI01000016.1:40798-41333 GCA_002449695.1 Verrucomicrobia bacterium UBA7008 | reverse complement strand
GGCACGTCGCGCTGGGAGATCTCGATCGTGTCCTTGATGACGTTCGCGCAGAGGATGCACTTCGTCAGCACGTCGCCCGTCTTCAGCATCGGCACGCGCGAAAACTTCCAGAACCGCCCGTCGAGGAGCGGGAACGCCGCGACCGAATGGTTGCCTGTCGTCATCGTCATGACGCGGCCGGGCGTCTTGCGCTTCAGGTGGCCCTTCTCGACCATCAGCACGCTCGGCCGCTCGTTCAGATGGTCGCGGATGCCGATCTCGAAAATGAACGTGTCCTCGCCGACATCCCACGCCTCGAATTCGCGCGCGCGCCCCATCGCGACCGTCTTCACGGTCGTCGGACGCCTCTTGCCCTGCTTGCGGACCCGGCTGATGAAGGATTTTATCGCCCGCATTGACAATCCTTTCCGTGATGCGCGTGTCCGCACGTGCAGCCGTGCGCGTGCGCGTCCTTTCCGCGCCGCTGCTCCGCGGCGATCAGATCCTCGGCGAGCGCGCCCGTCGCGTCCAGCCCCGCCTCGTCCGCCGCCGCGAG
>DJXI01000016.1:29309-40658 GCA_002449695.1 Verrucomicrobia bacterium UBA7008 | reverse complement strand
CGTACGCGCCGAGACACTGGACGAGCCGCTCCACCGCCGCGAACGGCAGCACCGCGGCGATGTCGCCGCGTCCCGACTTCTGCGCGTAGAGCGCCGCGAGCGCGCGCCGCGCGCGGTCGGTCAGCCGAACGTACGGATCGTAGAGGAGGCTCGCGAGGTCGTAGGCCGCCGGCCCGCGCCGCATGCCCTGGAAATCGATGATCGACAGGCGGTCGTTCTTCCAGAGGACGTTCGTGGACTGGAAGTCGCGGTGGACGAGCGCCGGCGGCTCGGCGAGCAGCTTCGCCGCGACGCCCTCGAGCTCCGCGCGCACCTCGTCCGGTAGCGTCCGCGCGTAGCGCGTGCCGAGGCAGTGCTCCGCGAAAAGATCGCGCTCCCACTGGTAGAGCGCCGCGTCGAACGGCGGCTCCAGCTCGAAATCGGGATTGAGCGCATTGAACGCGGCGAGCGCCTCGACGACGGGCACGTAGCTGTCGATCGCGTGCGCGCCCGCCTTTTCGACGCGGTGCTGCAGATCGACCGCGCCCGCGTTCTCCATGACCAGCGTCTTCAGTTCGGGCAGATCGGCGAGGATCGCGGGCACGGGAACGCCCTGCACCTTCAGCCAGTTCGCGTGGTGGACGTAGCGCGCGTTTTCGCCGCGGTGCGCGTCGTCGTAGACGATGATGATCGCGTCGCCCCGCTTGAAAAAGACGCGCTCGCTCCCGCGCGCGCCGAGAAATTCGACGGGCGCGTCGCTCGGAAGCCGCGCGGCCGCCGCCTTCAGCTGCGGCAGGTCGGCGAACGCGTTGTCGTCCGCCGTCCGGTTGAGGCCGAGATAGCTGTCGACCGTGCCCGCGTCCGTCCACATCAAGTCCGCCGGTTCCACCGCCCGGACGAAGCGCCCTTCCATCATCGCCTGTTCATACGCGGCGACGATCGTCGAAAAGCCTGTCGGCGCGACAAACTTCAGGATGTCCGCCCGGAGGCGCGCCACGCCGCAGTACGTGAAGGTGCCCTCCCAGCCGGGATCGGGCGACTTCCAGCACGTGACGAAACGGCTTTCCGGCTCCACCTCGACCGTGCGCGGGCCTTCGCGCGTAACGAGGCACTGCGCGATCTCGTCGGCGCCCCACGTTTCCGCAAACGGATTCGCGTCGATCCCCTCGACGACGATGTCGGCGTTGACGAGGTAGAAGTCGTCACCGCCGATCCAGGTGCGCAACGGATTCAGGACGCCGCCCGTGCCGAGGATCTCCGGCTCGTAGCTCGTGCGGATGGAAAAGGAATCGGCGGGATCCGTCGCAGACGCAAGACGCGAGACGAATTCTTCGACCTGCTCGTGGAGGTAGTGGCAGTTGACCACGATGTCGTCCACGCCCCAGCCGCGCAGCAGCGCGATGACGCGCGCGAGCATCGGCTCGCCCCAGACGGGCAGGAGCGGCTTCGGCACGGCGCACGTCAGCGGCCGCAGACGCGTGCCCAGCCCGGCCGCCAGGACGATGGCCTTGCGCGTCCTCACCGGTAGACGCTCCGTTGACGCTGGGTCTTGATCTTCGGCTCCTCCAGCATGAGCGAATACCACTGGTCGCCCAGGCCCGAGTTGGTGAAGTGCGCGGGCCGGTCGTTCATCAGATGGACGTGGTTCGCCTTCAGGACCTCGTTGTCGCTGTTCTTCAGGGCCGCCGTCAGCGCCTTGAAGGCCGCGTCGGTTTCGCCGCGCTTGACGAGGATCCACGTGTAGCACGCGGCGGGCAGAACCGCCTGGTTGTACTTGAACCGGCGCACGCCCTTCTCGTAGGCCTTCGCGATCTCCGCCGTCGGCGCGTTCAGCATCTGGAGGCGCGCGAGCTTCATCGCGACCATCGCCGGGTCCATCATCAGCGCCTTGGGCATCAGCTCGTCGACGCGCTTGAAGTCCTTGACCATCCAGTTGAGCTGGAGCTGGGCGGTCGCGATCTGGCGGTCGATCATCGGCACCCAGAGACGGTACCTGCGCAGCGTCTCGGTCTGGGCGAGCGCCTCGCGGACGAACACCTTGGTGTCCTCGAAAATCTCCTTCTGCGCGGCGGCGATGCTGCTCGGCGGCCGCCACTGCCACGCCTGCGTCTTGGCCTGGATCTTCTTCTGTCCGTCGAGGAGAATGGCCTGCACGCGCTCCATGTCGCGCATGACGCGCTTGCGCAGCTGCAGGCCGACGATCACCTGAAACGCGATGAACGAGACGACGCCGAGCGTGATCGACCAGCCGAGACCAAGCCCCACCGCAAAATGGAACACCGAAAGAACGCCGCTCGCAACGGCGATGGCAATCAACAGAGTAATCATGCCGTAAGTATATCACTTTTTCCGCCCCGCTGGCAAGTGGCATTTGCACCGGACAGGCGGGGCGGAACGGCGACAGGCTACTTCATCACGTAGCCGTTGAAGCGGTGCGTGTTGTAGAGCTTCTGGCCCTTCGGGACGGCGAGGCCCATCGCCTGGCGGATGGCGACGATGTCCTTGACGAACTTCGGCGCGAGCTGCTTCACCTTGCCGCCGTGCGCGTCCGCGAGGAGCAGCACCTGGCAGTAGGCGTCCGCGTTCTCCGCGAACCACTCCGCCTCCTCGATGTCGCGCCCGCCGCAGACGATGCCGTGGTTCTGCATGAAGACGACGTTCGACTTCTTCGCGGCCTCCGCGACGGTCGAGGCGACCTCGTCGGTGCCGGGCGTCGCGTACGGCGCGAGCGGAATCTGGCTCAGGAAGATGTCGGCCTCGGGATTGACGCCGTTCGGCGGCACCATCCCCGCGAAGAGGAACGCGTTGCAGTGCGGCGGATGGCAGTGCATGCACGCGTTCATGCCCGTCGCCTTCATCATCGCGATGTGGACCTTCACCTCGCTCGTGCGCGGCCGGTAGCCGCACAGTTGCCCGGCGTTCATGTCGACGAGGCAGATGTCCTCGCGCTTCATGAAGCCCTTGCAGCACAGCGTCGGCGAGCAGAGGACCAGGTCCTCGCCCACGCGCACCGAGAGGTTCCCGCCGTTGCCGTCGGTGTAGCCCTTGTTGTAGATGCGCCGACCCATCTCGCAGATCTGGTCCTTCACCGCGTTGATCGGCGCGGAGTTGAAGAACCGGTCGAGCGCGGCGCGCGTCTTCGGCTGGGGGCCGTGCTGCCAGTCGTACGCACGGTTGACGAGCGGCGGGTTGATGTAGAGTTTCGGGTCCATGTTCACTTCCTTCTCTGCCGGATGATTTCGTAGAGGGCGACGGCGGCGGCGACGCCCGCGTTGAGCGACTCGAAGCCGCCCGGCATCGGCAGCTGCGCCACGAAGTCGCAGTTGGCGCGCACGAGGCGCGTGATGCCGTCGCCTTCCGCGCCGACCACGAGGCCGACGCGCCCCTTGAAGTCGATGTCGGTGTACGTCTTCGCGTCCGGGCCCCAGTCGAGCGCGGTCATCCAGCAGCCCGCGTCCTTCAGGTCCTGGATCGCCCGCACGAGGTTGACGACGTGCGCGACCTTGATGTGCTCGGCGCCGCCCGCCGACGCGCGGACGGCCGCCGGCGTGATGCCCGCGGCGCGGTCCTCGGGGATGACGACGCCCGTCGCCCCGACCGCGCACGCCGTGCGCAGGATCGAGCCGACGTTCTGCGGATCTTCGAGGTGGTCGAGGATGACGACGAGCGCGTTTTCGTCCGCCGCCGCGTCGGCGACGATCTCGTCGAAGCCGACGTAGGGATAGCCCGTCGTCTTGAGCGCGACGCCCTGGTGGTGGCCGAAGCGCGTCAGGCGGTCGAGGCCCTCGCGGTCCATCGTGCGGATGACGAGCCGGCGCGCGCGCGCCTCGTCGCGGATGCGCTGGAGCTGGCCGTCCTCGTCCGGCGACGCCGACGGCAGGATGATCTCGCTCGCCGTGCGGCGGCCGGCGGCGAGGGCCTCCTCCACGGGATTGCGCCCGTAGATCCACTCGCCGCCCGTCACCATCTCGCGCGGGCCCTTGTGGTGGCGCGTGTTGCGGTCGTTTCCCATCAGCGCTTCAGCAGCACGTCCTTTTCGTACTTCTGGACGGTCTTGAACCACTCTTCGCCCGCGGGCACGCCGAGGCGCTTGCAGAACTCGGCCCAGACCTCCTCGAACGGATAGTTCTTGTACTCCTCCTGCAGGACGAGCTGCGCGGTGAACTCGCCCGCGTCCTGCAGCGCCTTGAGCTGCGCGTTCGGGGTGAGCATCGCCTTCATCAGCTCCTTCTGCATGTTGCGCATGCCGAGCACCCACGCCGCGACGCGGCAGATCGACGCGTCGAAGTAGTCGAGCGCGATGATGAAGTTCTTCGGGCCCATCTTCACGATCTCCTGCGCGGCCGCGCGCAGGTCGTCGTTCTGGCGGATGACGTGGTCGGAGTCCCAGCGCACCGGGCGTGAGATGTGGAACGCGACCTTGCCGAAGAACATCAGGAACGAGCTGATCTTGTCCGCGACGTTCTCGGTGAGGTGGAAGTGGCCCATGTCGAGAAGCGCAAGGATCTTGCGGCTCTGCGCGTAGCCCATCACGAACTCGTGCGAGTTGACGGTGTAGCTTTCGACGCCGATGCCGAAGAGCTTCGACTCGAGGAACGGGATGACGCGCTTTTTGTCGTACTTCGCCTTCTTGAAGATCCTGTCGAGCGAGTCGGCCATGCGCTGGCGCGGCCCGAGGCGGTCCGACGGCTCGTCCTTGTAGCCGTCCGGGCACCAGAAGTTGATGCCGCACGTCGTGTTCAGCTCCTTCGCGAAGTAGTCCGCGATCTCCAGGCACTTCACGCCGTGGTCGATCCAGAACTTGCGGATCTTCGGGTCGGGCGACGAGAGCGTGAGGCCGTCGACGACGTTCGCGTGCGAGAAGAACGTCGGGTTGAAGTCGAGGCCGTAGCCGTTCTTCTTCGCCCAGTCGACCCACGGCTTGAACTGCGCGGGGCCGAGCTTGTCGCGGTCGACGACCTTGCCTTCGTGAATGCCGTAGCACGCGTGCAGGTTGACGCGGTGCCGGCCGGGGATGAGCGACATCGCGAACTCGATGTCCGCCATCAGCTGCGCGGGCGTCGTCGCCTTGCCCGGGTAGTTGCCGGTCGTCTGGATGCCGTTCGAGGCGCCGCCGACGGACTCGAAGCCGCCCACGTCGTCGCCCTGCCAGCAGTGCATCGAGATCGGCACCGCCGCGAGGTCCTTGATCACTTTCTCCGTGTCGATGCCGATCTTGGCATACTTCTTCTGCGCTTCCTTGTAGCTCATCGTTTTCCTTTTGTGTGGGGTGTTTTCGGTTGTCAGATCATCTTGGCGGCGGCCGCGACGGCGATCGACGCGGCGAGCACCGCGAGGCCGATCGCGAGATACGTCCGCGTGCGGCGGCCCGTGCCCTTCCATTCGCCGAGCACAACGCCGAGGAGCGACGAGAAGAGGACGCTCGAGCCCATGACGATGGCGAACGAAATGTAGGCGATGTCGCCCGCCAGGCTTTCGCCGGCCTTCTGGCACGCGAACTGGCACGCCCAGATGACGCCCGCGAGGCCGCTCCAGAAGATGACGGCCGCGGTCGCCGGCTGCGCGAGCGTCGCATAGTCGCCGAACGACCTGTTCTTGACATTCTGCTGGAGGCACCAGACGAGCTGGACGAGGAAGCCGCCGAAGAGGACGACGACCAGGACGGGCATGCCCTTCCAGAGCTCCTTCGCGCCCGCCTCGACCGCCGCCGCCTCGAGCGCGCCGCCCGACTGGAGGCCGAAGTTCATGCCCGCCGAGGCCACGCCCGCGACGGCCGCGACGATCAGCCCCTTCTTGAAGTTGAATTCCGCGACGGCCGCCTTCTTCGCCTCCTCCGGCAGCTCGTCCTCCTTCGACTTGCCCGCGAGGCCGACGAACACGATGCCGACGAGCGAGACGACGACGCCCGCGAGCGTGACGACGGCCGAGGTGTCCGCGACGAGCGAGGCGGCCTGGCCCTTCACGAGCGGCGGGATGAGCGTGCCCGTCGCCGAGCAGAGGCCGCAGCCGATCGCCAGGCCCAGCCCGACGCCGAGGTAGCGGATCATGAGGCCCCACGAAAGTCCGCCGATGCCCCACAGCGCGCCGAAGCCGATGCACAGCGCAATCGTCGAGGCGGGCGCGCGGCCGAGGACGCCGAAGAGATCCGGCACCGTCGCGGCGGCCAGCGCGAGCGGGAAGAGGATGAGGCCGAAGAGCGCGTAGACGAGCCAGTAGCTTTCGTATTTCCAGCCCTTGACCTTGCGGAAAGGCAGTGCAAACACCGCGCCCGCGAGACCGCCGAGCGCCCAGATGATCGTGCCGAGAGTTGTATTCATACCATCAGTATATCACAATTCGCGCCGCGGTGCACTACCCGTTCGGGTATTTTGTCAGCCGCGCGCGAGGCGCAGGCGGCTGCGCAGCAGGTCCGGATTGCGCGAGAGCGTCAGCGCGGCGCGCTCCTCGATCTTCCCCTGCGCGAGCAGATCGGCGAGCGACTGGTCAAGCGTGCACATGCCGGCCGCCGCGCCCGTCTCGAGAATCGAATAGAGCTGCGCCGAACGCCCCGTCGCGATCAGGTTCGCGGCGGCGAGCGTATTGACGAGGAGCTCGCACGCGGGATGGCGCGCCGTGCCGTCGGGCGACGCCAGCAGGTGCTGCGCGAAGACGCCGCGCAGCGCGAGCGCGAGCTGGTGGCGCGCCGACGACTGCTCCTCGGGCGGGAACATCGCGATGAGCCGTTCGATCGCGCCGGGCGCGTCGCCGGAGTGGAGCGTCGCGAAGACGAGGTGGCCCGTCTCGGCGGCGCGCAGGGCCGTGCGCACCGTTTCAAGGTCGCGCATCTCGCCGATCATGATGACGTCGGGATCCTGCCTGAGCGCCTCCGTGAGCGCCGCGTTGAAGCTCTTCGTGTCGCGCCCGACCTGCCGCTGGTTGACGAGGCACGCCTGCGACGTATGGACGTACTCGATCGGGTCCTCGATGGTGATGATGTGGCCCGCGCGGCTGCGGTTGATGCGGTCGAGCAGCGTCGCGAGCGTCGTCGACTTGCCGCTGCCGGTCGGCCCCGTCACGATGACGAGGCCGTCGCGTTCACCGCAGAATGCACCGAGACGCGCCGGGAGCCCCAGCTCCTCCAGCGAGCGGAACGTGCCGTCAAGCCGCCGGAGCGCCACCGCGTGACGCCCCTGCTCGCGGTAGAGGTTGAAGCGGTAGCGCGCGCCCGACGGGCTCGTCAGCGCGCCGTCCAGCGCGCCCTCGGTCATCAGCGTCCGGCGGATGCGCTCGGTGCCGTCGGGGCAGCCGACCGGCAGCGTGCAGAGCCCGAGCTCCATTGCGACCGCGTCCACCTCCTTCGTGCCGAACGGCCGGTAGCCGCCCTTCTCGATGAGCGCGCCGCGGATGCGGAAGCGCGGCGGGAAGCCCGTCGTCAGGTGGATGTCGCTCGCGCCGCATTCTTCGCAGACGGAAAAGAGACTTTCGAGCAACGCGTCCATCGTGCGCCTCCGTCAGCGGCAGAGTTCCAGCACGAGCAGCGCGAACGACGTGCAGAGCACGGGATCGGCCTCCCAGAAGCGGTTGTTCGCGTTCGCCCAGCTGCCGTCGGCGCGCTGGAGCGACATGACCTTCGCCGCCAGTTCCGCACGCCAGTCGTGGCCGCCGACCTCCCGGACGCCGCTCGCCGCGAGCGCCCGCGCCATGATGTCGTAGAAATAGTAGAGGCCCTGGCTGCCCATGCCGGGATTCTCGTCGACCGACCAGTACCGCTCGCAGTAGGCGAGCGCCTGCCTGACGCGCGGATCGCCGCGGTCGAGGTTCGCGTGGCACATCGAGAGGACCGCCGCGTACGTCATCGAGCCGTAGGCCCTGAGCGCCACCGTGCCGCTCGCGTTCGTGACGGCGCCGGCCTGCGGCGTGCGGTCGTTGTACGCCGCGCCGCCCGCGTCGGGCCCTTCCGTCTTCATCAGGTGTTCGACGAACGCGAGCGCCTTGTCCCAGTCGACGTCGACCTTCTTTCCGTCCGTGCGCAGCTCCTCCAGCGCGGCCGTGCGGTGCAGCGCGTCGAGCGCGTAGGCGGTGTTGGAAAGGTCGGCGTAGCGGCGGCGCGACGCCTTGTCGTAGCCGAAGCCGCCCGCGAGCGTGTCGTCGCCCGTCAGCTGCGACGAGGCGATGTAGTCGCGCGCCTTGAGGAGCGCCGCCGTCGGCGCCTGCCCCGAGACGAAGAGCGACGAGAGGCAGACCGACGTGTTGTAGTTGCCGAGGCCCGAGCCGCCGCGCCCCGGTTTCGGCACGTAGAACCCGCCGTCCGCGCGTTGCGTCGACAGGACGAACTTGACGCCGGCGGCGATGGCCGTTTGCGTGGAGACGGCCGAACTGCGTTCGGCCATTCCGCTCCCGCACAGCGCCCACACGGGCAGCGCCGTCAAGGCCGGCATCTGCGCATCGCTCCAGTGGCCGTCCGCCGCCTGCTGCGAAAGGAGATACGCCGCGCCGCGTTCGATGGCCGTGTCAACAGCCGAAGTGGCGAGGTCCGAAGTGGAGATGGCCGAACTGTGTTCGGCCACACCAGTCCCCCACACCACGCCCGCGGCAAGCGCAGCCGCCGCCGCAAGAGAACCGATTGTTTTCATAGCCGCCAAACCCTTTCTGTCAAACTGTCAAACGGCGTAGGACGGCTTCAGGTTCATCAGCGCCTGGATGCGGTCCTCAAGCGACGGGTGCGTCGCGAAGAGCGACGTCTTGCCGCCCGCGATGCCGAACGCCTTGAGGGAATCGGGCAGCACGCCCGGCTGGAGGTTGCCGAGCCGGCGCAGCGCGGCGATCATCGGCGCGGGCGAGCCGAGCAGGTTGGCGCTGCCTTCGTCCGCCGCGTATTCGCGCTTGCGGCTGTACCAAAAGAGGACGAGCGAGGCGAGGACGCCGAAGAGCATCTGGAAGACGGAGGTCAGCAGGTGGTACATCATGTAGCCGCCACCGCGCCGCCGCTCCTTGCCGTTCGAGAGCGCGTTCTGGACAAAGTAGGCGAGAATGTGCGAGAAGAAGATGACGAACGTGTTGATGACGCCCTGCGTCAGGCACATCGTCACCATGTCGCCGTTCGCGACGTGGCTCATCTCGTGGCCGAGCACGGCGCGCAGCTCCTCGCGCGACATCTGCTCCAGGATGCGCGTCGACACCGCCACGAGCGCATGGTTCTTGAACGCGCCCGTCGCGAAGGCGTTGGCCTCGCCTGGATAGATCGCCACTTCGGGCGTCTTGAGGTTGGCGCGGCGCGCGAGGTCGGCGACCGTCTCGACGAGCCAGCGCTCCGCCTCGCCCTCGCTGCCGTCGATCGTCTTGCAGCGCATCGTGAGCTTCACCATCGACTTCGAGAGGAAGAGCGAGATGACGGAGCCCGCCATGCCGAAGATGAAGGCGAAGACGAAGAGCGATTCATAGCCGCCTTCGCCGAGCTCGCGCGAGAGGTCGACGCCGCAGAACGCGCAGACGAGGGCCGCGACGACCGTCAGCATCGTCACCGCCGCGAGGTTGGTCAAGAGGAAGAGAAGTGTCCGTTTCATACGCTGCGATAGGCGGCGAGCGCCTCCTGGAACGCGGGCGTGCTGCAGTACCCGCAGGGTTTGAACTCGGGGCAGAAACCGCGATAGACGCACTCGGGCACGCAGCACGCGGCGACTTCGGGCTCCTTTTCGGCGATGGCGTCGACGACGGCGCGCCACGCCGCGCGCGTCTCGGGGCTCGCCTGGCCGCAGAGGCGGCGGCGCGAGATGAACATCACCGCCTGCGCGTTCGCGAAGCACTCGTGCACGACGGGCGCGTCCTGCGTCTTCGCGGTGCGGTCCTCGCCCGTGCGGTCGGTGCGCTGGGTCGAGACGAAGTGCTCGATGCCGAATTTGTGGCGCACGAAATGGACGCTCACCCAGTACGGCAGATCCTCCCACTTCCAGTTGAAGCAGAGCTTGCGCACGGGCGAATGCTCCGCGAGCAGGATGCGCTTCTTCCAGCGCGCGCTCGGCTCGCCCTCGCCCTCCTCGCGGCGGATCGTCGTGCGCGCGGCGTCCGCCACCTCGCGCCACGTGCCCTTCACATGCAGGAACTTGATGCGGGCCATGTCGTCACCTCACGACGAAATTCACCATCCGCTTCGGGACGGCGATGACCTTGACGATCGTCTTGCCGTCAAGGAACTTCGCGACGTCGGGGCACGCCTTCGCGGCGGCCTCCATCTCGGCGGGCGTCGCCGCGACCGGCACCTTGACGCGGCCGCGCAGCCTGCCCATGATCTGCACCGGGATTTCGATCTCGTCCTCGACGAGCGCCGCCGGATCGTAGGCCGGCCACGGCTCGTACGCGAGCGACCGGTCGTGCCCGAGGAACTGCCACAGCTCCTCGCCCAGGTGAGGGGCGTAAGGGGAGAGGCACAAGACAAATTTTTCAAGGAACGGACGGGGAAGACCAGGCTCCCCCGCACCCTCACCAGCGGTGGCGAGTTTTTCAGCTTCATTCACGAACACCATCATCGCGGAGATGCCGGTGTTGAACGCCATCGCCTCCAGATCGTCGCCGACCTTCTTGACCATCGCGTTCAGGCACTTCGCCTCGGCCTTCGTCAGCGCGCGGTCGACGACCGGCGTTTCGGTGACGAGGCGGTTGGCGCGCTTCAGGAAGCGGTGGACGCCCTCGACGCCCTTCGTCTGCCAGGGCTTCACGACCTGGAGCGGGCCCATGAACATTTCGTAGAGGCGCAGCGAATCGGCGCCGAAATCGCGGATCACGTCATCGGGATTGACGACGTTCTTGAGCGACTTCGACATTTTCGCCGGGAATTCGACGAGCGGCTCGAGCTCCCCGCCCTCCTCCGCGCCGAACGGCTTGCCGTCGCGCCAGACGATCTTGTCCATCGGCACGAGCACGCCGCGCGGCGTCTTGTACGCGAGGCCGAGGATCATCCCCTGGTTGACGAGCTTCTGGAACGGCTCGGGCGTCGGCACGAGGCCGAGGTCGAAGAGGACCTTGTGCCAGAAGCGCGAATAGAGGAGGTGCAGCACCGCGTGTTCCGCGCCGCCGACATAGAGATCGACGGGCAGCCACTTCTTCAGAAGTTCGGGATCGGCGAAGGCCGTGTCGTTGTGCGGATCGATGTAGCGCAGGTAGTACCAGCACGAACCCGCCCACTGCGGCATCGTGTTCGTCTCGCGCACGCCCTTGCGGCCCGTCGCGGGATCGGTCACGTTCACCCAGTCCGTCGCCTTCGCGAGCGGCGGCTCGCCCGTGCCCGTCGGCTTGTAGTCGGCGAGTTCCGGGAGCGTCAGCGGCAGGTCGTTTTCATCGACGAGGCTCTGCGTGCCGTCCTCCCAGTGGATGACGGGGAACGGCTCGCCCCAGTAG
>DJXI01000016.1:0-29226 GCA_002449695.1 Verrucomicrobia bacterium UBA7008 | reverse complement strand
GCTGGCGCGAGAAGAGCCAGTCGCGCAGCTTGTACTGCGTCTTCGCCCGGCCGACGCCCTTTTCTTCCAGCCACTTGATCATCGCCGGGCGCGCCGCCTCGACGGAGAGGCCGTTCAGGAAGCCGGAATTGACCATCACGCCCGTGGCGATGTCGGTAAAAGCCTCGCTGCCGGTGTAGGGGACGCGAGAAATCAACTCCGAATTATCCGAAGCCTTCGCTAACGCTCCGGCATTTACAGAAGGCGCAGCGTTAGCGGAGCCATCGGACTTTTCGGAGTTAGCTTTTCCGGCCGGCGCCACCACCTGGTAGATCGGCAGGCCGAAGACCTTGGCGAAATCGAAGTCGCGCTCGTCATGCGCGGGCACGGCCATGATCGCGCCCGTGCCGTAGCTCGCGAGCACGTAGTCGGAAATGAAGATCGGCAGCGCCTCGCCGTTGACGGGGTTGACGCCCGCGACGCCTGCCAGCCTGACGCCGGTCTTTTCCTTGTTGAGCTCCGTGCGCTCGAGGTCGCTCTTCGACGCGGCCTTCTTCTGGTAGGCCGTCACCTCGTCGGCATTTTTGAGCACGCCCGCCTCCAGCCACTTCTTCACGAGCGCGTGCTCCGGGCTCATGACCATGTACGTCGCGCCGAAGAGCGTATCGCAGCGGGTGGTATAAACGGTAATGACATCCTCCACAGGCCGGGATGCGGGGCCGCCAGAGGCCCCGTCCGTTCCAGCGGAGATGGCCGAACTGCGTTCGGCCACAACTTTAAAGTCCACCAGCGCGCCCGTGGACTTGCCGATCCAGTTGCGCTGCATCTCCTTGACGCCCTCGGGCCAGTCGAGCGTGTCGAGATCCTTCAGGAGCCGCTCGGCGTATTCGGTGATCTTCAGCATCCACTGGCGCATCGGCCGGCGGATGACGGGATGGTTGCCGCGCTCCGATTTGCCGTCGATGACCTCCTCGTTCGCGAGCACCGTGCCGAGCGCGGGGCACCAGTTGACCGGCACTTCCGCGACGTAGGCGAGCCCCTTCTTGTAAAGCTGCTCGAAAATCCACTGCGTCCACCTGTAGTACTTCGGATCGGTCGTGTTGACCTCGCGGTCCCAGTCGTAGGAGAAGCCGAGCGAGCGAATCTGCTCGCGGAAGCGGTCGATGTTCTTCTTCGTCGTGATCGCGGGATGCGTGCCCGTTTCGACCGCGTACTGCTCGGCGGGGAGCCCGAACGCGTCCCAGCCCATCGGGTGCAGGACGTTGAAGCCCTTCATCCGCTTGTAGCGGCAGAGGATGTCCGTCGCCGTGTAGCCCTCGGGGTGCCCCACGTGGAGGCCCGCGCCCGACGGATACGGGAACATGTCAAGGCAGTAGAACTTCGGCCTGTCGCCGCCGTCCTCCGTCCTGAAGGTCTTGTTCTCCAGCCAGAACTTCTGCCACTTCTTCTCGATGGCAGAAAAATTATAGTCGCCCATTACTGCTTCGTCGCGCCCTCGGCGTGTTCGGCGATCGCTTTTTCGATAAGCCCCGACACGTCGTTGGTCGCCGCAGCGACGCCGGCTTGCACGGCGTAGAAAATCGCCTTGTGGGTCGAGTTGCCGTGGGTGATGATGACCGCGCCCGGCACGCCCAGAAGCGGCGCGCCGCCGTAGACCTCGGGATCCATCTGGCGCTTCAGCGCCTTGAACGCGCCCTTCAGGAGGAGCGCGCAGATCTTGCGGAAGAGGCTCTTCTTCAGCTCCGCCTTCAGCCAGCCGCCGATCGCGTGCGCGACCGATTCGATAGACTTGAGGATGACGTTGCCGACAAAACCGTCCGCCACCGCCACGTCAAGATGGCCGCCGCAGATGTCGTGGCCCTCGATGTTGCCGACGAAGTTGATGCCGTTGATTTCCTTGATGAGCGGGAACGTCTCGTGCACGAGCGAGTTGCCCTTGCACTCCTCCGTCCCGATCGACACGAGGCCGACCGCCGGCTGCTCGCGCCCGAGCACCGTCTTCGCGTAGACGCTGCCCATGATCGCCCACTGCGCCAGCCATTCGGGATGGCAGTCCATGTTCGCCCCCGAGTCGAGCAGCAGGAGCGGACGCCCCGGCGTCGCCGTCGGCAGGATCATCGCGATCGCCGGCCGCTTCACGCCGCGGATGCGGCCGAGGGTGAGGATGGCGCTCGTCGCGACCGCGCCGGAGTTGCCCGCCGAGACGAACACGTCGGCGCGCTGCTCCTTGACGAGCCGCATCGCGACGTTGATCGAGCAGTCCTTCTTCTTGCGGACCGCCTCGACCGGCTCGTCGGTCATCTCCACCTCGTCGGGCGCGTGGATGATCTCCAGCGTGCCCTTTTCGATCGCGCGCTGCGCGAGTGCGCGGCGGTCCTTGGAGAAACCGTCGATCACCTGCTGGATCGCCGAGAGCTGCCCGACAAGCAGGATCTTGACGTCGGGAATCTCGCAGGCGGCCTCGACCGCCCCGACGACAATCTGCTTGGGGGCGTAGTCGCCCCCCATCGCATCCAGCGCAACGCGCGTCATCGCCTCGCTCCGCGCGGGTTTACGCCTCGACGGCGATCACCTTGCGACCCTTGTAGGTGCCGCACTTCGGGCACGCGCGGTGCGAACGCTTCGCCGCGCCGCACGCGGGGCAGGTCGACACCGACGCCAAAATCGGCTTCTCCAGCGAGGCAACCCGCTGGCGCTTGCGCATCTTCGATACCCGGTTCTTAGGACTGGCCATGTCTGTTCTCCTTGTTCTTTCTTGTTCTTGTCAATTCGAATCACTTCGAAATCTTCAATCCGTCCAGCGCGCCCCAGCGGTCGTCGCGCGTCCGTTCGACCTTCTGCTCGATGCCCGGACAGTCCGGCGCGCAGAGCGGGTAGGTCGGCAGGGCGAGTATTATACTATCTCTCGCGTCGGAGGTCAAATCGGCGCATTCGTCCTGCTCGCCGACCTGAACCGACGCCGTGAAGTCGTCGACGTGCACCGTCGTGTCGAAATCCTTTCCACAGCGGCTGCACACAAGATCGAAATCCTGTTCCAGCCGGCCGCGCACGAGCAGTTCCGTGCCGAAGAGCTGGGCGTGCAGCCGGTAGCGCACGCCGCCGAACGGCTTGACGAATTCCTCGTCCAGATCGACGATATCGACCTCGCCCGAGAGGTCTTCCCCCTCGGGATCGAGCCGCGCGACGTCAATCAGCAGCCGGTTGTCTGACTCTTCCTTCTTCATCGGTTCGGGATAGTATATCAAAAATTCCGCCCTCCGTGGGAGAACGGAATTTTTCTGAATTTTTCCGCCCGCCGGGGGCCGCACATGTCGTTTGGGGGCGCCCCCCCGTCCAAAGGACGACGCGGCGCGCAACGTGCACTTAGATCCAGACCGGCGTGACGAACGATTCGGCGTCGGCGAATCGGTCGAACGCGCAGTCGAGCGCCACTACGAAATGGGCGTCGGCGCTCAGGATGAACTTCACGCCGTGCGCGCGCAGCCGCGCGCGGAACGCGGCCGACGGATAGGCGTCGTCCATCCACCCGCGCGCGATCGCGCCCGTGTTGACCTCCACCAGCCTGCCGCTCGCCGCGAACGCCGCCGCCGTCTTCTCCAGCTCCTCCTCGTACCACGGCGCCGTCTCGTCGAAGGACTTCAGCCGCCCGTTGAACTTCCGCACGAGATCGGGATGGCCGATGACGTCGAAGTCGCAGTCGGCCGCCATCGCGCGCTCCGCCGCGAAATACGCCCTGACATACGCTTCCCAGTCGCCGCCGAAATGCGCCGCCACGTCGGCGACGAGGCTTTCCGGCGACTTGTCGACGGCCGCCAGCTCCCCGTCGGGCGACAGGACGAAGTGGACGGAGCCGATGATGTAGTCGGGCTTCAGCGCCGCGTACACCGCGCGGTCGGGCGTCGCGACGCCGCCCGGGATGTAGTCGGCCTCGACGCCGCAGAAGATCCGGATGCGATCGCGGTATTTTTCGGCGAGCGCGCGGATCTCGGCACCGTACCGCGGCACTTTTGCCGCGGTCAGCGGCCAGTCGAGCAGGTCGCCCGGCAGCATCGCGTGGCTGGAGAAGCCGAGCGCCGAAAAGCCCTTGTCGATCGCGCCGCGGATCAGCTCCTCCGGCGTGTTCGCGCCGTCGCACCAGGTCGAATGGGTGTGGAAGTTCGCGCGCATCGTCCGCCTCAGTATTCGAGCAGGCTGCCGCCGATCGTCTCGCGCAGGATCGAATCGCCCGGCACCTTCACGGGATCGGTCGCGACGATGGCCTCGAAGAGCATCGACAGCGTCTGCGCGCGCACCTCGTCGCGGTTGCGCAGGAGGACGCGCGCGAGCAGCCCCGCCACGTACGGCTTCAGGACCGCGAGCTCGTATTCGAGCGCGGAGTCGAATTCCGCATCCGCCAGGCTGCGGAACGGATCGATCCACTTCTCCTCGCCCGCGAGCACCTTCGGCCACATGCGAAACGTCGTCAGCGGATCCATCTTGCGGAACTGGTGGTCGCGCACGAGCCGCCGCACGAGCCGCGCGTCGCGCGACGGCAGGCGCGTCGTCGCGAAAATCTCCAGCTGCGTCTTCGGCTCGATGAAGAGGCGGAAGCCGCACGCGGCGGGCAGCCCCTCCACGAGCCGCGGATTGAGCGCGTGCAGCCCTTCGAGCACCACCACGCCGCCGTCCGGCAGGCGCGTCGGGCGCGGCGCGTCGAAGCCGTCGTGCGCCACGAAATCGAACCGGCGCAGATGGACCGGCGCACCGCCCAAAAGCGCCGTCAGGTCGCGCACGAGCCGCGCGCGGTCGACCGCCTCGATCGTCTCGTAGTCGTAGTCGCCGTTCGCGTCCTTCGGGTTGCGCGCGTTGCCCACGAAGTAGTCGTCCGTCGACAGGTGCATCGCGGCCGGCACGCCGTTGACGCGCAGCTGCGTGCACAGGCGCTTCGCCGTCGTCGTCTTGCCCGCCGACGAGCCGCCCGTCAGCAGGACGAGCCGCACGCCCTTCGTGTCCGTGATCCGGTCGGCGATCTTCGACAGTTCCTTGCACTGCCGCGCCTCGCAGACGCGGATGAACTCGTCGATGTCGCCCGACTCCACAATTTCGTTCAGCTCGTCAATCGTCATCCGTTCGCCTCCTGTCGTGCCGTCCGCCGTCCGCGCCGCCGCTCACGGCTCCGCGAGAAACCCCTTGGCCGTGAGAAACTCCCAGACGCGGTCCATGAACGTGTAGCTGCCGGTGCCGGGCGCGGCGTCGCGCTGGAAGCAGTGCGGCCGCAGGGCGAGCGTGTGGAGCTCGCCCTGGATGCCCATGCGCCGCAGCTGCTCCCACGCCTTGACCGAATTCATCGCCGCCCAGCCGTCGGCGTCGCCGTGGACGAAGAGGATCGGGCACGTCGCGAGGTCGAAGGCGAACTCCGGCGCGAGCCGGTCGTCGTCCTCGTTGCCGCCGTGCGCGTTGCCGTGCTCCAGCCCGTCCGTGAGCGCGTAGGCGGGATAGATCGCGACCGCCCAGGCGACGGACGGATTCTCCTTCTTGTCGAGCTCGTCGATCGGCAGGTAGGCGTTCGTCTTCGACGTCGTCGCGCCCATGAGCGCCAGGTGGCCGCCCGCCGACGAGCCCATGATGCCGATGCGGTCCGGATCGAGCCCGCGCGCGGGTGCCTCGCGCTTCACGAGGCGGATGGCGCGCTGGATATCCTCCCACGCCGTCGTGTGCTTCGCGAGCGGCGCGGCCGGCCGCGGCGTGCGGTACTTCACCGTCACGACCGCCATGCCCTTCTCGTTCAGGTAGCGGCGCAGCGGCGCGACCTCGAAGCCGTTCGGGCTGTTGCCCTTGTAGCTGCCGCCCGACCAGATGATCTGGATCGCGCGCGTCGTCACGTTGGACGGGACGTGCCATTCGAGGTAGGGCGTGCACTGGTTGGTCTGCACATCAGGCATCTTCCCTTCCGGCCAGATCGCTTCCTTCGCGTAGTGGGCGCGCGCCGCGTCCGACGGATAGCGGTCCATCAGCGCGACCTCCTCGCCGCGCGGCAGGATCGCCATCTGCCGCAGGAATTCCACGGCGCGCTCGAAGCCGAACACCCCGTGGGGTTTGTCGGGATAGAGGTGGAGCTCGGCCGGGATCTTCCGCTTGCGCAGCTCGCGGTAGACGCGCGTCGAGCTCATCGGCGAATAGGGGTCGCGGCCGCCGTGCGACATCCACATCGGGCACGTCTTCGCGTCGAACCGGAAGACGTCCGACAGCCGCGCGTCCACGGCGTCGCCGCCGCGCGTGTTCGGGACGCCGTACCCGTCGGTCAGCGCGTAGGCGATGGCGAAGGTGCAGGCGAAGTTGAGGTGGCACGGCGTGTCGTCCGCCGCGTCGACGGGCGCGTACGCGGGCGTCTGCGAACTCGTCGCGAGCAGCGTTGCCAGATGCGAGCCCGCGCTCATCGACATCGTGCCGATCTTCTCGGGATCGAACCCGCGTTCGGCGGCCGCGCGGCGCACGAGCCGCACGGCGCGCTGGCCGTCCTCCCACGCGCTCTGGTAGATGGGCAGACCCGTCGGGCGCGGCGTGCGGTGGACGAGGTTGACGCACGTGACGCCGAGCTTCGTCAGTTCGCGGCTCCAGTTCTGGACGTGCCGCACGTCGCACTGGTTCTGGTAGCCGCCGCCCGAGATGAGGATCACGCAGACGTCGGTCCGCCCCTCGGCCGCGGGCGGTTCGAGCCATTCGATGTAGGGCCGCCGCCAGTCGTCGGGATTGAAACCGTCGGCGCGCGCGACATCCGTCATCGCGGCGATCTGGTGCGGCTGGGCGTCGGGCATCCGGCCCTCCGGCCACAGGTAGATCTTTTCGCCCGCGAACGCGGACGCGCACAGGAACGCAGCAAGCAGGAACAGGTTTTTCTTCATTGTCATTTCTCCGATTGATCTGTGGATGTCCGACGCGCTCATCGCGCGATGGCCGCGCGCGCCGCGGCGAGATCGGCGAATTCACCGCCGACGATCATCTGGACGATCAGGTTGCCGATGGCCGTGCCTTCGATCGGCCCCGTGATCACCTCCAGCCCCGTCGCCGCGGCCGTCAGCTCGTTGAGGTACGTGTCGCGCGAGCCGCCGCCGACGATGTTGATGGAGGTGTACGTCTTGCCCGTCAGCTGCGCGAGGTTCCTGATCGCGTCGGCGTAGCAGGCCGCGAGCGAAATGTAGACGCACTTCATCAGGTCGCCCACCGTCGACGGTGCCGCGCCCTGCTCGGCCGCCGCCGCGCGGATTTCGCCGATCATCGACGCCGGGTTGAGGAAGCGCGCGTCATTCACGTTCACGACGGTGCCGTAGCCGCTCGTGCGCGCGATCGACGAGAGGTCGGCGAACGAATAGTCGTGCCCCTTCTCGTAGTCGGTCAGCGTCACGAGCGCCGCCGCCGTCGCGTCGCCCGCCTTGCCCGCGACGTAGCTGACGCCGTTCAGCTCGCGGCGGATCGACTGGATGATCCAGCTGCCCATGATGTTCTTGAGGTAGCGGTAGCGGCCCCACGCGCCGCCTTCGTTCGTGAAGTTCGCCGCGCAGCTCGCCGCCGTCGTGATGGGCCGCTCGTTCTCGACGCCGAGCAGCGACCACGTGCCGCTCGAAAGGTACACCGCCCGGTCGTCGCGCGCCGGCACCGCGAGGTACGCCGAGCCCGTGTCGTGCATCGCCGGAAGGACGACCTTGATCCCCTTGTACGTGCCGACCGTCGCGCCCGGCATCTCCAGCTTGCCGAAGATCTTCTTCGGCAGCCCCAGCTTCTCGATCAGCTCCCAGTCCCAGTCCTTCTTCGCCGCGTCGAGGAGCGACGTCGTGGACGAGTCGGTGTACTCGTGGACGATGCGGCCCGTCAGCCGGTAGTTGAGGTATTCCGGCACCATCAGGAAATGCGCCGCCGCCGCGAGCTGCTCGGGATGCTCCTTCTTGAGCGCCCACAGCTGGTAGATCGTGTTGAACGCCGTCTTCTGGATGCCCGCGCGCGCATAGAGCTCGGCGAAGGAGAGGACCTCCTTCTCGATCTCCGCGTCCGCGCCCGCCGTGCGCGCGTCGCGGTAGGCGACGGCGTCGCCGATCAGCCGGCCGTCCGCGTCGAGGAGCACGAAATCGACGCCCCACGTGTCGATGCCGATGGAGTCGATCGGCGCCTTCGCCGCCGCCGCGTCGATGCCCGCCTGGACGCTCGCGACGAGCTTCTCGATGTCCCAGCAGTCGTGCCCGTCCCTGCGCACCTGCGAATTGTCGAAGCGGTAGACCTCCTCCAGCGCGATCTTGCCGTCCTTGACGTTTCCGATGATGTGGCGGCCGCTCGAGGCCCCGATGTCGATGGCGAGATAGTTCTTCATGCGCAATAGTATATCACACTTGCGCGTGGTTGTCCCTAGTGGAGTCGAACCACTACTCTGGGTATCAAAAACCCGTGTACTGCCGCTATACGAAGGGACAGGCTGAATGGACGCTCCAGGCCGCGAGGCCCTTCGCCGTCAGGGAAGCCGCGATTTCACGTCCCGCCGCTTCGTCGGGGACGAGACCGAAGACAGTCGATCCGCTGCCGCTCATCGCGCATCCGACCGCGCCCGCCGCCGCGAGCGCGCGCTGGGCCGCCGCGATCTCCGGATGGAGCCGGACGGCCGGCGCTTCGAGGTCGTTCTGCAGGGCGGCGACCATCGCCGGCACGTCGCCGCTTTCCAGAGCGTGGCGCATATTATACACTATCGAGGGGTCGTCTGTCACGCGCGGCGTGCAATTTTTATACACCTCCGCCGTCGACGAGAAGACGCCCGGATTGACGAGCACCAGGTGGACCGGCGCGTGCGCGACGTGCGCCGGCGCGACGATCTCGCCGCGCCCTTCCATCATCACGAGCCCGCTGAAACGCGACAGGACGAGCGCGGGCACGTCGCTGCCGACCGCTGCGCCGACCGCCGCGAGCGCCGCCGGCGCGAGGCGCAGCGCCCACAGGTCGTTCAGGAGACAGAGCGTCGCCGCCGCGTCCGCCGAACCGCCGCCGAGGCCGCCGCCCGCCGGAATGCGCTTGTCGACATGGATCGCCGCGCCGCGCGTCGTGCGGGCCGCCGCCTGCAGCGCGCGCGCCGCCCGGGCGCAGAGATCGTCGGGATAGGGCGAATCGCTCGAAATGCCGTCCGCCGACGCCACCGTCACCGTGTCGGCGAGCGTCACCGGCAGAACGAGCGAACGAAGCGCGTGGAATCCATCCGCGCGCCTGCTGAAGACTTCCAGCGTCAGGTTGACCTTGGCGAACGCCTCAGTCGTTCGTGTCGCCGTCGTCATCGTCGTCGTCATCGTCATCGTCGTCATCGTCGAATTCGATGTCGATGTCGCCCGCCGTCTTCACGCTGCTCATCGCCACATAGGTGCCGACCGACTGGATCGCGACGGCGAGATTGCGGAACTCGTCCGCCGACAGGCGCGAGACAAAGCCGAACGCGTCACCTTCGCGCCAGATCGCACCGGCGGACGCACCGTCGCCGGGCGGCGGCAGCGTCGCGAGGAGCGACTTGAGCGTGGCCGCGTCCTTCTCCGGCACCAGCGCGACGGCGTCGTTCGCGAGCGCCCGGAGAAGCGGATAGACGGAGTGGACGCTGGCCGAGAACGGCTTCTTCGCCGCCGCCTCGGGCAGCACCCTGCGGAAACGTGCGGTGGGGCTCGTCTTCGCCGCCGCGTTCGCGAGCGAGAGCGACGTGCCCATCGCCGGGCCGCCGACCACGGGCCGGCCCGAGCCCTTGAGGCACGCCACGCCCTCGAACATTTCAGGCTTCAGCTTCGTGACAGCCTCCTTGCCCTCGCCCTTGAAGTAACGGATCGCCGCCGCGCTGTCGAGCGTCAGCTGCAGGAAATTGTCCGTGCGCTGGCTCTTGAGCCAGTCCGTCTGGACGCCGTTCTTGTTGAGGACGTCCAGAATCGTCTGCACCTGGTCAAGCGTGACGGCGGCACAACCGCTGTTCGCGGCGTAGGCGTCCGCCACGAGCGCCGTCGCCGGCGCGAACGCGAAGGGATCCTCCGCGAGCGGCACGGTGCCGATCTTCGCGAGGTCGGTGCCGGCGACCGGCACGAGCGTGCCGCCGATCTCCAGCCCCGCGTCGCTCACCTTGAGCGCGAGCGTGCACGAGTCGACCATCCGGAGCGTCGCGATGAGGTCGTCCAGCGCCGCCTTGTTGGCGCACGCGGTCTCGCCTTTCGCCTCCTCCAGTTTCGTGACGATCGTCTTGACGCCGCTCGCCGGAACCGTGACGCGGACGAGCGCGCCGTCCATCTCGGCCGGCACCGTCGCCCATGTCGCGTCCAGATCGTCGTCCCCGTCCTCGTCCTTCGTCAGAACGACGGTGGCGACGGCCGTTTCACCCGCGCCCTTCGCGAGGTGCTTCGCCAGATCCTCGTTCTGCGTGAGCGCCATGCTGGCCATCGCGCCCATCATCGGGTTGCCCATGAGCTCGCCGACCTTGGCGGACGCCCGGACGAGCGCGTCCATGTTGGCGACCTGGACGGTCAGGAGCGTTTCGGGGGTCTGTCCCCACGCGGTCGCGGCCGCGAAGGCGGTGCACAGCAGGATGTTGCGGAATGTCATGGGTCGGTTCCTTTCGGTGTGGTTTTCGTTTGGGGTGGAGGAAAGAAATCAGCCTTTTTTCAAGTCGTTGATCGCCGCATGGACGTTGGCGAAGAGGCGCGGCAGCTTGGCCGCGGGCACCGTCGAGAAGCTGAGACGGATCAGGCCCGACAGGACGATCGTGCCCGTCGAGTACGCCTCGATCAGCCGCCGGCGGACCGCCTCGGCGTCGACGCCGCGCGGCCTGACGCACATGAAGTAGCCCGAGTTGAACGGCATCGCCTCGAAGGAGTCGGCGTATTCGGGATGCGCCGCGAGGATGCGGCGGATTTCGCGGTAGCGCGCGTGGAGGATCTCGTACTTCTCCTTCTTCTGCCGCGCGTAGCCGGGATCGGCGAACGCCGCGACCGCGAGGTGCTGGCCGATGGACGAGATGTTCGACACGCCGCTGCGGACGTTGCCGGCGGCCTTCGCCTCCAGCGCCTTGAGCTGCTCCGCCGTCGCGCCCTTGAACGCGAACGAGATGAACCCGACGCGCAGGCCCCAGACGTAATCCTCCTTCGTCGCGCCGTCGAGCTTCACGGCGAGCACGTTTTCGGAGAGCGCCGCGAACGCGGCGAAGAGCGACTCGCGGTGGACGCCCGCCTCGTAGACGAGGCCGAAGTAGGCGTCGTCGAGGATGACGACGATCCGCTTGCCCGCGTCCGCCGCCGCCTTGACCGCTGCGACGATGCGCGGCACGTCCTCGTCCGTCGCCGTGTAGCCCGTCGGATTGTTCGGAAAGTTGAGGATGAGGAGCTTCCTGTCGCCCGGGGCCTTCAGCGCCGCCTCCATCGCCGCCGCGTCGAAGCGGCCGTCGACGAAGGTGTTGAAGTGCGCGACCCGGCAGCCGACCGCCTCGCCGAAGATGAGCTCGTAGTTGTCCCAGAAGAGGTCCGGCGTCACGAGCGTGTCGTCCGGATCGGCGAAGAGCTCCGCCGCGATCCTCAGGCCGTGCGTCAGCGCGTTGGTGACGACGGGGTTGGAGAACGCGACGCCCTTCAGCGACGGATTCTTCTCGAGCTCCATCTTCTTCCACGTCTCGCGCAGGGCCGGGAGCCCGAACGACGGCGCATAGAGGAACGCGCGCCGGTCGAGCGTGATGCGTTCGGCGAAGCACGGCATCACCATCGGCGAATCGTCTTCCTCGAACGCCATGCCGATCGTCGCGTTGATGTCGCAGCCGCGCGCCTGCGCGCCCTGGCCCAGGATGCCGCCGTAGGGGAAATACATGTGCCGGCCGGCGGTCGAAAGGAACTGCGCCGCCGCGCCGAGCGTCTCGTTGAGCTTGCTCGCCAATTCATTCATGATGAATGAATAGTATATCATATTTTTCCGCGCATCAGACAGGGAAAGCGCGCCGGGAAAACAAAAACCGCGGCAGAAGTGCCGCGGTTTCGATTCGGAAAAGCAATTTCGCGTGATCAGCCGGCGTTGTTGCCCCACGCGTAGTGAGCGAATGCCTTGTTGGCCTGCGCCATCTTGTGAACGTCGTCGCGTTTCTTGATGACGTTGCCCTGGCCCTGGAACGCGTCGATGATCTCGGCGGCGACCGCGGCGGGCATGCCCATGCCGTGACGGCCCGACGCGTACTGCGTCGTCCAGCGCAGCGCGAGCGAGAGCTGGCGGTTCGCGGCGATCGGCACCGGCACCGGGTAGGTCGTGCCGCCGACGCGACGCGTCTTGACCTCGACCTGCGGCTTCATGTTGTCGATGGCGGCCGAGACGATCTCCAGCGGATCGGTAAACTGCTTGTCGTCCTTCTTGAATTTCTCAGGATCGGCGGCGAGGGCCTCCTTCACCTTGTCGATCATCCCGTAGACGATCTTCTCGGCGACGGTCTTCTTGCCGTCCTTCATGACGACGCGGATCATGTGCGCGACGAGCTCCGAGTTGTACTTCGGATCGAGCGTGACGCGCTTGACGATTGTCTTACCTCTGCGGCTCATGGCTTACTTCCCCTCTTTCTTCTGCTTCTTCATGCCGTACTTCGAACGGCTGCGGTTGCGACCCGCCACGCCGAGGGAGTCGAGCTTGCCGCGCACGATGTGGTAGCGCACGCCCGGCAGGTCCTTCACACGGCCGCCGCGCACGAGCACCACGCTGTGCTCCTGGAGGTTGTGGCCTTCGCCCGGGATGTAGGCCGTCACTTCATAGCCGCTCGTCAGGCGCACACGGGCAACCTTGCGGAGGGCCGAGTTCGGCTTCTTGGGGGTCATCGTCTTGACGACGAGACAGACACCGCGGCGCTGGGGGCACGCCTTCAGCGCGGGCGATTTCGAATGCTTGGCAAGCGGCGAGCGCCCCTTGCGAATCAACTGGTTGATTGTAGGCATTAGTTCATTATTCCTTGCTTTTCCAAATGTAGGGTATAGTATATCAAATTTTCCCTCCCGTTGACAAGGGGTTGATTTTACCGGATCTGGCCGTAGTAGGCGTTCTTGCCGTGCTTGCGCTGATAGTGCTTTTCGCCGACGTACGGGACGAGGCCCGGCGCGGGTTTCGCCGCGTTCACCGCCTCGGTGAGGCGCGCCATCTTCGCAATCGCCTCGAGCGCGATCGCGTGATCCACCGCATCCTGCGGATCCCTGCCCCACGTGAACGGCGCGTGGCCCGCCACGAGCACGCCCGGCACCGCGAGCGGCTCCAGGTCCCGGAAACGCTCGACGATCACCTTGCCCGTGTTCGCCTCGTACGCCTCCGTGACCTCCTGCTCCGTCAGGATGCGCGTGAGCGGCACCGGGCCGTGGAACGTATCGGCGTGCGTCGTCCCGTAGGCGGGAATCTCGCGGCACGCCTGCGCCCACGCCGTCGCTTCGACCGAGTGCGTGTGCACGGCGCCCTTCACGCCCGCGAAGTTGCGGTAGAACGCGATGTGCGTGGCCGTGTCGCTCGACGGGCGCAGATTCCCTTCGACGACCTTGCCGTCCAGATCGACGACCACCATGTCGGCGGCCGTCATCCTGTCGTAGTCCACGCCCGAGGGCTTGATGACGACGAGGCCCGTCGCGGGATCGAATCCCGAGGCGTTGCCCCACGTCAGCACCACGAGGCCCGACGACACGAGCCGCTGATTCGCCTTGAACACGTCTTCCTTGAGCTGCTCCAGCATGTCTTACCCCCTGATCGCCTTCTTGAAGTTCTCCGCGTACCGGTTGAAGCCGGCGACGCCCGCCGCCGTCGGCGCGAGCGTTTCCGTCGCCGCGCGCGCGAACACCTTGTGCGCGAGATAGTCCTCGAGCTTTTCGCCCGCGCCCGACGCCGCGTACGCCGCGAGGACCGCCATGCCCCACGGACCGCCCTCCGCCGCCGTCGCGAGGCACGTCACGCTCGTGTTGAGCGCGTCGGCGAGGTACTGCTGCGCGATGCCCTTGTCCTTGAAGATGCCGCCGTGGCCCGTCAGCGACTCGATCGTCACGTTCTCCTTCGCGAGGATGTCCATGCCGAGCTTGAGCGAGACGAACGCCGAATAGATCTGCGCGCGGAAGAAGTTCGCGAGCGTGAACTTCGAGTCGGGCTGCCGCACGACCTTGAGGAGCGCGTCCGCGACGCCCGTCACCGGCTCGCCGGAGAGGAACGGCACCACCACCACGCCGCCGCAGTCCGCGTCGCCCTTCAGCGACTCGTTGAAGAGCGTGCCGTAGATGTTGGGCCCGCCCGCCTGCTGCGTGAAGACGCCCTTGAAGAGCTCCGCCCACGCGTTGATCTCGTTCGTGCAGTTGTTGCAGTGCACCATCGCGACCTCGCTGCCCGCGGGCGTCGTCACGACGTCGATCTCGGGGTAGTAGCCCTTCATCGCCTGTTCGAGGACGACCATCGCGAAGATGCTCGTGCCGGCCGAGACGTTGCCGGTCTTCGGCGCGACGGCGTTCGTGGCGACCATGCCCGTGCCCGCGTCGCCCTCCGGCGGCGCCATCACCGCGCCCGGCTGGAGCGTGCCCGTCGGATCGAGCCACGCCGCGCCGCGCGCCGTGAGCGTGCCCGCCCGTTCGCCCGCCTTCAAAACGCGCGGCAGCTTGCTCTTCAGCTCGCCGCCGACCTTCGCGTCGAACGCCGCGAGCATCCGCGCGTTGTAGTCGCCCGTCGCCGGATCGATCGGAAACATGCCGCTCGCCTCGCCCACGCCCATCACGTTCTCGCCGGTGAGCCGGTAGTGGACGTAGCCGGCGAGCGTCGTCAGCCAGCGGACCGCGCCGACGTGCGGCTCCTTGTTCAGGATGGCCTGGTAGTAGTGCGCGATGCTCCAGCGCTGCGGGATGTTGAACCTGAAGAGCGACGAAAGCTCCGCCGCCGCCTGCGCCGTCATCACGTTGCGCCAGGTGCGGAACGGCACGAGGAGCTTCCCCGCCGCGTCGAACGGCAGGTAGCCGTGCATCATGCCCGAGATGCCGAGCGCCGCCAGGCGCGTCAGCTTCACGCCGTACTTCGCCTCGACGTCGGCCGCGCACCGCGCGTAGGCGTCGCGCACGCCGCGCTCGATCGCCTCCATCGAATACGACCACACGCCGTCGACGAGCTGGTTCTCCCAGTCGTGCGCGCCCTGCGCGATGACCTGGAACGTGTCGTCGATCAGCACCGCCTTGATGCGCGTCGAGCCGAACTCGATGCCCATCGTCGCCTTGCCCGCTTCAATAAACGCTTTCATCGTTTCTCCTGATTCTTCGTGTTGGTGAAAATGCGTATCGGTGAAAAGAGACCTACGCCTTGAGGCTCGCGCCCGTCGAGGCGTTGCCGACGAACCGCGCGTAGCGCTCGAGCCAGCCGCCCTTGATGCGCGGCGACCACGCCTTCGCCCGCTTCGCGCGCGCGGCGATCTCCTTCTTCGTCAGCTTCGCGTTGATCGCGCGCGCCGGAATGTCGATCGTGATCTCGTCGCCGTCCTTCAAAAGTCCGATGAGCCCGCCTTCCGCCGCCTCCGGCGAAACGTGGCCGACGCACGCGCCGTGCGTCGCGCCCGAGAAGCGCCCGTCCGTGATGAGCGCCACCGATTCGCCCAGCCCCGCGCCGATGATGTAGCTCGTCGGCGCGAGCATCTCCTGCATGCCGGGGCCGCCCTTCGGCCCTTCGTAGCGGATGACGACGACGTGGCCCGGCTTCACCTTGCCGCCGAGAATGCCCGCGCACGCGTCTTCCTGCGACTCGAAGCAGATGGCCCTGCCGGTGAACGTCATCATCGACGGCGCGACGCCGCCCTTCTTGACGACCGCGCCCTTCGCCGCGAGGTTGCCCCACAGCACCGCGAGGCCGCCGTCGGGCGAGTAGGCGTTCGGGAGCGTGCGGATCACGTCGTCGTCGCGGATCTGCGCCGCGCGGATCTGCGCACCGAGCGTCTTGCCGCTCACCGTCGGCGCGTCGAGGTGCAGGAGCTTTGCGGGCAGGCGCTTGAGGATCGCCATGACGCCGCCGGCGCGGTCGAGGTCGGCGACGTGGTAGTGGCCCGAGGGCGAGAGCTTGCAGATGTACGGCGTGCGCGCCGACAGCTCGTTCATCCGTTCGAGCGAGAAGTCGACGTCCGCCTCGCGCGCGATCGCGAGCGTGTGCAGGACGGTGTTCGTCGAGCCGCCCATCGCCATGTCGAGCGTCAGCGCATTGTCGAGCGAGTCGCGCGTGATCAGCTCGCGCGGCAGCGGACCGCCCTTCTTCGCCATCGCCACGATGCGGCGCGCGCTCGCCCGGTAGTGGTCGGCGCGGCGCGGGTCGGTCGCGAGGGTCGTGCCGTTGCCGGGCAGCGCGATGCCGAGCGCCTCGTAGAGGCAGTTCATCGAATTGGCGGTGAACATGCCCGAGCAGCTGCCGCAGCCGGGGCAGCTCGTCTCCTCGATCTTTTCGAGGTCCTTTGCGGAAATGCGGCCCGCGTTCTCCGCGCCGACGCCTTCGAAAACGGTGTTGAGGTCGGAGTCCTGACCGGTGAGCGGGTGCTTGCCGGGCGCCATCGGGCCGCCCGAGGCGAAGATCGTCGGAATGTTGACGCGCAGCGCGCCGAGCAGCATCCCGGGCACGATTTTGTCGCAGTTGGGCACGCAGATGAGCGCGTCGAAGCAGTGTGCGCGCGCGATCGACTCGACCGAATCGGCGATCAGCTCGCGGCTCGGCAGCGAATACTTCATGCCGGCGTGGCCCATCGCGAGGCCGTCGCAGACGGCGATGGTGTTGAATTCCATCGCGACGCCGCCCGCCTCTTCGATGCACTTTTTGAGGTAGGCGCCGACCTTGTTCAGGTGGCAGTGGCCGGGCACGAAACTTTCGTAGCTGTTGCAGATGCCGATGAACGGCTTTTTCATGTCGCGGCGCTTCAGCCCCGTCGCGAAGAGGAGCGAGCGGTGGGGCGCGCGTTCCTTGCCGGCCTTGACCTGATCCGAGATGCTCATGCTGTCAGTTCCTTTTCGTCATAATGAAACAGTCGGGTGTAGTATATCACATTTCACCCTCGGGGTTCTAGAAGTCTAGAATCCTAGAAGTCTAGAAACCTAGAATCCTAGAATCCTAGCGATCGATAAAGACGTGCGCGCGCACATCCGGCCCCCAGGGGAGGATCTTCAGCGTCAGCCGCCGCGTCCCGTCCGGCAGCCGCCGCAGCGCATACCGGAGCGGCCGGCCCTTCCAGAAATCATCCTGCACAAGCCGCCCGTCGGCGTAGAGCCGCGCCATGTCGCCGTCATACGCGATCTCCAGCATCGCGTCGCCCGCCGTGAACGGCACCTCGTATTCCGCCGCCGCGTCCCACGCGCGCTCGTCCGGCAGCTGCGCCACGCCGTTGATGCCGATCGTCACCGCCGGCGCCGTGCCCGCCGCCTTGAGCCGCTTCAGCTCGTCCGTCTTCAGCGCCACGACCGGCGGCCCGTCGCGCCGCCCCGCCGTCGCACGCGCGAGCGCCGGACCGTCCAGGACGCGCGTCACCGTGCCGTCCGCCGCCGCGACGCCGATCCAGCACGCGCCCGTCGGGTTGCGCCGCCGCACATATTCGTTGTGGAAGACGAACCGCCCGCGCCGCGTCTCGTGGTCACTGACGAACACGGGATCGGCGACGGCCAGCTCCGCCGCGTTCGTGCGGCAGAATTCCGCCAGCGCCTGAATCAGCCAGTACGCGCACTGCGGCTCGCCGAATTCGCTCACAGGGGCCATGAATTCGTAGCTGACGACGGGCAGATCGTTGTAATTCGTGAAACGCCCGCGCTGGCTCTCGGCCATGTTCACGCCAAAGTCCGTCGGGTTCGACCCGCCGTGATACATATAGTACCCCGGCATATTGGAACCGCTGCCGAGCTTCACGACACCGAGCGCGAACGCATCGAGCGGCTCCATCACGAGGCGACGGTGGTAGCTCGACGCCATGCCGCCGCCGAGCTCGCACGTAAAGTACGGATACTTCTCCGCGCCCTTCGCGTCCGTCGCCGTCTGCGCGCCGAGCTGCTCCGTCGCGATGACGGCCGACGTGCGCGCCGGGCGCATCACGAACGCGTCCGCGTAGCTGCCGGGCATCGACGTGAGCACGCGGTCCCAGAACCCTTCGGCGTAGTCGCCGTACAGCGGCACGAGCTCGCCGAACGTCGTCTCGGGCCCGTCCAGCTTCGGCCAGCCCGTGCGCGTGTAGAGCGGCACGTCGTAGCCCGTGTCGACCGCGAGCTTCTTCAGCGCCTGGTAGTACGGCCACGGGCCGCGGCTTTCGTTCTCCAGCTGGATGCCGATCACCGCGCCGCCGTTCTTCCAGAAATGCGGGGCGATCTCAGGATACAGGCGGCGGAACAGCTTTTCCGTCTCGGCGAGAAACCGCGTGTCGCGCGTGCGCAGACTGCGGCGCAGCGCCTTGGCGTCCGCGCGGCGCGCGTCGTAATCATCCGCGGCCGGTGCCGCGCCGGACGCGAACTTGTCGATCAGCCAATCGGGGAAGCCGCCCTCGCGGCATTCGCCGTGGTCCCACGGGCCCAGACGGACGATGGCCCAGAGCCCCGCCTTCTCCACCTCGCCGAGAAACGCCGAGAGGTCGCGGTTGCCCGCAAAGTCCCATGCACCCTCGCGCCATTCGTGGTGGTTCCAGAAGACGTAGGTCGAGACGATCGACACGCCCCCCGCCTTCAGCGTCGCGAGCGACGACGCCCATTCCTCGCGCGGGATGCGCGAATAGTGCAGCTCGCCCATCACGGGAATGAGCGGCGCGCCGTTGAGCCGCAGGCACTTCGACGTCACCTCCAGCCGGTCGCCGTTCGGCGCGACGCACGCGCCCTGCGGAATCACCCGTTCGTCCGCGCTCAGGCCCGCCGCGCGCGCGCCCGCCAGCGCCAGCGCCGCGACGGCCAACGCCGCGCCGATCCATCCGCCCGTCATCTTCATCTGTTTTTTCATAAGTCTGCGCATTATACCATTTTGCGCCGCCCGCCGCCCTGCCCGTTGGGGTAGGTCGCCGCCGCCGCGCCTCACGCCGTCATGACGCGGAAATAGTCGCAGACGCGCGCGACGCCGTCGGGCACCGGCACGGTCGACAGCCACGCGGCGCGCGAATCGATGTCGCGCGGATCGTAGCCGTGCATGCCGTTGAGCGGCTTGACGCCCATGTCGCTGGGCACGAACTGCACGCCCGGATCCGCGAGAAAGATCGCGTCGCCGAACTTGCGGTCGTCGCGCCAGATGCCCTCGCGCCGCATCTCGTCCGCCGTGAGCCAGTGCCCCGGGAACGCGGCAAAAGCGCCGCGGATCTTTTCTTCCGCGCCGGGCGCGAGATACCAGAAGCGCGCCATCGTCGAATCGATCACGCTCGCGTAGTCGACGCCCCACGCGACGCCGGCGCGCGCGAGCGCCGCCGGCGCGTCGACGGTGCGCGTGAGCGGCGTCATGCCGTGGTCGGAAAAGATCGTCAGCTCGAACGGCCGTCCGCCGTCGACGAGCGCGCGGTGGAGCGCGCGGATCGTCTCGGCGTAGCGCGCGACCTTTTTCGCCAGCACGTCGTCGCGCCCCACGTTGTCGTGCTGGAGCGCATCGAACGCGGCGGAATAGACGAACGCGCGATCGACCGCGCCCGCGCGGAACGCGGCGGCGGCGCGGCGGAAGTTCTCGTCCTCGGAAAGCCGCCAGTTCGAAATGTGGTAGCGCCGACCCTGCGCCGCCCAGACGTCGGCGAGGTTCGGCACGGGCGCGAGGCCGCCGGGGACGAAGAGGTCGCGCTTCTCGCAGTAGTCGAGCTGCGGCAGGCGCTCGAACGGCACGCCGTAGAGCTGGAAGTAGCCGGTGAAGCCGTAGAGCCGCTTGATGAGTTTCGACAGCTGATGCCGCACGCGCCCGCGCCGCCAGAAGCCGCGCGGCCGCAGGAGCGGCGCGAGGAAGCGCAGCGCCTTGAACGGGCTCTTCGCGGGCGCGTAGTCGTAGAACGCGAGGTGGCCGTGGACGGCGGGCCGCTCGCCCGTCAGGATCGTCGGAATCGCGGTGCAGCTGTAGCCGAACTGCATTTCGATCGACCGGCGGTGCGGCAGGAGGTCGGTCAGGAAACCGTACTTCTCGACCTGCTTCCAGCCGAGCGCATCAATGAAGACGAAGACTTTGACTGTATCGGACATGACGTTCCCTTTCATCCGTGCGCCGCCAGCGCGGCGGCGAGCGCGGCGACATCGCCGGGCGGCACGAGCGTCGCGCGGCCCTGGCACGCTTCCGGCAGGCCGCCGATCGCGAACGCGACGACGGGGCGGCCGAGCGCCACCGCTTCGGCGGCGACGAGGCCGTACGGCTCCTGCCAGAAGCTCGGCACGACGACGCAGCGCGCGGCGCGCATCCACGCCGAGGGATCGGACTGGAAGCCGCGGAAGCGCACGCGCGCGGCGAGGCCGAGGCGGTCGGCCTGCGCGCGCAAAGCCGCTTCTCTGTTGCCGGTCCCGACGATGTCGAGCGTGCGCGACGCGGGCAGGCGCGCGAGCGCGTCGAGGAGCAGCTGCACGCCCTTGCCGCGGATCAGCTGGCCGACGAAGAGGAGATCGACCGCGTCGGGCGGCGGCGCACCGGCGGGCGGCGGCGCGATCACGGGCGGCGCGACGACGATCCGGTCGGCGCTGAGGCCATTGGCGACGAGCCGCCCTTTCATAAACTCCGAAATGACGACGAGGCGGTTGAAGCGCGCGAGGGCGCGCGTGCGGCGCGCTTGCGTGAAGACGCGCGCGAGCGCGGCACGCCACGACCGGCACGCGGGCGCGCAGAGAAGGCACGGCCAGAGGCCGCCCGGGCGCGTGCAGTTGTGCAGCAGCGGCGTGTAGGCGTAGCCGCGCGGGCAGATCGGCTCGTGGTCGTGGATGTAGCACGTCGTCTTCTCCGGCGGAAAGCGTTCGAGCGTGGCGACGTCGGTGCACTTGTGGACGATGATCTCGTCAACGGCGGCGAAGCGCGCGGCAGCGTCGGGGCCGAGCGCGCGGCAGAGCTCGACGGTGCGCCCGTCGGCGCGGAGACGCGCGACGTGGCGCTCGGCGAAGACCTCGATGCCGCCGCGCACGGGCGACGGTTCGAGATAGACGAGAATCTTCCCGCCTGTCCCGCCGCCGGTCAAGGGAGCCGGTTCCGTCACGGCAGCGCCGCGCCGACGAGCCGGGAGACGAGCTTGCCGTCCGCCTGTCCCTTGAGGCGGGCCATCGTCTCCTTCATGACGCGGCCCATGTCCTTCTTGGAAGCGGCGCCCGTCTCGGCGATCACCGCCTTGACGACGGCCGCGACCTCCGCCTCGCCGAGCTGCGCGGGCAGATATTTCTTCAGGAGATCGAGCTCCTTCTGTTCGGCGGCGGCGAGTTCCGCGCGCCCGGCGGCGGTGAACTGCGCAATCGACTCCTCGCGCTGCTTCGCGCCCTTGGCGAGGACGGCCAGCACGGCCTCGTCCGTCATGTCCTTGCCGGCGTTCACCGTGAGGTCCTTCGCCTTCGCGATCACGCCGCGGATCGCGTTCACCGCGACCGTGTCATGCTCTTTCATGGCGGCTTTCATGTCCGCCATCAGTCTGTCATAGATTTCCGACATCTCATGGATCCTTTCAGGCATATTGTATCATAAATCGGGCGCCGGGGCGGAAGAAAGTTCCGCCCGCGCGCCGCCGGCCGGTTCTCGCACTCCTTCTGCAGGGCGGCGGCGTTCGCGGGCTTCGGGAACGGCGGATTGACCGGATAGCGGAAATTCAACTTGCTGGCAACCGGGGGCGCCATGAGCGCGGCGGCGTCGCCGAGGTCGGCATGGAAGACGACCGGTCTACACATCTGCGGCGAAAGGGTTACAGGTCGACGCCGTCATTTCTCGTGACGGCGCGTCGGGGAATAAGGACAGCCCGCGCCATTGGACGTCGATCCGCACCAGATGCACTTGTTCGCGCCGGGGCCGTGACGGTGCAACCGGTCGGGGCCATACGCGCATCCGTGCCCGTAGCTAGACGAGCCGCACCATTCGCAGTGCTTCTCGTCGTCGCGGTGCTCGTGAAGCCGGTTCGGACCGTACGCGCATCCGCGTCCGTAACTTGCTGAACCGCAGTATCTGCATTTTGTCGCCATGTCGCTTCTCCTTCCTTGGCAATGTTTTCTTGAGAAGTATTATACCACATCTCAACTGTGCGCGTCAGTCAGAATGTGTCCTGGAGTTTACCCATTTTTCATGCGCTGGCGAGGCGAGAGGGGGCGGCGCGCGGCGGAGACACAAAAAACGCGGCACCTCCCCGCCGGTTTTCGGTCTACTACCGAGTGAAAAAAACAGCCGGGGAAGGAGGCGCCGCGCCGTGAATGACACCATAATCGCCGCGAAATCGCACCCCGGCGAAAGCAAATTTGCGAAAACCCCAATGTTTTGTGCACCCCATTGTGTACCCCAGTTTTTAACGTGTATAGGGGTGTATGAAGGTGTATGACGCAGAAAATGAAAAATGCGTTTGGCCCTTGATTTTATTGGGTGAAACGCACTTTCAGATGGTCGGGGCGAGAGGATTTGAACCTCCGACATTCTGCTCCCAAAGCAGACGCACTACCAGGCTGTGCAACGCCCCGCCTTAAAACGGCGTGTAGTATATCAAATATTCCCCGCTCTGCGCTAGAGGGCGGCGCGGCGGCGCATCGCGATCTCCGGGCACGTGAACGGATCGGCGTGCTTGGTGCAGTTGATGCAGCCCGTGTAGAGCTTGTGCATGATCTGCGTCTTCTCGATCGTCTCGAAGCCGAGCTTCTGGAAGAATCCCGGAGCGAACGTCAGCACGACCACGTCCTTGACCGCGAGCGGCGCGACGCGGCGGATCACCGCCTCGACGACCGCCCGCCCGACGCCGCGCCGGCGGTACGGCGCGCGCACGGCGACGGACTGCACCTCCACCGTCGCCTCCTCGCTCTTGCCGATCTCGGGATGGATCTGGTACGTCGCGCAGCCGACGATGTCGCCGCCGATCGCCGCGACGGTGAAGCGGTCGATGTTCTCGACGATGTTCCCCATTGAACGCGGCACGAGCTGGTCGCGGTTGAGGTGGACGAGCGCGAAGATCTGCTCCGCGTCCTTCAGCTGCGCCGTCCGGATCTCGAACTTCCTTTCCATATCGCTCCTTTCTCCGCCCGGCCTCAGACCGGCGAGGCGGCGTCGCCCGCGCCGAACAGCTTGTCGAGAATCTGCTCGGCGGGCGTCGTCGCCTTCTTCGCGTTGTTGCACGCCTTGCAGCACGGCACGCAGTTGGAGCGCACCGACCGGCCGCCGCGCGCGACCGGGATGACGTGGTCCATCGTCAGGTTCGCCGCGCCGACCGTCCGGCCGCAGTAGTGGCAGACGCCCTTCTGGAGCTGCGCGCGCCACCAGTCGGTCTGGCGCAGCTCGCGCGCGCGCTGACGCTCGCGCTTGACGTGGACGGGGTCCGCCGGGATGTCGATCCAGTCGCTCATGACGCGTGGTCCTTTCCGATGAATTCGCACGGCGCGCGCTGCGCGAGGAGCCCGCCGACGAAGCGGACGCCGTAGGTGACGTGCGTGGCGACGACGCCCGCGACCGTGGCGAGCCACGTCACGGGATTGAACGAAAACGACGTGAGCGCGACGAGCAGGATGTACGCGAGCATCGGCAGCGACACGGCGGCCATCCAGAGGCAGTACGCCTCCACCGAAATGACGTTCGGCTGCGGCAGGATGACGAGGATCGCCCAGACGAAGAGGTAGAGGACGAACGCCGACGGCACGAAATACGCGAGATGCCGCGAGTTCGAGGGATAGCGCTTGACGAAGTAGCCGCGGTGGAATGCGTAGCGGCCGAGCTGCCTGAGGTGCGCGCCCAGGAGCGCGCGGCGGTGGTGGTAGACGATCACCCACGGGTCGTAGACGATGCGCGCGCCCGCGTCGATGATGTCCTTGCACAGCAGCGTATCCTCGCCCGGCCAGAAATCGGTGCGGTAGCCGCCGATCTTCCGGAGCAGCGACGTGCGCACGAACAGGTTGCAGCTCGGGTAGTCGTCCACGTCGCGCCGCACGCCGCCGGCCCTGTAGCGGTAGCGGTAGGTGCCGCTCACGAGCGGGTTGTCGTAGACGCGCCCGCCGATCTGCGCGAGGTAGGGATCGTTCGGCGGCGTCACGCCCGGGCCGCCCACCGCGCCGATCGTCTCGTCGCCGAAATACTTGACGGCGTATTCGAGCCAGTGCGCGTCGGGGTAGGCGTCGTCGTCGATGAACGCGACGATTTCGCCCTTCGCCGCCCGGATGCCGATGTTGCGCTTCTCCGCCGGCCGCACCTTCCCGGTGGGGATCGTGGAGATGGCCGAACTGCGCTCGACCACACCCGCCTCATCCGGCAGCACGATCACCTCGAAATTGCGGTAGGTCTGCGCCGCGATCGCCCGCAGGCACTCCTGGAGCATCCAGCTGTCGCCGGGGCAGGCGATGATAATCGAGACGCGCGGCGGCACGGCGAGCTTCCGCGGCGCTTCCGCCTTGGCGTAATACTTCAGGATCTTCAGCCGGTAGAAGACGGCGAGCGAATCGAGCGCCATCGTCCGGACGGTGCGCACCTTGAGCGCGCCGAACTTCGAGCCGAACCTGATCCGCACGGGCGCTTCCGCGATCTTCGCGCCGCGCTGGTGCGCGATCGCCAGCAGCTCCAGGTCGAACGCGTACGTCTTGACGAGCATGCGCGCGAGCGCTTCGCCGAGGACCGCGCGCTTGAAGAGCTTCATGCCCGTCTGGGTGTCGGTGATCGGCAGCCCGACGAAGAGCCGCACGAGCGTGAAGTAGACCCAGCTCACGATCCGCCGGTGCCACGGGTACTGGACGACCGAGCGCGGATGGCGCTTCGAGCCGATCACGACGTCCGCGCCCTGCCGCGCCATCGCCTCGAAGAAGTACGGCGTCTGCTTCGGGTGGATGTCGAGATCGCCGTCGAGCAGCATCACGTACGCGCCCGTCGAGGCGTCGAACCCGGCCCGCAGCGCCGCGCCCTTGCCGCCGTTCCTCTCCAGCAGGACGGGGCGGAGGACGACGGTCGGCTTAAATTCGGCGAGCGCCGCGGCCGCGCCCGCGAGCGCCGCGCGCGTGCCGTCCGTCGAGCCGTCGTCGACCGGCACGAGTTCCGCGCGCACGCCGTGCGCCGCAAAGAGCGCGGCCGTCGCGCGCAGGTTCGCGACGATCGTGTCCGCGAGATTGAAAACGGGCAGCACGACCGACAGACGGCCGTCGCCGACCCTCTCCCGGACCGCTGCCCATTTTTCTTCGCGCTTTGTCACATCTTAGAATTCGAGCGCCGCGTACATCATCGCGAGGAACTGCTCGTACGTCATGCGCGTCTGCGCCATCGAATCGCGCTCGCGCACCGTGAACGTGCCGTCCTCGACCGTCTGCGCGTCGACCGTGATGCACCACGGGGTGCCCGCCTCGTCCTGGCGGCGGTAGCGGCGGCCGATCGCGCCCGAGACGTCCCACTGCACGTTGACCTTGCGGCGCAGCTTCTCGAAGAGGTCGCGCGCGAACTTCATCTGCGCCTCGTCCTTCTTGATGAGCGGGAAGATCGCGGCCTTGACGGGCGCCACCTTCGGCGAGAAGTGGAGGACCGTGCGCACGTCGTCCTTGCCCTTCTCGTCCTTCAGCGTCTGCTCCTCGTACGCTTCGCACAGGAGCGCGAGCATCAGCCGGTCCACGCCCGCCGACGGCTCGATCACGTGCGGCACGTACTTGCCGTCGAAGAGGTCCCTGCAGAACTTCTCGGCCGCGAGCGCGTCCTTGCCGCGCGCGACCCAGTCGGCCTGCACCTTCGCGATAAACGCCGCCTTCGCCGCGTCGTCGAGCTTCTTCGCCGCCTGCTTGAGAGGATCGTCGAAGACCGTCTGCGGCACGCCGGAATGCTTCTGGTGCTGCGTCAGGTCGAAGTCGCTGCGCGCCGCGATGCCCTCGAGCTCCTGGCGACCGAACGGGAAGTCGTACTCGATGTCGACGCAGGCGCGCGCGTAGTGCGCGAGCTCGTCCGGCTTCTGCCAGTATTCGACGAAGCGTTCCGTCGGCAGGCCCACCGCGTTCAGGAACTTCTTGCGCTGCTCGACCCAGTACTTGTGCCAGACCTCCCAGCCCCAGTCGTCCTGCACGGGGCCGTTCAGGTCGGGATTGTCGGCGAGCGTGACGACGTGGCCGTGCAGCAGCTCCACCGCCTCGTCGGGGCGGATGAAGAACTCGAGCTCCATCTGCTCGAACTCGCGCGAACGGAAGATGTAGTTGCGCGGCGTCACCTCGTTGCGGAAGCTCTTGCCCATCTGCGCGATGCCGAACGGCACCGTCTGGCGGCTCGTCGCGAGGACGTTCAGGAACTGCGCGAAGATCGCCTGCGCCGTCTCGGGACGGAGGTAGGCGACGTTCGACGGGTCGTCGATCGGGCCGACGATCGTCTTGAACATCAGGTTGAACGGCTTGGGCTCGGTGAGCTCGCCGCCGCAGTGCGGGCAGAAGAAGTCGCTGCCCGGCACCTTCGGCTGCGGCTTTTTCTTCTGCTCGGCGTAGATGTCCTTGATCTGGTCGGCGCGCATCAGCTTCTTGCAGTCCTTGCACATCGTCATCGGGTCGGCGAACGTATCGAGGTGACCCGACGCCTTCCAGATCTTCGGGTGCATGATGATCGTCGCGTCGAGCCCCGCCACGTCCTCGCGGCCGCGCACGGTGAACTGCCACCACGCCGCCTTGACGTTCTGCTTCAGCTCGCAGCCCAGGGGACCGTAGTCCCAGAAGCCGGGCATGCCGCCGTAGATTTCCGACGAATGATAGATGAATCCCCTGCGCTTAGCGAGGGCGCTGAGCGCATCCAGCGATGATTTGTTCTCTTCTGCCATAATGGGTGAATAGTATATCATAATTTCACCCCCGCCCGCGCAAGCGGCTTTGGCCGGCATCTCAGCGGTGCTGCGAGTGTCAAAAGGGTCAGCCCCTTCTGTATCATGTAGAACTTTTGAGAAACTCCGACGGTTGAAAAAATTGGCTCCGTTGCCACTTCGCCTTAGCTCCGCGTCGCGAAACCGCGATTATTGCCTCCTACTATGCTTTCTTTATCTGGGGGCACCGCCCCCAGCCCCCCAAGCTGTCGCTGCGAATTTCATGCGGCTGAACAGCGCGAAGCAGAGGGCGCAACGTTAGTGAAGTCTCTTTGCCAGCCGTCGGAGTTCCAATATCCTCCCGACCCTTTATCCGCTTGATCGCCGCGTCCAATCGCGACGGCGGCGGACGCTGCAGCGGCATCGACCGGCTTGCCGGTGCCAGACTTCGCCTCTATCGCCCTCACGCGCACTTCTGCTGGCGCAGCCGGCAGCTCAGGCAACGGCAGCGGCTGCCGATGGTTGCGCAGCACAACCACAACCATCGCCGCAAGCAGTAGCGCGGCCACGCTGGCAATGACTATCCTCCATTTTTTCATCTTGGGATTCTCATATACACACAACTATCAACTTGGGACGCAACGAAGCGCCAGGCCACTTGAAATATAATACTTCCAAGAGCCAAACCGCCCAACCAACACAGCGGTCTCCGTCATTTGCTCCGCAAAATCTCCAACATGCTGAACCCTAACGTGGAAGTCTGAATCGAGCACAGACCACATGCCGTTCTGCAAGATCCAATAGAGGGATTCACCGCAGCTGGAAACGCAGAAAGCATCCTCAACGACAAAGTCAAGCACACGTCCCGTGTCTATCTCAAAAAAGCAGAATCCATCGGCCCCACTTTTCTTGACAAGAACAAACCTCTCGATTGTATCATCAATTCTCTGGACTTCGTCAAACACAATAGGAACGACAACGTTTCCTTCGAGATCAACAACACCTTCACGATTGTTCTTGCAGACAATGGACCTTCCGTTACAGAACCCATACATCAAATCAAAATCAAATTTCTGTACGACAGAATGACCATCGACAGCCCATTGCAATTTCTCTATGCAGAAGAAGCTATTCCTTCTACAGTGGAGCATCTGTCTGTCGCCTCCCACAAATCCTAGAACGTCTTCATAGCAGGAATCACTTGCTGCCGCACCTTTTGCATCCGTCACAACATAACCATCGCTCCTCAACATGGCAAACATTCCACTCCCCAGATTCCAACCCCATTCACATGAAGCAAGCAAGGTTCCGTTCTCGTCAACTACAACCCAAGACGAACCGTTTTCCCTTTTCCCCATGGCAAAGCCGTCCACAAAATCCGTGATGTCCGAATACTCAAAAGGAACAACGACTTTGTTGGCAGTATCAATAACACCCTTGGCCCCATTATGCGCTACAACTGCACGACCATCATTAAACGTGCCTGCTGAATCATACTGCGGTGGGATGCAGAAAATTCCCGACTCATCTACATAACCCCACTTATGTGACTTTGGAAACGGCAAAGGCATAGTCATATTCCTAAAATTAAAATTAAAAGGGTCAGACCAAAATTAAAAGGGTCAGACCCTTCTGTATAAGATTAACTGTATATGCTGTGTCTGCATTCATGCCAGAACATCCTTCCCCTTGCGCAGAAGCCTGTAGCGCTGCAACGGCGACTTGGGCTTCTTTGGCAGAGCCAACAGGGGCAGACTTGATTGCCACAGTAAATTGCCACAGTAGTTTTTCCTTGTCACAGCGGCCCTTCCGATTCGCTGCTTGCAATCCTCCAGACTCAAGCGCGCGGTGGGCGACGCGGCTGATCAGGTGATAGCACCGGTTTGGAAGATCTAGCCTGCAACGTCTCATGCCGAACAGTATATCACAAACTCCCGCTACTGTGGCAATTTACTGGGAATCAGGTCCCCATACTCCCCCGGTCTACCACATCCCACAGCCAACAGCCAAGCATATACTGTAGAGCTTATATAGAAGGGTCTGCCCCTTTTGACATAGCCCGCGTAAGCGGGCGGTCTAGCGTAGCGAGCAAAGCGAGCGGTCTAGCCCCTCTAGAAAAAAATTGCGGTGAGGCCCCAACCAACATTGACATTTATCAACTCCGAGCGTTTGGGCTCCCGCGACCGCTCCGCCGCTTCGCGTTTTTCAACGGCTGTTCAGGGTTGGGTCAGCATCTTTAGAGGCTGCCTTCGGCAGGTAAGACGACCCGCCTTCAGACACGAGGTGGTCGGAAGGAAACCTCCTCCAGCCACAAACAGACATTTCTCATCAGCTACAAAACAATTTCACGCGCGAAGCAGAACGAATTGCGCGAAGTGGTAACGAAAGCCCAGCTGCTCGGA
>DJXI01000072.1 GCA_002449695.1 Verrucomicrobia bacterium UBA7008 | reverse complement strand
TCGCGCTACCGCTCCGCCGCCCGCTGCTACGGGCTGGAGATCTGGCAGGACGGTAACAAAGTCCGCGACTTCAAGCCCTGCGTCTATGACGGCAAGGCCATGCTCTACGACACAATCTCCAAGACCCTCTACCGCCCGTCGCCCGACATCCCCGAGTCAAAGGCCGGCCCGGTCGTCTTCACCGGTGAGGAAAAGCCGGTCTGTTTCGTCGATTATGTCGAGTCCGACGGTACGATCTTCGTCGATACCGGCGTCACCGGCAAGTCCGGCACCAAGGGCATGTTCAAGATGCAGTTCAGGCAAAAGGGCGACCTGGGATTCCTCGAGACCTGGAACAGCGGCGCGAGCACGGACCCCGACCTCCGCCGATTCTACCTGTGGCACAACTACCTGTCGCAGAACGTGTTCTGCATCGGATACGGCAAGTTCCAGTCGTTTTCGAGCGGCCGGGCCATCAATACGGACTACGAAGTCACGTCGTCGCTCTGCGCCGGCTCCCAGACCGTGACCGTGGACGGGACCACGTGGGACAACGCCAACTTTACCGCGATCGCAAGTCCGAATGCGACGATCAATACCGGTCTGGATCTCTACCTCTTCGCCCAGAACAAGGACGGATCTCCGGCAAGCCCCGGCGCCGCCCGGCTCTACTACTTGAAGCTCTATCAGGGGGACTCGGACGGAAGCAACATGAAACTCGTGCGCAACCTGAAGCCGGTGCGGCTCTCGAACGATGTCGTCGTGCTGTGGGACTTCGTGGAGAAGAAAGCGTACCTGCCGCAGCTTGTCTCCTCGCCGGGAACCTACACGCAGTTCCCCGACGCCGGCGTCGGTCCCGATGGCGAGAAAATCAGGGCGGGATTGATACTTATTGTGCGCTGAGACCGGTTGAAAAGGTTTCGCTATATAAGTTTTATGTTCGCGGCGTGGATTGTCTTCCCCGCCGCCGCAGTCGAATGGTCGCTTGGACACAACGCGACACGCGAGGGCGATATCGTCGTCATCGACACGCAGGGAAAGCGCAACGGCGGCGCGGCCCATGCGAAACTCGACCTCGGCGGCCTCACGGGTGGCGTCCGCGCCACGATCCGCGCACGGGGGCGCGGCATCGGGCGGCCTGACAAATCCTACTTTGGCTTGAAGTTCATGTTCCACTACCGCGACCCGGCGTCCGGCGCGGAAAAGTGGCCGCAAGCCGACCACAAGGGCGGCGACTTCGACTGGACGACGCTGGAACTGACAACCGACCTCGGCCCGACGTCGGTCGGCGAAGTCGGCGTCACGCTCGGCCTCCAGAACGTCGCCGGCAAAGTCGAGTTCGACGTCTCGTCGTTCACGGTCGAACCGCACGAACTCTATGAGTTTCCGCGCTACAACCAAGACTACGTTATATCCTATCCTGATACCAAGGATTCTCGCGCAGAGGCGCAGAGACGCAGAGATGGGAAGTTTGTCGCAAACTCCGCGTCTCCGCGTCTCCGCGAGAGAAAGCAGCTGCGCGGGGCAATGTTGCCGCTCGACCCGACGGAGGACGACATCAAGACGCTTGCCGAATGGGGCGGGACGATTGGGCGCTACCAGATGTCGCGCAACTTCCAGAAGATCGACGCCAACTTGGATTTCCCTGAATACGAAAAATGGCTCGACGGACGGCTCGACCTGCTGGAAAAAGTCCTCGTCTGGGCGCGGCGGTACGGCATGATGATCTGCGTCGATCTGCACGTTCCGCCGGGGAGCATCCGCGACAACTCGGAAATGCGCATGTTCACCGACAAGGCGTGCCTCGACCTCTACATCAAGTGCTGGGAGAAGATCGCGTGCCGTTTCAAGGGAAACGCCGATGTCATCTACGGCTACGACCTCCTCAACGAGCCGCACCAGAACCGCCACGAGGTGCCGTTCTCCTACTGGGACGCGCAGCGGCTTGCCGCCGAGGCGATCCGCCGCATCGACCCGGACACGGCAATCGTCATGGAGGCCAACTGGTCGTCGTCCGCGCCCGCCTACGACTACATGTCGCCGCTTGCGATGGACAATGTCATCTACGAAGTCCACATGTACATCCCGTCCGACTACACGCACCAGGGCGTGAACGGATGGAGCCCGGCGCGCCGATGGCCGAACGAATCGTGCGGCTGGAACAAGGAGATGCTCCGCGCCAAGCTTGCGCCCGTCGTCGCGTTCGCGCAGCGGCACAACGCACGGATATTCGTCGGCGAGTTCTCCGCAATCGCGTGGGCGCCTGGGGCGGACCAGTATCTGCGCGACTGCATCGAACTGTTCGACGAATACGGTTGGGACTGGTGTTACCACGCCTTCAACGAGTGGCGCGGCTGGAACGTCGAATATGCGGGCGATTCGCTGAAGACCCTGCGCCGCGTCGGCGACACGCCGCGCAAGCGCGTGCTGATCGACGGATTGAAAGGAAAGAAGTCGAAATGAACAAGGGAGATGCAAACGCGCTTTCGCGGCGCGAGTTTCTGAAGTTGGGCCTGGCCGGCGCGGCGATGACCGTGGCCGACTGGCGGCTGTGGGCGGCGGAAGAGGGCCTGCCCGACTACTACGGCGACTACCTCGCCGGGGTCGCCGCCCGCCTGCGGGCGCTTTCGGCGAAATGCGACGATGCGTTCTTCTTCATCACCGATCTTCACGTTCCGTCCAACCGTTGCGTCTCCGGGCGCATCCTCGCCAAGCTTGTCGCCGAGACCGAGGTGAAGAAAGTCCTCTGCGGCGGCGACATGCCGGAGGCGTTCGGCGGCAAGGCGTCGGTGGACAGGACGATAGCCGCGTACCGTGAACAGTGGGTGAAAGCGGTCGAGAATGCGGGTGGCGCGTTCTATCCCGCGAAGGGCAACCACGACTTCACGATTCGCGACAAGCCCTCCGCCGCGAACGGCTTTACTTACTCCAACCGCGACGCGCACGACATTCTCATGGACACGGCGGCGGTTAAGGCCACTGCCGTCACGAACACGGACGACCCGGACGCGTGCTACTACTACTTCGACGTGCCGGGCGGCGGCATCCGCTACATCGTGGCGGACACGACGGACAGCGTGAGAACCGACCGCACCTACTGGGCGGTGAAATACGGCATGGGCGAAACGCAGCTGAAGTGGCTCGCGGAAAACGCGCTCGCGACGCTGCCCGCCGGATGGGTCGCCGTCGTGATGCACCACATCCCCGTGACGGGCATCGTCAGCGGCGAGGCGGAGAACCGGGCGATCTTCGCGCCGTGGCGCAACTTGCTCGAGGCGTACCAGAACCGGGGCAAGGTCGCAATCGGCGGGAAGGACTACGATTTCTCCACCGCCCAGGGGCGCATCCTGTGCAGCCTCACGGGACACGAACACGCCGAGCGGCAGACGTTCCAGAACGGACTTTGGCACGTCACCGAGCCGTGCGACGCGGCGTACAGCGACTACATCGTCGGCTCCGCGCCGTGGTGCACGGACCTGCCCAAGAAGGACAAAGGCACGGTCTTCGAGCAGACGTTCGACGCGATCCACATCGACCGCAGGCGCAACACGCTGCACTTCACGCGCATCGGCGGCGGCGCGGACAGGACGATCCGCCTGCATCCCCGGGCAATCGACGCCGGGGCGTCCGTCCCCCTCGCGGAGAGCGGCGCTGCCTGGATCTGCTACGACGCCGACAAGGCGGGGAAGAAGCACAACCCCTCCAACAAGTACCAGAGCTTCTTCGCGTACCGGAACGACGTGGCGGAAATCTCGCCGGACGGAACGTCGCTCGTCGGCAAGAAGGCGGGCGAGGCCGTCGCGATCGCGACCCGCGCGGACGGCGGCCGGGCCGTGTTCCCCGTGACCGTCCGTTCGCCCGGCGTGCGGAAGTTCCGCGTGGGCTCCTACAACATCCGCTTCACGACCGGCGACGTCGGGACGGAGAATGCGTGGGAGCGGCGGCGGGGCGACCTCGTCCAGCTGGTGCGCGGCCTTGACCTTGACGTCTTTGGCACGCAGGAGGTGCGCCCCGAACAGGCGGCGTATCTCAGGAAGGCGCTTCCCGAATACGCGTTCGTCGGCGAACACCGTGCCGCCGACCGCATCAGCGACGAGGCGTCGCCCGTCTTCTACCGCAAGAGCCGTTTCGACGTCGAGAAGAGCGGCACGTTCTGGCTCTGCGAGACGCCGGACGTCGCCGGTGTCGTCGGCTGGGGCGCGATGTGCCCGCGCGTGTGCTCGTACCTTGTCCTGCGCGAGAAGGCGAGCGGCAAGAAGTTCTGCTTCGCCAACACCCACACCGACCATGCCAGCGCCGAAGCGCGCGAGAAGGGGATGCTGCTCATCATCGCGCGCATGAAGGAGTTTGGCGGCGGCGCGCCGATCATCTTCACGGGCGACCACAACTGCCCGGAGACGGAGGCGCCCGCCGTCGCCGTCTCGAAGATTCTCCGCAACGCCCTCTACGAATCCGAAACGCCGCCAGCCGGTCCGTGGCGGACGTTCAACGGCTGGAAGCATCTGGCCGCGGAGACCTCCACGCTCGACGCTTTCCGGCTGAAGCCCGGCCCGCGCAACGACAAGAGGTTCGGACAGAGAATCGACTACATCTACGTGTCGCCGGGCGTGCGCGTGCTCTCTTACGCCACCATCCCCGCGACGCGTTCCGGCGCGCATCTGTATCCAAGCGACCACTTCCCGATTGTCGCCACGATAGAATTGTAAAAGGTTGAAAAGTTGAAAGGTTTTGGGGGTGAAAACATGAAAAGATTGATTTGGGTTGTCTTGATGTGCGGCGCGTACGGCGCGATGGCCGGCTCGTCGCGGCTGACGTGCGACGTGCGCCTCAAGGGGTATCTCGGCGAGCGGCTGGATGCACTGGTGGCGAACCACGTCGCCGCATGCGATGTCGACTACATCACCGCGCCGTTCATGGAGAAGACCGAGACGAAGCAGTGGTGGCAGACGGAGTTCTGGGGCAAATGGATGCATGCCGCCGTTCCTTTTCTGGACTGCACGCACGACGCCGCCCTGCGCGCAAAGGTTGAGCGCAGCGTCGGGCGCATCCTCGCTTCGCAGGAGGACTGCGGCTACATCGGCAACTACCCGGACGCTCTTCGCTGCGGGGAAGGCTGGGACGTCTGGGGCATGAAGTACACGATGATGGGGCTGTTGCACTACTACGACTACGCCTCACGTCTCCCGTCAAACGTCTCCCGTCCAAAAACGTCCGCCGGCGCCCTCGCCGCCTGCAAGCGGCTGTGCGACTACGTGATGGGCGAAATCGGGCCGGGCGGCCGGCGCGGTCGCGAACTGTGGCAGACCGGCAACTGGTCGGGCTACGCGAGCTCGTCGATTCTCGAGCCGGTCGTGTGGCTCTACGAACGCACGGGGGAAAGGAAATACCTCGACTTCGCCGGATCGATTGTCACGGGCATGACGGCGCCGGAGAAAGGCCCGCGCCTCATCGACATGGCCCTGGACGGCGTTTCCGTCGCCGACCGTAACGAGGCCGGCTACGATCCCGGCGGCAGCTGGGCGTACGTGTGCAAGCACGGCCGGTCCAAGGCGTATGAAATGATGAGCTGCTACCAGGGATTGCTCGACTACGTCGAAGCAGTGTCTTCTTTGCCTCGTCTCCCGTCAAACGTCTCATGTCCAATCCCTCCTGCCGATATCCTTCGCGCCGCGATCATGACGGCCGAGGACATCGTGAAGGAGGAGATCAACCTCGCCGGCGGGTGCGCCTGTTCCGAAGCCTGGTTCCATGGCGCGCGCAAGCAGCACCTCGCCTACAGGCGATTGCAGGAGACGTGCGTCACCACGACGTGGATGCGCTTCTGCGAAAAGCTTCTCGACATCACCGGCGAGCCCAAATGGGCCGACGAAATCGAAAAGACGTTCTACAACGCCTACCTCGCGGCGATGAAGCCGGACGGCTCGGAATTCGCAGGCTACACGCCGCTTTCCGGCAACCGCTACCACGGCCAGCACCATTGCTACATGCACACCGACTGCTGCACGGCGAACGGTCCGCGCGGCTTCCTCTGTTTCCTCAGGGAACTCTTCACGACGCGCGGCGACGCGGCGACGTTCAACTTCTATTCTTCCGCGCTTGTCGCGGGCGAGCTTTCCGGCGGGCGGAAGGTGGCGTTCGACATGTATTCGCTCTATCCGCGGACTGATTACGCGCGAATCGTCAGCCACACCGAGGGGGCGGGGGTCGTGCCCCTGCGCCTGCGCATTCCGGCCTGGTCGGAGAAAACGCGCGTCTGGCTCAACGGCCAGGAATTGGACGGCGTCGCACCCGGGAGCTATTTCACGGTTGCGCGCGAATGGACGCTGGGCGATATCGTCGAGATTTCCTTCGACATGCCGGTCGTCGCGCATACGCTCGCCCATCATGTCGCCTTCACGCGCGGGCCCGTCCTGCTCGCCCGCGACAGCCGCTTCAACGACGGCGACATGACGGAGCCCTTCCGCCCGGGGATCGCGGACGGCGAGAAGGTGCCGGCTTTCGCCGCCGTCCGCACCCCCGCCGACGGCATGTGGATGGCGTTCAGTGCAACGCTGCCGATCGGTTCCCACCACGAAAATCCCGAGGCGGCCTTGCCGACGACCGTTTTCTTCTGCGACTATGCCTCTGCCGGAAACGAATGGCGCAGGGACAATTTCTACCGCACCTGGTTCCCCGTCGAGTCGGGACCTTCCGAATGATTGCACGAACAAATGATTGAACGAACATGAAAAGACCGACCCTCCTTGCCGCACTGTCCCTGGCGGCTCTCGGCGCATCTGGCGCGTTTGACGAATCCTCCCTCTTGCGCCGGGCCCGAGCGACGCTGGCGACGAATACTCTCGCCGGCAAAAGCGTCCAATGGACGCCGTATCGCGGCGTCGTGCCGTCCGTCAGCCGTTTCAAGGGCGTGTGGAACTGGGACGGCGCATTCCACGCGATGGCGCTCGTCCGATGGGATGCGGAACTCGCGCGCGACCAATTCCGCATCATGATGGCGTTCCAGGGCGATGACGGCATGCTGCCGGACGTCGTTTACACGGATGCGGCGAAGGGGGTGTTCCGGGGCTGCACCAAGCCGCCGGTCTGGGGATGGGCGGTCTGGGCGATCGACCGCGCCGCGCCGGACGATGCATTTTTGCGCGAGGCGTACGAATCGCTCAAGCGCGACGAGGCGTTTTGGCGGGCGAAGCGGTTCGTCGAATCCGAAGGGATGTTCCGCTACGACGGCAATTCGACCGATCCCGAAAAGCGGAAACTCTACTGCGGATGGGAATCCGGCTGGGACGATTCGCCGCGCTGGGACGGAGAGCCGGGCCGCATGCTGCCGATCGACCTGAACTGCTGGATGGTCCTCTACTACCGCTCGCTCAGGGATGTCGCCGCACGGCTCGGTTGCGCGTCCGACAGCACGGCATGGGCCGCGCGCGCCGCCGCCCTCGCCCGGCGCATCGAAGAGCGTCTCTGGGACGAGAAGGACGACTGCTACTACGACAGGGAGGACGGCTCCGGCGGCGATTTTTCGCGCGTCCTCACGCCCGCCTCGTTCATGCCGCTTTTCATCGGCACCGCTTCCGCGCCGCGCGCCGCGGCCATGGCCCGCCACGCGAAACGCCTGGAGCCCGGCTGGCCCACGGTCGCATACGACGACCCGCAGTACAGGCCGGACGTCTATTGGCGCGGCCGCACGTGGCTCAATGTGGCCTACTTCGCGCTGAAGGGGCTGAAATACCATGGCTACGATGCAATCGCCGACGCCGGACGGGCGACGCTCCTCGGTTGGGTCGATGCCGCCAAAGATTCCATTCGCGAAAACTACAATTCTCGCACGGGCGCACCGCTCGGCGCCGCCGACTTCGGCTGGAGCGCCGTCTTCACGATCAAGTTCATCGACGATTGGGATCTTCCGCGCGAAATGGAACTGCCGGCGGCGGACTGTTTGGCCGATGCGGCGGAAGAACGGGCGCGCGAAACGCTTCGGCGCCTGACGCTCGACGAGAAGACCCTGCTGCTGGCGGGTTCCGGCACGATGACGCTCCCCGCGATCCCGCGTGTCGGCATCGACCGCGAATGGACGATGAGCGACTCGAGCTCGACCGTCCGCCCGGCGATGTCGCGCTGGAGCTGGAATTACGAGGAACCGAAGAGCCAGAACACGAAACTGCCGTCGCTTTCCGCGCTGGCGCAGACGTGGGACGTCGAATGGGCGCGGCGGCATGGCGAGGTGCTGGGCGCGGAGTGCCGCGACCGGGGCGTCGACCAGCTGCTCGGGCCGGGCGTGAACATCATGCGCAATCCGCTGTGCGGGCGCAACTGGGAGTATCTGGGCGAGGATCCGGTCCTTGCGGCGAAACTGTGCGTGCCGTTCATACGCGGCGTGCAGAGCTATGGCGTCGCGGCGACCGTCAAGCACTACTGCCTCAACAACCAGGAACTTGCGCGCGGCACGGTCGATACGCACGTGGACGAGCGCACGTTGAATGAAATCTACCTGCCGGCGTTTCGCGCGGCGGTGAAAGAGGCGGGCGTCCTTTCCGTGATGACGAGCTACAACAAGATCGACGGCATCTGGGCCAGCGAAAACAAGTATACGCAAAACGGCATTCTGCGCGAGCGCTGGGGCTTCAGGGGGATGCTCGTCACCGACTGGGGCGGCCAGCACTCGACCGCTTTCGCCGCACTGAACGGCGGCGGCGTGGAGATGGCGCGCGGCGACAAGATCAAGTACATCTGCGAGCCGGTCTCCAACCGCTTTCCGCTGGCGGAGGCGGTGCGCCGCGGCGACGTCCCGGCCGCCACGGTCGACGAGATGGCGCTGCACACGCTGTACGTGATGGCGAAAACGGGCTTTCTCTCCGGCGCGCCGCGCAGGACGGGCGCGCGGAATACGCCCGCACATCAGCGCGCCGCACGCGACGAGGGCGCGGAGTCAATCGTGCTGCTCAAGAACGGCAAGGGCCTTCTTCCGCTCGATGCCGCCTCGTTGAAGAAGGTGCTGGTCATCGGCGCCGGCGCGGACGTGAAGCAGTGCGACAAAGGCTGCTCCGGCGAGGGCAACGTCCCTTACGAGGTCACGCTCTTCGCCGCGCTCGCCAATCGACTTCCCGGCGCGGAGGTGAAGCTGATGCCGTTTTGCGCGAAAGTGGAGCATGCCGCGACCGACACCTCCAATGCCGTCGCCACGGGCGGGCACGTCGAACTCAAGAAGGGCGAGGGCTGGTGCGACGAGGCGGAATTGAAGGCGGCCGCCGACTGGGCCGACACCGTCATCGTGTTCACCGGAACGGAACTCGGCTATCAGGAGAACATGGAAAGCGAAAGCCGCGACCGCGTGGCGTTCGACCTGCCCGCGCCGCTCCAGAAGGCGATGCACGCGATTCTCGATTGGGGGCATCTGCGCGTCGTCGTCGTTTCCCGGTCGGGCTCGCCCGTCGGCTACACGTGGACCGACAAGGCCGATGCGCTGATCCAGACGTCGTATCTCGGCATGGAGGAAGGCAATTCGATCGTCGATGTCCTTTTGGGGGCGGTCAACCCCTGCGGCAAGCTCGCGCAGACGTGGCCGCGCGCCTTTGCCGATACGGCAGTCGCCCAATGCGGCACCTACAACGCGACGAACGTCACCTACAACGAGCGCTTCTACGTGGGCTACCGCTGGCACGACTTCAAGGGCATCGCCCCGCAGTTCCCGTTCGGGCACGGCTTGAGCTACACGCGCTTCGACTACGGGAAGGCGATTGTCGGGGAACGGGAACCGGGGAACGGCGGCTGGACGGTGCGCGTCGACGTCACGAATGCCGGAACGGTCGCGGGCAAGGAAGTCGTGCAACTCTATGTCGCCTTCCCCGGCGCGAAAGTCGAGCGCTGCGCGAAGGAGCTTAAGGCCTTCGCCAAGGTCGCGCTCGCGCCCGGAGAGACGAAGGCTGTCGAACTGCGCCTGGCGCCGCGCGACCTCGCCTACTGGGACGCGTTCGCCCACCGCTTCCGGACGGACGCCGGCACATACGAGATTCGCGTCGGCTCGTCCAGCGCGGACATCCGCACGACGTCGCAACTCGTTGTCGGCGAGTCGCAGTTTTTTCCGGACTGACGCGACTTCATCGAGACGCGTCAATTTTGATATACTACGTCCCCATGCTGGGGAAGCCCTATTTCGACATCCTGCGCCTCGTCTGGCCGCTCGCGCTCGGCATGATCAACAATGCGGTCATGCAGTTCGTCGACGGCGTCTTTCTGGCGCACGAGTCGCTCGCGAGCCTCGAGGCGTCGCTGCCGGCGTCGATGCTCGCCGGCCTCGTCCTCTGCTTCTTCCAGTCCGTCGTCGCGTATTCGGGGACGTTCGTCGCGCAGTATCACGGCGCGGACGACGCGCGCGGCGTGCGCGCGAGCTACCGCGCGGGGCTTCTGATCGCGGCCGTCGCGGGCGTCCTCGCGATCCTGCTCATCCCCGCCGGGCGCGCCGCCGCCCGCCTCCTGTCGGCGAATCCCGACGTCGTCGCGCGTGCGTCGGTCTACTACACGATCGTCTCGTTCGGCACGCTCGCGCTCTGCGGCCAGATGGCGGCGGCGTCGTACTTCACGGGGTGCGGCCGGACGCGGCTCGTCTTCTGGGTGAACGTGCTCGGCAACGCCGTGAACGTCGTGCTCGATCCGATCCTCATCTTCGGGCTCTGCGGCTGCCCGCGCCTCGGCATGGCGGGCGCGGCCGTCGCGACGGTCGCGGCGATGTTCGTGCAGTGGGGCGCGCTCGCGTGGTGCGCCGAACGCGACCTGCGCGGCCTCGGCGGCGGCGGACGCGCGGCGGCGGACGCACCGCGCCTCGTTCCGCTCGCCGGGAAGATCCTGCGCTACGGCGTGCCGAGCGGCGCGTATTCGGTGCTCAACATCCTCTCGTTCACGATCTTCGTGTTCCTGACCGGGCTCGTCGGCGATGTCGCCTTCGCCGTCTCGAACGCCTGCTTCAAGGTGAACTACCTCCTCTTCGCGCCGATGGAGGGCTTCGCCGTCGGCGCGTCGACGCTCGTCGCGCAGGCGCAGGGGCGCGGCGATTCCGCCGCGGCGCGCGCGGACGCGCGGCGCACGCTCGCGCTCGGGCTGGGGCTCGTCACGGCGCTGTCGGCGCTGGCCGTCGTCTTCTGCCGGCCGATCCTGTCGCTCTTCGTGCCGCCGGGCGTGGACACGGCGGCGTTCTACGAGCTCGGGTTCGTCCTGTTCGTGCTGATGGCGGCGTGGCAGGTCTTCGACGCGGCGGACGTGATCGTCTCGGGCGCGCTCAAGGGCGCGGGCGACACGGCGTTTGTCATGTGGTGGATGGTCGTCGCCGCGTTCGGGCTGTGGCTGCCGCTCGTGGGGGCGGTGGCGGCGTGGCACAGCACGATGCCGGCGCTGTGGGGGACGATGATCGTCTACGTCGTCGTCATCTGCTGCGGGACGCTCCTGCGCTGGAAGAGCGGCCGCTGGCAGCGCATCCGCCTCGTCTGACCGCCGTCAGGCGCTTCACAGACGGGCGGGAATTATGATATACTGTTCCCAATCCACTTGAAACTCAACACACACAAAGAAAGTTAGGAGACACAATGGGCGAAGTAATCGGCGCGGGCGAGCTGCACAAGGGCGTGAAGCTGTTGATCGACGGCGAGCCGTGGGAAATCACCGAATTCGACTTCTCGAAGCCGGGCAAGGGCCAGGCCATCTACAACTGCAAGCTGCGCAACATGATGACCGGCGGCGGCATGTCCAAGAGCTACCGCTCGGGCGACAAGTTCGAAAAGCCGGAGCTCGTGCAGTACTCCGTCACCTACTCCTACGACGACGGCCAGGCGTTCGTCTTCACCGACGACAACTTCGAGGAGATCCGCGTCAGCTACGACGTGATGGGCGACAAGAAGTACTTCCTCATGGACGAGATGGAGGTCAAGGCGCTCTTCTTCAACGACAAGGTCATCGGCGTGGAGCTGCCGCAGCTCGTCGAGCGCAAGGTCGTCAAGGTCGAGCCCGGCGTCAAGGGCAACACCGCCTCGGGCAAGGTCACGAAGCCGGCGACCGTCGAGGGCGGCTACGTCTGCGCCGTTCCGCTCTTCATCAACGAAGGCGACGTCATCCGCATCAATACCGAGACGGGCGAGTACAACGACCGTATCTCCACCAAGTAGGACGGCCCGCCCCGATGGCCTCGGGCAGGAGCATCCTCAAGAACACCTTCACCGTGGGAGCGTTCACCGCGCTCTCGCGCGTGCTGGGGCTCGTCCGCGAAATGTTCCAGTCGCGCCTCATCGGCGCGGGCATGGAGCAGTCGGCGTTCACGCTCGCCTTCGCGATCCCCAACATGGCGCGCAAGCTCTTCGGCGAGGGCGCGCTGACGGCGGCGTTCGTGCCGGTCTTCAAGGGCGCGGCGGAATCTGAATCGCTGGCGCGCGCGGCGAAGCTGGCGCGCAGCGTGATGACGATGGTGCTCCTCGTGCTGGGCGCCGTCGTCGTCCTCTCGATGGGCGCGCTGGAGCTCGTCGTCAAGTTCCGCGACGCGCTGGGGCTGCACGACATGGAGCGGCTCAAGTTGACGATCCGCCTCGTCAAGACGCTCCTGCCCTACATGATCTTCATCTGCGGCGCGGCGTTCGGAATGGGGGTCCTCAACTCGCTCGGGCGCTTCAAGGCGTCGAGCTTCATGCCGTGCATCCTCAACGTCTGCTGGATCGGCATGCTCGCGTGGATCTCCTTCTTCCCCGAGCTGCGCATGGACCAGCGCATCCACCGCGTCGCGATGGCGATTCTCGTCGCGGGCGCGGCGCAGATGGCGTTTCTCTTCTGGCGGATGGCGCAGGCGGGCGTCGTGCCGCGCCTGTCGTTCGCCGGCTGGCGCGACGCGAAGGTCGTCCTCGTCTGGCGCAACCTCGGCGTCGCGGCGCTCGGCGCGGGCGCGATCCAGCTCAACTATCTTCTCGACCAGCTGCTCGCCTACTGCGCGAGCCCGTGGGCCGCGGGCGTCATCGGCTACGCGGAGCGGCTCATGGACCTGCCGCTCGGCGTGATCGGCGTCGCGTTCGGCACGGTGCTCCTGCCGACGTTCGCGGGCCTTTTCGCGCAGAAGGACGTCGCCGGCGCGCGCGCGGCGTGGGGTGCGTCGGTCCAGTCGCTTCTCTTCATCATGCTGCCGGCGGCGGCGGGGCTTTTCGTGCTCGCGCCGGAGATCACGGCCGTCATCTACGAGGGCCGCGCGTTCGACGCGCTCGCGACGGTCCGCGTCTCGCGCGCGGTCGCGGTCTATGCGCTCGGGCTCGGCATCTTCGGCGTCCAGAAGACGCTCGTGCCGTGGTTCCAGGCGCAGAACGACATGAAGACGCCGCTCAGGGTCTCGCTCGTCACCGTCTGCCTGAACGCCGTGCTGAACATCCTCGCGGTCGCGCTGCTGCCGGTCGACTGGCGGCACGTCGGCCTCGCGACGTCGACGGTGATCTGCGCGGCCGTCGGCTGCGCGCTGCTGCTCGTCCGCGCCACGCGCACGAACGGCTCGCTCGGGCTCGGCGCGCTTGCGCGGCCCGTCGCGCGCATGTTCGCGGCGTCCGTCGCGATGGGCGCCGTCCTGTGGGCCGCCCGGCCGTTTGCGGCGGCGGCGTGCGCGGGCCTCGGCGCGAAGCTCGGCCCGATCGCTTCGCTCGGCCTGCTGATCGCGGCGGGCCTGGCGCTCTACGCTGCCGCCGCGCTCGTCCTGATGCGTGACAGCGTCCGCGCGCTCCTCCATCGCCGCCGCGCATGACCGCCCGCTCACGCGGGCTGATCTAGAATTCTAGGCATCTAGAAACCTAGAATCCTAGAACCGCGCAGCGAGAACGCTCTGCCCGATCGGGTAGGGCCGTGCACGCGCGTTTTTGATATAATATGCGCGCGGCCGGGCGTCGGTCGTCAACAAGCTGAGAAAGGAACCGCAACATGAAGAATCTGCTGATCGCCCTTGGCGGCGCGCTGGCCGCGCTCGCCGTTCCCGCCGCCGAACCGGCGGACGCCGCCGCCGCGTCCCTCTCGGAGACCATCCCCGCCGTCTGGCCGCTCCAGGCGCAGATCGACGCGCTCGCCGCGCAGGGCGGCGGCACGCTCACGCTGGGGCCCGGCATCTACCGGACGGGCGCGCTCTTCTTCAAGCCCGGCGTCAACCTGCATCTGGCGGAGGGCGCGACGATCGTCGGCGTCGACGCGGACGCGGGCTATCCGATGCGCGAGACGCGCATCGAGGGCGAGACGTGCCTGTACTATCCCGCGCTCATCAACGCGGACGGCTGCGACGGCTTCACGATCAGCGGCAAGGGGACGATCGACGGCCACGGGCTGCCCACGTGGAAGGCGTTCTGGACGTGCCGCAAGACGAAGCCGAAATGCCTCAACAAGGAACCGGGGCTCGTGCGCCCGCGCCTCCTCTACGTCTCGAACGCGAAGAACGTCGACGTCAGCGGCGTGACCTTCAAGAACTCCAAGTTCTGGACGACGCACTACTACCGCTGCGAAAACGTCCTCGTGCACGACTGCGCGATCGTCGCGGAAGTCATCGACGGCGTGCGCGGCCCGTCGACGGACGCGATCGACATCGACGCGTGCCGCAACTTCACCGTCCGCAACGTGACGATGGACGTCAACGACGACGCGGTGGTCGTCAAGGGCGGGAAAGGCCCGTGGGCCGACGATCCCGCGCAGTGCCCGGGCAACGGGCCGAGCGAGAACGTGCTCGTCGAGGACTGCCTTTTCAAGAGCGTCTGCCACACGTGCCTGACGCTCGGCAGCGAATGCCCGGCGGTGACGAACGTCGTCATGCGCAACTGCCGCCTGGACGGCCCGAGCAACCTCGTCAACGTCAAGATGCGCTACGACACGCCCCAGCACTACGCGAACGTCCTCGTCGAGGGCTGCACGGGCCGCTGCTCGTCGTTCCTGCGCTCGAAGCCGTGGATGCAGTTCACCGACATGAAGGGCCGCACCGACGTGCCGGAGAGCGTGATGGACGGCCTCGTGATGCGCGGCAACACGATCACGTGCAGCACGATGTTCAGCGTCGAGCAGCAGCCGTACATGATCTTCCGCAACTGCGCGTTCGACGGCAACGCGGTGACCTGCGCGAACCCCGGCACGCCCCCGCGGCAGACCGCGCCCTGACGGCGCGGCGGGCCGGGCGGTGTAACCGATCGGCGCGTTCCGGGTATTCGGGACGATTGTCGCCGCTCTCGGCGTCGTCCGTAAGTCGTGCTTCCGCCGGGCGCGTTTCGTCGCAATTTTTCCCCGCGCGGTCCTTGCTTTTGATATAATGTTCGCGATGAAAAACGCATTTGTACTACTTTGGGTCGCCTTGCTTGCCACGGGGGCACAGGCTGTTTATGTCAGCGGGTTCCAGCGCGGTTATAAGAACGGCGATGAGGCCACGCGTATCAACAAAGGCGGCGCGTCGGATGTCAAAACGAAGAACCTTGCCCGAAAAAACGTGCTTGCGAAGGCCAAGACGATCACGGTCAGGAAGTTGGAAATCCCGGAGGACGCGACTTATTATGGACTTGCCATTGACCATTCCGGACGTATCCTGTCGCTGTGCGGATTCGAAATCGGCACCATCGCAAAAGTGCCGAGCAGGCCGGTTCTCGATGCGGACGGCAACATCGTCATGACGGGCAAGCTCAAAAAACCGTTCCGCACCTGCACGTCGTACGAGGTCAAGTATTCAAAGGTCAATCACGCCCTCTATTCGATCCGCGTCTTTTCGCCGGCGCAGAAGAAGATGGATGACGAGGCCGCCGCCGCCGAACTGGAGGCGATGGCCGCCGCGCTGAAGACGAAGTTTGACGAGAAGATTCTCAGCGTGAATAATTCCCCAATTTTTTATACTGCGGAAACGAAGCCCGTGACAGTAAACATGAAACCGTTGGCGCGGCAATCGGTTGCTCTTAAAGCCTTCAAGGACGCTCTCAACAAAAAGAGCGCCCTCAAAGGCACAGCTGAATCACTGGCGAAGGGCTGGGCGTTCTCCGTGACGCTGACAGACCGCGCGATGCATGACTACCTTCCCGCGACGTCGGCGAACGAGGATGCCGCCGTCCCCGCTCCCGTCGACATCGACGCCCTCTGACCGCGGCCGTTTTGCCGCGCGCGAATGCCGCGAGGAGCGCGCTCTTGGAATCGCGAACGAAAAGATAATTATGGAACAGAACACGCCGAGATTGACGACACTCTGCTACATCGAAAAGGACGGATGCTATCTGATCCTGCACCGGACCAAGAAGCCGCACGACGAGAACGGCGACAAGTGGGTCGGCGTCGGCGGAAAGTTCGAGTACGGCGAGAGTCCCGAGGAATGCGTCCTGCGCGAGGTGAAGGAGGAAACAGGCCTCACGCTGCAGGATCCGCGCTTTCGCGGGCTCGTCACGTTCGTATCTGACGAATGGGGCGTTGAGTACATGCACCTCTTCACCTGCACGACGTTCACCGGCACGCTCACCGACTGCGACGAAGGCGAGCTCGTGTGGCTGCCGAAGGGCGAACTGCTGACGAAGAAGCTGTGGGAAGGGGACAGGCTCTTTCTCCGCGCGCTTGACGAGCGCGACGACTTCTTCACCCTCAAGCTCCGCTACGAGGGCGAAACGCTCGTCGAATCCAAGTTCGGCTGATTTCGGATTGCTGATTTTTTCGCGCACGGCAGTTGTTTTTGATATAATATCTATCGTCAGAAGCGGGAACAATCAACGAGGCATATGAAGAAAAAACTGATTACGCAGAGTGATGACCTGATTGCGCAGGGAGTGGCGAAGAAGCTGATCCGCATCGGCGATGATGGGAAGCGGATCGAGTATCTTCGGCATGGGATTTTGCGCGACTGGGCGATGAGTAAGTACGAGATTTCGGAGTTGCCGTTGAAGTTTGATCTTGAGAACAAGGCGATTCTCAAGCAGGCCAGTCTCGCTCATCGTCAGTTGGCTGAACTGAAGGGTGTCGCCCGCACGATACCGAACGAGAACATTCTTATCAGCACGCTGACACTTCAAGAGGCCAAGGATTCGTCCGAGGTCGAGAGCATTGTCACGACGCAAGACGATCTCTACCGGTATGAGATCAAGGTGGAGAATTTTGAGAAGTCGCCGGCATCCAAGGAGGTGCTCAAATATCGTGAGGCGATCCGCACTGGATTTGAAAAGCTCAGAAAGGGGCTGCCGCTTACTTCCAATCTGATTCAGGAAGTACAGTCCGTCCTCATTGGAAATACGGCGGGATTCCGCAAGGTGCCGGGCACGGAGCTGCGGGACAACTTCGGGAATGTGATTTACCAGCCGCCGCAGGATGGGAACGATGTTGTCCGGCACATGAGCAACCTCGAGGAGTTCGTCAATCGCCCGGAAATGGCGGATTGGGATCCTCTCGTCACCTGTCTGAAAATTCATTGAAGGACATATCCCCGACCTTGAGAAGGCGTGGATGTCTGCGAGCGAAAAACTGTGCCACATGGAGTCTCCGACGATCGGCTTCGGGTACTGCTTCGTCAGAGTCGGACCAAGCATATCAAACGCAGGGAAGCAGGGCGCGGGCTTGCCGCCGGAGATCGAGAGGATGTGGCGGACGGGCTTATCGGCGGCAGTGCTCATGA
>DJXI01000002.1:30539-30874 GCA_002449695.1 Verrucomicrobia bacterium UBA7008 | reverse complement strand
GGGGCTCGTCCTCGTCGCGCGCACGGCGGCAGCGTTCGCGGACCTGCGCGCGCAGTTCGCCGCGCAGACGGTGAAGAAGACGTATCTCGCGCTCGTCGAGGGCGCGGTTGCGGCGGGCGCGACGCTGGAGAACGACCTCGTCCACGACCCGACGCTCCCCTTCTGCCGCATGATCGACATCACGCGCGTGCGCGGCCGGACGGACGGCCTGAGGCCGCTCCACGCCGTCACGGCCTTCCGGCCGATCGCGCACACGACGGTCGAGAACGAGGAACGCACGCTGCTGGAGGTCACCATCTTCACGGGCGTGACGCACCAGATCCGCGCCCAGCTCG
>DJXI01000002.1:17594-30441 GCA_002449695.1 Verrucomicrobia bacterium UBA7008 | reverse complement strand
TGCACATCGTCAACGACCGTCTCTACGGCGCGTTCGCCGTCGAAAACCAGACGGGCCACTGCCTGCACGCGCTCGCGGCGAGATTCCGCCATCCGGTGTCGGGCGTCGAGACGGAAATCCGCACGCCCTGGCCCGCCTGGGCCGTCTGACCGCCGCGCGGGGCGAGGCGGCTCAGCGCGCCGCGTCGAAGGCGGCCGCCAGTTTCGCGTCGGCCGTGTCCAAGAGCGCGCGCAGCTCGTCGGGCGTCTTCCGGTACGCCGCGAGCTCGCGCAGGAAAAGCGAATAGGCGTCGGCCGCCGCCAGCAGCTCCTCGCCGCGGCCGCCGCCCCAGACGACGACCTGCGACGACTTGACGAGCGCGAGGAGGCGGATGGACGGATCGTGCGCGGCGAGCACGATCGCGTCGCGGAACGTGCAGCTGTCGTACCGGCCGCAGAACCGCGCGCCGTGGACCTCGGGGTAGAAGAAGAGCCGCGCGGCGAAGCGCAGGACGTCCGTCTTATAGGCGATGCCGGGCGCCAGCACCGAGCGCATCATTTCAAGGTAGCGCTCGTCGTCCCCGTCCGACGGGCGGCCGTCCAGCCAGGCCGCGAGCGCCGCGTATTCGTCGGCGATACGCAGCTCGGGATCGGCGGCGCGCAGCGCCCTGTCTGCCGCCGCGTCGTCGAGCACGTCGCCCCTGACGGCGAGGTAGAACGCCTTGACCGTCTCGCGGCGCAGCGTCGCGACGTCGGCGTAGCCGGGCGCGGGCAGGTAGATGCGCGTGTAGACGGAGCCGTCGGCGCGCGTCCGGGGCTTGACGACGACCGCGGTCACGTTGGTGCGCACGTCGCCGACGTAGACGACGATGCCGGGCGCGGCGAAGGGCCGCTCGTGCGCGTTCTCCGCGCGGTAGAGCGTGCGGCAGACGTCGGCGACGAACGTCGCGACGGGGCCCTGGAACTCGCGGCGCATGTCGGCGGGGCAGTCGGCGATGACCTGCACGAGCCCGGACACCTTCGTGACGGGCGCGGCCTTGAAGCGCTCGAGGATTTCGGCGCGCGTGAGCGCCAGCAGGAGGATCGAGGCGAGCAGCATCAGCGGATCTTCAGAAGGAGGATGAGCAGGATCGGCATGATGATCAGCTGCAGGAGGATGAAGCGCATCAGCACCTGCGCGTTCGACCAGCCGAGGTTCTTCTTGCAGTGGTCGTGGAGCGGGAAGCGGATGCGCTTGATGACGCTGTCGTCGCCGATCTGGAAGCCGAGGCGCCGGGCGACGCGCAGGAGGACGAGCTTGCCGAGGCCCCCGCCGCCGTTGACGAGCACGACGGGCGCGAGCGCGAGGACGATGAACGGATTGCCCGTCATCAGGCACGCGGTCGCGACGAGGATGCCGAGGAAGCGGCTGCCGGCGTCGCCCATCAGGATGCGCGAGGGCTCCGCGTTGAACCAGAGGTAGCCGCCGAACGCGCCCGCGACGATCATGACGACGATCGCCCAGCGCGCGGCCTCGGCGTAGACGGGGATCAGGAAGTAGTGCGCGACGGGGCGGTAGCCGACGACGACGTAGAGGAAGACGGCGAGCACCACGAGCGTGATTTCGGTGAGCGACCCCGCGAGGCCGTCGACGCCGTCCGAGCAGTTGGTCGCGTTCATCACGAACCAGAGGATGAACGCCGCGCACGGGACGTACAGCCACGCGTTGACGTAGACGATGTCCTTCACGAACGGCACCCAGGTGATCATGTAGCGCCCGGCGTGGCCGTCGATGGTCTCGGCGTGGCCGAGGAAGATGAAGAGCGCGATTGCGACGGAGACGACGGCGTCGAGGAGGCCCTTCCTGAGCTCGCCCCACGGCACGGCGCTGCGGTCGTCGAGGTAGCCGAACACCATCGCGGCGTAGAGCGCGAGGACGGCAGCGAAGTCCCAGGGGCGCAGCGGCGCGAAGAGGACGATGACGGGCAGCGCGATGAGCGTCACGTAGAAGCCTGCGCCCGTCGGCTTGCCGGCCGATTTCATGCCGCCCATGTCCTTGAGGATCGCCTTGCCGTGGTCGCGCGGCAGCCGGTCCCACAACCGCGGCAGAAGTGCCGCGCTCAGGAGCGCGGCGAAGAACGTGCCGCCGGCGAGCAGCAGCGCGTGGGACTGGAAGAGACGGAACGGCCCCCAGAAGGGCGTGAGCAGACTGGACAGATAGTAAAGCATGACGGCGGGTAGTATATCACATCCCGGCCGCGCGCGTCAGTAGAAGACTTTCTGCAGGAAGAGGCCGCGGGCGGGCGCCGTCTCGACGCGGGCGGTGCGCGGCGGGTGGCCGTCCAGCAGCTCCTTCACCGCCGCAGGCTTTTCGTTGCCCTTGCCGACGGAAATGAGGAAGCCGACCATCGAGCGCACCTGCTTGTAGAGGAAGCCGTCGCCGCGCACGATGAACGTGTAGCGGTGCCCGGCCTTCCGGACCTCAAAGCTGAAGATGGTCCGCACCGTCGTCTCCAGCGCGCGGTTGGGATTCGCCGCGAAGGAGAGGAAGTCGTGCGTGCCGACGAAATGCGCCGCCGCCTCCCGCATCGCCGCGAGGTCGAGCGGGCGGTGGCAGAACGTCCAGTACGGCGCGAGGTGCGGCGGCAGGATGTCCGCCTGGTAGAGCTGGTAGCGGTACTCCTTGCCCTTCGCGCTGAGCCGCGCGTCGAAATCCTCCTTCGCGTAGGCGGCCTTGAGGATGCGCACCGCGTCGGGCAGGCGCGAATTCAGCGCGCGCACGAGATTCTTCGGCGGGATCGGCTTCGTCAGACGGAAGTGCCCCACAAACCCCTTCGCGTGCACGCCCGCGTCGGTGCGCGAGCTGCCGAAGATCCGCACGGGCGCGCCCTCGAGGTAGGCGAGCGCCTCTTCGACGACCTGCTGGATGCCGAGGGCGTTGTCCTGGTACTGCCAGCCCGAATAGGCGGTGCCGTCGTAGGCGATGACGACCTTGTATTTGCGTGCGCGCGTCGTCATGGCCGTTACGATCTGAAGTCCAGAAGATGCCCGGCGAGGTAGCGCACGCCGCGGTAGTAGAAGCCGACGTCGAACAGGTTGCGGCGGAAGAGGTGCCACAGCGCGCGCGGCTGCAGGAAGCCGCGGTAGACGCGGCGGATGGCGCGCTTGATCTCGGCCTCGGTCGCGCGCGGCGTCTTCGTGATCGCGCGGCGCTGGTCGTAGTCGTCCCAGTCGAGCGTCGTCAGGCCGTCCGCCGCCTTCAGCTCCTTGAAAAGCGGCGTCCCCGGATACGGGATCGTGAGCGTGCACTGCAGCGTCGCCGCGTGGCCGTTCGCGAGGAGCTTGCGCGCGAGCGCGACCGTGTTGGCGATCTCGGCGGGCCCTTCCCACGCGTGGCCGAACATGAACGTGAGGTGGACGTCGAGCCCCGCGCGCGACGCCCATGCCGCGCCCTGCTCCACGTCCGCGACCGTCAGGCACTTGCAGAAGCGGTCGAGCGTCTCCTGGTTGGCGGACTCCACGCCGAAGAGCACGAGCCGGAAGCCCGCGCGCCGCATGAGCGCGTAGTCCTCGTAGGCGAGGCGCCCGAAGCGCATGTTGCAGTCGATGCGCAGCTTCTTCGGCAGCCCCCGGCGGATCAGCTCGTTGCAGAACGTCGTCAGCCACGCGCCGACCGGCAGCGAGCCGGAATCGTCCATGATCTCCCGAACGCCGTACTTTTTGACGAGCATCTCGATCTCGTCGACGACGTTGACCGGGTCGCGCCGGCGGTACGTCGGGTAGAGCGTCGTCCAGCTGCAGAACGTGCACTTCGCGTGCCAGCAGTCGCGCCCCGCCATGATGTAGGTGCCGGGCGTGCGCCTGAAGTTGCCGTTGCGGTACGCGTACAGCTTCCAGTTGACGAGGTCGCGGTCGATCCACGGCGCGTCGTCGAGGCTATGGTCGAGGCGGAACGGCCCCGTCGACTTCACCGCGCCCGCCTCGCGGTACCAGATGCCGGGCTCGAACCGCGCCGGATCGAAATTCGCCTCGAGCAGGTTCTTGAGCAGGAAATCCCAGTCGCCGCCCGTCAGGATGTAGTCGACCCTGCACGCGGCCATCGACTCCTCGGGGAGGGCGGTGACGTGGTCGCCGACGAGCACGGTGCGGTAGTCGTGCGCGTCGATCCACTTCCAGTGGCGCTTGACGACCGGCGTTTTCGTCTCGAGCACGACGAGGTCCGGCCGGAAATCGGCGAGCCGCCGGTCAAACTCGTCCGGCGAGAGCTCCGCCGCGATGCCGTCTAAAAACAAGGTCTCGTGCCCCGCCGCCTTCGCCATCGTCGCGGCGGTCGCCGGGACGACGGGGAAGATGTAGGTCGGGCGCGAGAACCACTGGAACTGTCGGTTCTGAGTGAGAAGCGCGACGCCCTTCTCGCTCGCAAGCGGCGGATAGCAGATCGCGACTCTCACCGGACAGCGCGGGGTCAGCCTTGCGGCTTACCACTTGTAGCCGAGACCGAGGACGTAGCGCAGGTCGCTGTGCTTGACGCCGGAGCTGACCTTGCTCTTGTAGTCCCATTCGACCCGGGCGACCAGCTGCCAGTTGGCGCTGAAGGCGTAGACGACGCCCGCGTCCGTGTCGATGATGTAGTTGTCGGCCCACTCGTCGAGCTGCGGCAGCCATTCGAGGTTGTGCGCGAAGGTCAGGTTCTTGATCGCCGCGATCTCCCACGACAGGTGGTGCGCGTAGCGGAAGGCGCCGTACTTGTCGTCATCGCCGTGCTCATACTTCTCGCCGACGTACGACAGACCCGCTTCCTGGTTGAACGAGAGCTTGCCGAAGCCGAAGTCGTCGTTCTCCAGCCACTGGTAGCCGCCGCCGAGGCCGACGCGCCAGCGGTAGTCGAGATCCATGATGCGGTCCGTCTCGTACTTGCCGTTGACGTAGGAGTAGAACTTCTTGGACCAGAAGTGGTCTTCCTGCGCGAGCAGCTCGAAGCGGCTCGTCGTCTTCTGCTTGTCCTGCTTGGTGTCGCCCGACGCCGCGTAGTAGTAGCCGCCGTTCATCGTCAGACGGTCCTCCTCCCAGCGGCGGTTCAGGTCGCCCGTGATGGTCGCCGACTCGCCGACGGTGTTGCCGCGCGTGACCGAGCCCATGAAGTTGAGGCTGCCGTGCCAGGCCTCCGGCGCGGGATCGATGTCCTTGACGTTCGCCATGTCGAGCGCCGCGCCGCTCACCTGATACTCGCCGTCGACGACCGTCAGCGGCACCGTCGAGGTGGACATGTCGCGATAGCGCACGACGTGCGCCTTGTCGCTTTCGAGCGTCGCGATCTTCTTGACGTCGATCGTGAGGTCCCCGAGGTCGTCGGACTTGAACGCGAGCTTGCCGTCGCTGAAATCGCCCGCGGTGCCGGTCAGGGTGGAGCCGGAGACGAGCGTCACCTTGTCGGCGAACGCCGCGGTCGCGGCCAGTGCCGCGATCATCGTCGCGGTCAGGAGCTTTGTCTGCATGAGTTTTTCCTTCTTGGGTTGATCAAATTTCTGCATAGTATATCACATCGCCGCCGCGCGCGTCACCCCTTGAAGATGACGAATTTGCGCAGGATGAAGTTGAAGAAAAACGAAACGGCCACCTCCACCAGCACGGCGAGCGTCGTCATGAGGCCGCACGACGCGATCAGAAAGCCGCTGAGCGCCGTCGCGAGCGCCATCGCGGTGCCCGAGACGAGCAGAAAGAGCGCCAGCTCCGTCCACCAGCGGTACCGCCCCGCGCGGAACACGAACGCGCGGTTCAGGAGCCAGCACAGGACGTTCGAGACGGCGAAGCCGAGCGCCGTCGCCGCCGCGAACCGGAGCGCGCGCACGGACTCCGGCACCGACGCGGCGGGCAGCCCCAGGAGCCGCACCGCCACGTCGTCGGGCGTCAGGCACCGGAGCGCCGTCGCCGCCAGCGTATAGAACGCCACCGCCTGAACGGCGGTGGCCAGCGCACCGATCGCGCCGTACTTGACGAACTGCCAGAACGGCCCCGCGTCGTGCGAGAGGATCTTCCCGATCCGGTCAGACATTCAGCTGACTCTCGTCGCGCGTCACGTCCCGGATGCCGAGCTTCTCCAGATCCACCGTCACGATGCCGAGCGGCTTCGCCGTCTTCCAGCCGCCGCGCGTGAAGTCCGGCACGTCCTGCGACGCGCCGCGGTTCAGCGCCGAGCGTTCGCTCAGCTCGCACAGCGAGCAGCTGGCCGCGAGGTCGTAGACGTCCATATCGAGCGGCAGGCCGTTCTGGAGGCAGTAGCACAGGCGCAGGTCCATCAGGAAGTCCATGCCGCCGTGGCCGCCCATCTTCTGCGCGAGCGCGCCCGCGACCTTCCAGAGCGGATGCCGGTACTCCTTGTAGATCTTCTCCGTCTGCGCCGCGTCGAACCACTGGTGCGCGCCGTCGCCGGGCTTGTCGGCGAGCGCGATGCGGAACGGATAGTCGTTCAGGCAGCCCTGCGTGCCCGAGAGGAGATTGATGCGCGAATAGGGACGCGCGCTCGTGACGTCGTGCTGCACCATGATCGTGCGGCCCTTCACCGTGCGGATGAGCGTCGTCGACATGTCGCCGCAGCGCGGGTGGAGCTTCGCCTCCCAGCTGTCCTCGCCGAACTTCACCCGGGCGTAGGCGTCCATGCCGATCTGGTTGGACGAGACGCACGTGAGGTAGTCGAAGCGGTCGCCGCGGTTGATGTCCATCGCCTGCATGATCGGCAGGAGCCCGTGCGTCGGATAGGGGTTGCCGAAGTGCTCGTTGTTCCAGCGCAGACGCCAGTAGCCCTGGTAGCCGCCCTTCGCCGGATCGAGGTAGTTCAGCTCGCGCAGATCGTGGATGTACGCGCCCTCGCCGTGGACGAGCTCGCCGAGCTTGCCATGGCGCACGAGGTTGAGCGTGAGCATCTCGACATCGCCGTAGCAGCAGTTCTCCAGCTGCATGCAGTGGCGGCCCGTGCGCTCGGACGTTTCGACGCATGCCCAGCACTCCTCCAGCGTCATCGCCGCCGGCACTTCGATGGCGGCGTGCTTGCCGTGCTCCATCGCGTAGAGCGCGATCGGCGTGTGCAGCTTCCAGGGCGTCGCGATGTAGACAAGGTCGAGCTCGCTGTCGCACATCGCCTGCCACGCCTTCGACTCGTCCGCCCCCGTGCCCTTCTCGCCGTCGTAGACGAAGTAGCTGCGGGCCGGCGCGCCGCCGTTCTTCTTCACGACCTCCTGCATCCGGTCGACACGCGTCTTGTAGAGGTCGCAGAGCGCCGCGACCTCCACGCCGGGAATCGACGAGAGGCGGTGCACCGCGCCGGGGCCGCGCATCCCGAGGCCCACCACGCCGACGCGCACCTTCTTGATCGGCGGCACCGCGAACGACGTCATCGCGCCCGGTCTGCAGATCCTGGCGGCGGACGAGACGCAGCCCGCCAGCGCGGCGGTCGCCCCCATCCACATCGTTCCCTTGAGAAAATCACGACGGCTCGTTTCCATGTTGTCCATGTTCGGTTGATTCCTTTCCCTTCTTGTATCCCGACTCCCCCCGGAACCGGATGGCGATAGTATATCATATTTTGCCGAAAAAAAGGCGCGCCGGTTCCATGGAAACCGACGCGCCGGAACAGGCGGCCTTCACGCCGCATCCGTCAATCACTTCTTCGCCGCCTTCTTGGCCGGCGCCTTCTTCGCGGGAGCCTTCTTCGCCGCGGGCTTCTTGGCCGGAGCCGCCTTCTTGGCCGGAGCCTTCTTCGCGGGTGCCGCCTTCACCGCAACCTTCTTCGCCGCAGGCTTCTTGGCCGGAGCCGCTTTCTTCGCGGGTGCCGCCTTCTTGACCGGAGCCGCCTTCTTCGCGGGCGCCGCCTTCTTGACAGGAGCCGCCTTCTTCGCCGGAGCCTTCTTGGTTGTAGCCATTTTGTTTTTCCTTTTTGTGTTCGACGCCTCGGGCACGCACACCGGTGTACGCATTGATCCCCCTCGGCTTCTGAGGGAATGATAGCGAAAAAATATTCTTCTGGCAAGTGTCTATTCAAAAAAATTTTTTGGTAAAATACCGTCATGTCCGTCATTCTGCCGAGCGAACGCAAAACGATCAAGGCGCGAATCTTCCTCGCGCTCGTCTATTCCGCACTCATTCTCGGCGCGGTCACGATGGTCTATCCCTTCGCCGTGATGCTCGCCGCGAGCCTCTCGTCGTCCTACGACTATTCGCGCCACAGCCCCGTCGTTATTGGGTTTTTCGACCGTTCCGACCGTTTCATGCGCGCGATCGCGACGCGTTTCGCGACCTTCCCGCGCGAGGTCTATCCCGACGCGCCCGCGTCGTGGACGGGCTGGCCGCAGGTCGCGAAGGACCGCGCGGGCGTGGCCGCATTCGCCGCGCGCGAGCTCGCGCCCTACGCCGACGCCGGTTTCCGCGAGACGCACCGCGCGGCGGCGCAGGCGTTTCTGCGCGCGCTCGCGGACGTCCCCGCGCGCGACACCGTCTGCCGCTACGACGCGCGCGACGTCGCGCGGTTCGTCAAGGCGAAGTACGGCACGATCGAGCGGCTGAACGCGGCATGGCCCGTCCCCTACCGCTCGTTCTTCGACATCTCGTTCTCCGCCGAATCGAAGCTGCCGCCCGGGCGCGTCCAGCCCGGCGAGAAGTTCGCGACGTGGCTGGAGCTCAAGTCGCAGTACGTGGCGGACGCGCGCGCGCGCGGCGACTACGTGTCGCGCACGCTGCCCGCGCCGCTCGCCGACCACGCCGCCGAGATCCGCAACGCGCTCGCCGTCCAGTTCCTCGAGCACGGCTGGCGAGACTTCCTCGAAAGCTGCGCGGCGAACTACCGGCTCGTCGGCGACTACCTCTTCCTGCGCGGGCGCGCGTTCGCGAACACGATCCTTCTCGTCGTCCTCTCGGTGCTCGCCTCGCTCACCGTCAACCCGCTCGCCGCGTACGCGCTTTCGCGCTTCCGGCTCGCCGCGACGGAGAAGATCATCCTCTTCCTCCTCGCGACGATGGCGTTCCCCGCGGCCGTCACCGCGATCCCCGGCTTCCTGCTGATCCGCGACCTGGGGCTCCTCAACACGTTCGCCGCGCTCGTCCTGCCGACGGTCGCCAGCGGCATGTCCATCTTCATCCTCAAGGGTTTCTTCGACGCGCTGCCGCGCGAGCTCTACGAGGCGGCGGCCATCGACGGCGCGGGCGAGTGGACGGTCTTCCGCCGGATCACGCTGCCGATGACGACGCCGATTCTCGCCGTCAACGCGCTCAACGCCTTCATCCACGCCTACTCGTCGTGGGAGTGGGCGTTCCTCGTCTGCCAGAAGGAATCGCACTGGACGCTCGCGGTGTGGATGTACCAGATGTCGCAGACGATGGCGCACCAGCCGTGGTGCGTGATGGCGGGCTTCGTCGTCGTCTCGCTGCCGACGGCCGCCGTCTTCCTGCTCTGCCAGAAGATCATCCTGCGCGGCGTCGTCCTGCCGTCGATGAAATAGACGTCGATGAAGCAGAAAAAAGGAGGAGGGAGCATTTGCGCGCTCCCTCCGTTCCTTTTCGGTTCAGTCCCGCGAACTTACTTCGCGATGACGCGGACCATCTCGAGGACCTTGTTCGAGTAGCCCCACTCGTTGTCGTACCACGAGCAGACCTTGACGAACGTCGGGTCGAGCTGGATGCCCGCCTTGACGTCGAAGATCGACGTGCGCGCATCGCCGCGGAAGTCGGTCGAGACGACCGCCTCGTCGGTGTAGCCCAAGACGCCCTTGAGCTCGCCCTCGCTCGCCGCCTTCATCGCCTTGCAGATGTCCTCGTAGGTCGCCGCCTTCTCGAGCTCGACCGTGAGGTCCACGAACGAGACGTCGGAGGTCGGAACGCGGACCGACATGCCCGTGAGCTTGCCGTTGAGCGCCGGGAGAACCTTGCCGACGGCCTTCGCCGCGCCCGTCGAGGACGGGATCATGTTCTCGAGGATGCCGCGGCCGCCGCGCCAGTCCTTCTTGGACGGGCCGTCAACCGTCTTCTGCGTCGCCGTCGCCGCGTGGATCGTGGTCATGAGACCGCGCTTGATGCCGAAGGTGTCGTTGAGGACCTTCGAGATCGGGGCGAGGCAGTTCGTCGTGCAGGAGGCGTTGGAGATGATGTCCTGGCCGGCGTAGGTCTTGTCGTTGACGCCGTAGACGAACATCGGGGTCGCGTCCTTGGACGGCGCGGACATGATGACCTTCTTCGCGCCGGCGGTGATGTGCGCACGCGCCTTCTCGTCCGTGAGGAAGAGGCCCGTCGACTCGACGACGACTTCCGCGCCGACTTCGTTCCACTTGAGCGCCGCCGGATCCTTCTCGGCCGTGAGGCGGATCGCCTTGCCGTCAACCGTCATCGTCGTGCCGTCGACCTTGATGTCGTGCTCGAACTTGCCGTGCACGGAGTCGTACTTCAGCATGTACGCGAGGTAGTCGGGATCGAGGAGGTCGTTGATGCCGACGACTTCGATGTCATTCGCGAAGTTCTCCACGGCCGCGCGGAAAACCATCCGGCCGATGCGGCCGAAACCATTGATGCCAACCTTGATTGCCATTTTTTTGTTCCTTTTTTGTTTGTGTGTTTACTTGTTTGTTGTCTGTCAGAAAAACTTTTTATTATCTGTCAGAAAGAATTGTCACGTCGACCCAAGCGCGTGGAGCCGCAAGGCGGAAGAAGCGCCGGGCCGACGCTCCGCTCACGCCTTCGTGACCTTTCCGTTCTTCAGGCAGCGGGTGCAGACCGTGACGCGCTTGGTGTTGCCCTTGCCGTCGGTCGTGCGAACCGTCTGGAGATTGGGGAGGAAACGACGCTTGGTGATGCCGGTCGTGTGCAGACCGATGCCGCCCTTGTACTTCGGCGAACCCTTGCGGACGACGACGTTGCCGACCGAAGGACCCTTGCCGCAAATTTCGCAAACTCTGGACATTTTCGTGTTCCTTTCGTTTGAAGTTCCTTAGTTGCCCGGCTGCCATTCGACGTTCGCGAACGCGGCCTCGAACGCATTGCCGAGGCTGTCGCTGCCCGCCGTCTTGGCGCTGACCGGCTCCGGGGTCTCGCCCGCGGCTTCCGCCTCGAGCTTGCGGACCTCGTCATCGGTCATGGACATCGCGCGGATCGACAGCCCGATGCGGCGCTCGCCCTTGTCGACCTTGACGACGCGCGCCTCGACCTCCTGGCCGACCTCGAGCGCATCCTTGACCTTCTCGACGCGCTGGTCGGCGATCTGGGAGATGTGCACGAGCCCGTCCACGCCGTCCTCCAGCTCGACGAACGCGCCGAACGAGGCGATCTTGGAGACCTTGCCCTTGACGACGGAGCCGACCGCGTACTTCGAGGCGATCTCCGCCCACGGATCGGTCTGCGCCTGCTTGAGGCCGAGCGAAATGCGCTGTTCCTTCGGGTTGACGTCGATGACGACCGCCTCGACCTCCTGGCCCTTCTGCAGCACTTCCGACGGATGGTTGATCTTGCGCGTCCAGCTCATGTCGCTGACGTGGATCATGCCGTCGATGCCCTCTTCGAGCTCGACGAACGCGCCGTAGGCCGTGAAGTTGCGGACCTTGCCCTTGACCTTCGAGCCGACCGGGAAGCGGTCCTGGACCGTGTCCCACGGGTTGGCCTGCGTCTGGCGGATGCCGAGCGCGATCTTCTGGTTCTCGACGTCGACCGACAGGACGACGACCTGGACCTCGTCGCCGACGCTGAGCATGTCGCTCGCGCGCGCCACGCGCTTGGTCCACGAGAACTCGCTGATGTGGACGAGGCCCTCGATGCCGGGGGCGATCTCGACGAACGCGCCGTAGGCGGCGAGGTTGACGACCTTGCCCGACACGCGCGAACCGACCGGGAACTGATCCTGGATCGTGTTCCACGGGTTCTCGGTGATCTGCTTGAGGCCGAGGCTGACGCGCTCGCGGTCGCGATCCACGTCGAGCACCATGACGTCGAGCTCCTGGCCGACCTTGAGGACTTCGCTCGGGTGCTTCACGCGGCCCCAGCTCATGTCCGTGATGTGCAGCAGGCCGTCGAGGCCGTCGAGATCGATGAACGCGCCGAAGTCGGTGATGTTCTTCACGCGGCCCTTCTTGATCTCGCCCTTCTGGAGGCTCGCGAGCAGCTCCGCCTTCTTCTCGGCGAGCGTGCCCTCGATGAGCTCGCGGCGCGAGACGATGAGGTTGCGGCGCTCGTTGGAAATCTTGATGACCTTGAAGTCGAACGTCTGGCCGACGTAGGGCTCCAGCTCCTTGACGGGCGTGACCTCGACCTGGCTGCCGGGGAGGAACGCCTCGACGTCGTCGATCTGGACGAGGAGGCCGCCGCGCACCGCGCTCTTGACCGTACCCGTGACGACGCATCCTTCGACGTAGCGCGCCAGGATCTTCTCCCAGCGGATCTTGTCGTCGGCCGCCTTCTTGGAAAGGACGACCGCACCCGTCTTGTCGTTCTCCAGCTCGCGGAGCATGACGGTGACCTTGTCGCCGATCTTGACGTCGGCGCCTTCGCCGAACTCGCTGATGTCCACCGCGCCCGTGGACTTGTAACCGATGTCGACGTACACGTCGTCACCCTTGATTGCGCTGACGGTGCCTTCCACGAGGCTGCCGCCCTTGAACTTCGACTCCTGACCCGCCTGGGCGAGCATTTCCGCCATTGCCGCGGAACGCTCCGTCGGAGCCGTCGGCTTACGAACTGCCATTTTTCTAACTGTTTTCTTCGTTTGTTGATGTGCGCGGTTTTCTGCCGCGTCCGCCTCGTCTGTGAGCGCGGAGCGGATATTTTATCAAAAACGCCGCTTCCCGTGCAACACCCCAAATTAAAATATTTTTCGCGCGCCGTTTGTCCGAATCGCGGGCGATTGAGGACAATCGCCCCTACCA
>DJXI01000002.1:1817-17536 GCA_002449695.1 Verrucomicrobia bacterium UBA7008 | reverse complement strand
GGCGATTGAGGACAATCGCCCCTACCAGCTTGGCGCGCGGAAACGAACAAGTTGTTCAAGTTGTTTCCAAAAACAAAACGCCCCTCACTGGACGGCGTTGCGCACGTCGTCCGCCGGCGTGTGCGGCCGGTCGGGCTTGTGCACGCCCAGCGTGTCGCGGCCGTCCGCCGCCGGATGCGCCGAGACCGCCTTGAGGACCTCCTCCGAGAGACGGCCGCCCTCCATCGGCGTCAGGATGACGTGCGGCTTGATGAGGACGATGAGCTCCGTGCGCTCCTTCACCTTCTCCGTGCCGCGGAAGAGCCACCCGAGGAGCGGGATCGACCCGAGGACAGGCGTGCGCCAGTACGTCTCGCCCTCCTTCTCCTTCACGAGGCCGCCGGCCATGATCGTCATGCCGTCGTTCGCCACGAACGTCCCGGCGAGCGAGCGCGACTCCACGAACTCGATCGCCTTCGTCGCGCCGCTGCCGCCGTCGACGGGGATGTCCACCTTGTCGGGGCTGACCTCGCTCTCCTCCTGCACGAGGTGGAGCGTCACCGTCTTGTCGGCGTTGATGTTCGGCGTGATGAGCAGCATCGTGCCGACGTCCTCCTTCGTGATCTCGACCGTCGGCGTGCTGACGATGGACGGACCGAGCGTCGTCGCCGTCGTCTCGCCGGGCCGCCAGCCCGTCACGAGCGGATACTGCTTGCCCGAGAAGATGCGCGAGACCTCGTTGTTCGCGACGAGCAGCGACGGCGTCGCGAGCGTCTTGATCCGGCCGTCCGTCTGCATCAGCTGGATCTGCGCCGACAGCGTGTCGTTCACGACCGCGAACGCGAACGTCGGGTTGAACGTGTCCATGCCCGCCTGCAGCGCGCTCGCGGCGACCTGGCCCGAATTGCCCGCCGTGTGCGTCGCGCGGTTGAACGCATACCGGAACGACGCCTCGTAGTCGTCGTCGATCGACAGCTCCATCACCTTCAGCTCCAGGAGCACCATCGGCGTGGGCACGTCGAGGCGCTGGACGAGCGCGCGGATCTCCTCCATCACGCGCCGGTCGCTCGTGCGGACGATCAGGATGTTGTTCTTGCGCGAGAGCGACACGAAGATGTTGGCGACCGCCGCCGTCGCCTGCGCGCGCACGCGGTCGACGAGGTTGGTGTCGCCCGCCGCCGCCGCCCGCTCGATGACGCGCGCGTCGTCCGCGCCGATCGTCGCCGCCGCGCCGAAGCCGTCGAAGCCGCGCTGCCGCCGCCGCAGCTGGTCCCACTGCGCGAGACGCGAGAGCGCGCTCCCGCGCGAGAACGAGAAGCTGCCGCCGCCCGAACGCGCGCCGCTCGCGGAGGTCTGGGGCGCCTCCATCTGCATGAACGGCGAGCCGCCGTTGTCCTCCAGCAGGCGGAAGCGGCGGAAGCGCCGCGACAGGTCGTACTCGCCGTCCTCCTCGAACTCCTCCTCGCCGAGCGACAGGAAGGTGCGGTCGGGGTAGAGGCCGTAGATGACGCTCGCCACCTCGACGACGTTCGGGTAGAGGAGCGTGAACAGCTCCGTCACCTCCTCGCGGAACGAGTTGAGGTTCTCGGCGTATTCGCCCTTCGTCAGGATGCGGATGATCGAGCTGCCCTTCTCGCGGCGGGCGAGCAGGTCGGTCGCGCGGCAGATCTCCTCCACCGCCGTGTCCGCCGTGACGTTCCGCAGGAAGATCGACACCGGCTTCGCGCGCGTCGTGTCCGACACCGAGATGTTGACGCCCGTCTGGTCGGCAATGAGCCGCATCAGCGTGCCGAGCGGCACGGCCTCGCTCTCCAGGTAGCCGAGGAACTCCGCCGGCGGCTCGGCCGGCGGCGGCAGCGGCGCGAACGAGCCCGGCAGCACGACGCTGTCGCCGCCCGACGCCGCGCCCAGCTCCACGCCCGCCGCGCCCACCGCGCGCACCCGGAGCTCCACCGCCACGCCGTCGACCGTCTCCGCGATCCTGCCGCCCCGGCGCAGCGTGCGCAGCGCGCCGTCCGCGCCGACGAGCGCGACGCCGTCGTTCGCCGCGCCGACGACGAGCGCCTTCAGCGCCAGCGAAGGCGACGACGCGACCTGCGCCTTCAGCCGCTCCGCCAGGATCTCGCTCGCGCGCGTCGGATCGAAACCGTCCGCGTCCGGCGACGCCGCGGCGCGAAGCGCGAGCGCCACGGCCAGCGCGGTCCACAGGACGCCCCTTCTCCACGTCCCTGCGCCGCTGCGCCGCTGCGCGCAATCAAAATCCGTCCTCTCCATATTGTCCGCTCCCTTCCTTTTGTCCTCCTACGCCGCGCCCGCGATGGCGAAGAGCGCCATGAAGAACGCAACGTAAACGAAACCGACGATGATGCCGGTGATGACGATCATCACCGGTTCGATCATCATGCCAAAGCGCTTGACGGCGATCGCGAGCAGCATCTCGTGGAAGCGCGCCGTCTCGCCGAACGATTCGGGCAGCGCGCCCGTCACCTCACCCACCGCCGCCATCCGCCGCAGCATCGGCAGGAACTCGCGCGCGGGCGCGAGCGCGCGTTCGAGCGACGCGCCGCGCATCACCGCGTCGTGCGCCGCCGCCACCCGGCGCCGGCAGCGGCGGTTGCCGAGCAGCCGCGCCGACGTGGCCAGCGCGTCGAGGAGCGTCACGCCCGACTCCGTCATGATCTGCATCGACCGCGCGAAGAGCGCCGTGGCCGACAGCCGCAGGATCCGGCCCGTGACGGGGATCTTCAGGAGGAACACGTCCTCGAGCTCGCGGCCGTGCGCGTTGAGCCGCACGACGATCCACGCCGCGACCGCCGCGACCGCGCCGGCGAGGATCGCCAGCCCGTTCGCGTTCACCCAGTCCGCGAAATCCATCAGCAGCTGCGTCAGGCCGGGCAGCGCCACGCCGCCCGACTTCAGGAAGTCGGCGATCTTGGGGATGACCATCGTGACGAGGTAGGCGCTGACGCCGATCGCGAGCGCGACCGCGAGGACCGGGTAGACGAGCGCGTTGACGACGGTCGTGCGCAGGTTCCGCCGCGCCTCCATCTGGTCGGCGGCGCGGGTCATCGTCCGCTGCAGCTCGCCCGAGCGCTCGCCCACTTCCGCGAGGCGCACAGTGATCTCGCCGAACCGCTTCACGTCGTCCGCCAGCGCCTCGGCGAACGAGCGGCCCGCGCGGATCTTCTCCGCCACGCGCCCCCACGCCCGCGCCGCGCGCGGCGAGGCGGCCTGCTCCTGGACCGTCTGGAGCGCGAAGAGCAGGGTGACGCCGCTGCCGATCATCGAGGCGATCTGGCGCAGGCCCATTTCCACGTCGAAATTCGTCATCGGCTTCAGCCACGCCGGATGGTAGCGCGGCAGCGTCCGGTCCGGTTCGCGCGCCGTCGGATCGGGCGCGGCGGCGGTGTCCGGCGTCAGCGCGACAACGACAAAGCCTTCCGCGCGCAGCTGGGCGGAAAGCGCCTCCGCCGTCGTCGCTTCGCGCGAAAACGTCGTCCGCGATCCGCGCGGATCCATCGCCGTGATTTGAAACCTCATTCCATTGTAGGAACGCCGTCAGCGGGGGCCCGGTTCAAAAACGCCCACCAGCGCGGCAGATAGTAGTCGCGCAGGAGCTCGACATATTCGCGGTTGGCGTAGTCGGCGAGCGTCGTGCGGCCGTACTTCGGGTCGGCCCACGTCGTCACCATCCGCCGGAACGCCGCCTCGCCGCGCGCGCCCGCCCGCGCCCGCGCCAGAGCGAGCTGCGGTTCGAGGCGAAAGGCGTCCGGGACGCCCAGCCACGTGCAGACCGGCTCAAGGGCGAACAGGTGGCGCATGAATTCCTTCCGTGCCGGCAGGTCGTGCGGATCCTTCAGGCGCGGCAGCAGGCGGCGCACGTCGTTGGCCCGCACCTGGCGCCGGATGTCATACCGATCATGCGTGAAGTTCAGCACGCTCTGCAAATTGGTGAACATCATCTCTTCGCCGGCCTTGTCAAAGAGCCGCGCCGCCTCTTCGAGCCGCGCCGGATCGTACCAGAGGCCCTCCGTCGGCCCCCACGTGCTGACGTTGTTGGCCGTCCACGACGGCTCGGCGCAGATCACGTTTTCCGTCGTCCCTTCCTGACAGCGGTTACAGGCGTAGACCGTCTCCGCCAAGATCCGCCAGGCGGTGTGGAGTGGAGAGTTGAGAGTTGAGAATTGAGAGTGGAGAGTGGAGAGTGGAGAGTGGACGGGGGGGAGGCCGTAGCGCTGATCGACCCACTTGTTCAGCCACTCGTCCAGTTCGGCGTCGGTCATCACACTTCCCGCGTCGCGCCGCATCATCTCTTCAAAGAGATCGTAGCAGACGGGATTCGTGCCAAGCCCTTCCGACAGGAGCCCGTAGCCGCGGAAGGTCGCGTTCGTGCACGCGCCGAGATGCGCGAACGTCCTGAGATTGCCGTACAGCCCGTGGTTGCCGCCGAAGTTCAGCACCTCGCACCAGATCCACGGCAGGTCGCCGAAATCCATCGGCTGCGGATCGCGGCTCATGTCCTTGGCGAGCGCTTCGATCAGGGTGAAGCGCGGATCGAGCCCCGCGCGGACGGCTGCGGTCGGGTTGCGCTGCCACGCCTGCACGACCCAGGTGACGCCGGGGAACGCCCGCTGCTGCGCCGCCTGCACCGCGCGCGTCGCCGCCGTCACGTCGACGCCGTCCGTCCGCCCGCCCTCGTGGAAGAGATCGCCCGCCAGATACGCCGGCTTGAAACCGTAGACCTCCTCCAGCTTCGCGTACCACACTTCGGCCAGACGCCTGAACGCCGGACAGGTCGGATCCACCAGCGGCGGCCGTTCGTACGGCCCCCACTTCCCTTGCGGGATGAGCACGCAGTCGCCGCGATTCGGCGACGCCGCGCCCGAAAAAACGTCCTCCAGCGGCACCATGCCCGTGCAGCCCTGCAGCACCGGTTCAATGCCGCGCGCGCGCATCTGCGCGCAGATCCACCGGCCGCGCGCGCCGTCGTCGTCGATCGTCTGCGGGTCGAGCGGGCCGCCCTCGCCCGTCAGATTCCCCATCAGCCACCAGGCGCGGGCGCATTCGTCGGGAATGAACGCGCGGATCGTCTCCTCGTTCGCGCCCAGCTCGCGCAGCGCGAGCTGCCAGACCTTGAACGTGCCGTCGGTGACAAGCGCGGCGTTGTAGCCCGCGCGCGCGAGGCGGTCAATCTCGGCCGTCCATTCCGCCTCGCCCCAGTACGCCATCGTGTACGACAGCGTGCAGTAGTTGTAGGCCAGACGAACGGGCGGCGGCGAGGCATATGCCGTCGCCGCCAACCCGATCGCCGTCAGTAATGATGCGAGCGCCTTCACTTACATCATGCCGTCCATGCCGCCGGGCGCGCCGTGGCCGCCGCAGCCGCAGGATTCCTTCTTCTCGGGCAGGTCCGTGACCATGCAGTCGGTCGTCAGCAGGAGCCCCGCGATGGAGGCCGCGTTCTGGAGCGCCGAGCGCGTGACCTTCGCCGGATCGACGACGCCCGCCTTCAGGAGGTCGGTGTACTCGCCGGTGCGGACGTTGTAGCCGTTCGTGCCCGTCGCCTTCTTGACGTTGGCGACGACGAGCGCCGCTTCCTGGCCGGCGTTGCCGACAAGCTTGCGGAGGGGAGCCTCGACCGCACGCGCGACGATGGCCGCGCCGACGGCCTCGTCACCGGTCAGCGCCAGCGCGTCGATGGCCTTCTGGGCACGCAGGTAGGCGACGCCGCCGCCGGCGACGATGCCTTCCTCGACGGCCGCGCGGGTCGCGTGGAGCGCGTCGTCGACGCGGTCCTTCTTCTCCTTCATCGCCGCCTCGGTCGCCGCGCCCACCTTGATGAGGGCGACGCCGCCCGCGAGCTTGGCGAGACGCTCCTGGAGCTTCTCGCGGTCATAGTCGCTCGTGGTCTCCTCGATCTGCTTCTTGATCTGCTCGACGCGCGCCTTGATGTCGGCGGACTTGCCGAGGCCCTCGACGATGGTCGTGTTGTCCTTGTCGACGACGACCTTCTTCGCGCGGCCGAGGTCGGAGAGCTGCACCGACTCGAGCTTGACGCCGATGTCCTCGCTGATGAGGCGGCCGCCCGTCAGGATCGCGATGTCCTCGAGGATCGCCTTGCGGCGGTCGCCGAAGCCCGGCGCCTTGACCGCGCAGACCTGGAACGTGCCGCGCAGCTTGTTGACGACGAGCGTCGCCAGCGCCTCGCCCTCGACGTCCTCCGCGATGATCATCAGCGGACGGCCCGACTTGGCGACGGACTGCAGCAGCGGCAGCATGTCCTGGAGGTTGGAGATCTTCTTCTCGAAGAGGAGGATGAGCGGGTTCTCCAGCTCGCACTCCATGTCCTCGGGCGAGGTGACGAAGTACGGCGAGAGGTAGCCCTTGTCGAACTGCATGCCCTCGACGACGTCGAGCGTCGATTCGAGCGTCTTGGCCTCTTCGACGGTGATCGTGCCTTCCTTGCCGACCTTGTCCATCGCGTCGGAGATCATCTTGCCGATCTCCTCGTCGCCGTTGGCGGAGATGGTCGCGACCTGCGCGATCTCGTCGGCCGACTTGACCTTCTTCGCCTGCTTGGCGATGGAGTCCACGACCGCCGCGGTCGCCTTGTCGATGCCGGCCTTGAGCGCCATCGCGTTCGCGCCCGCCGTGAGGTTCTTCAGGCCCTCGCGGTAGATCGCCTCGGCGAGCAGCGTCGCCGTCGTGGTGCCGTCGCCCGCGACGTCGTTCGTCTTCGAGGCGACCTCCTTCACCATCTGCGCGCCCATGTTCTCGAACGGATCGGGCAGCTCGATCTCCTTGGCGACCGTCACGCCGTCCTTGGTGATCTGGGGCGAGCCGAACTTCTTGTCGAGGATGACGTTGCGGCCGGACGGGCCGAGCGTCGAGGTAACCGCCGCGCTGAGCTTCTCAACGCCCGCGAGGATTTTCTGACGCGCTTCCGCGTCGAACTTGATTTGCTTTGCCATAATGGTTTCTCCAATTCTTTTTTACTTTTCCAGCACGCCCAGCAGGTCTTCTTCGCGCACGAGCTGGAGCTTCTTGCCGTCGAGCTTCACTTCCGTGCCGCCGTACTTCGGCAGCAACACCGTATCGCCCGCCTTGACGTCAAACGCGATTTCCTTGCCGTCCTTGTCGGTCTTCTTGCCGACGGCGAGAACCAAGCCCTGCATGGGCTTTTCCTTCGCCGAGTCGGGGATGATGATGCCGCCGACGGTCTGTTCCTTTTCTTCGATGGGCTCGACCAGCACGCGGTCGCCCAGAGGCCTGATCTTCATGGTTTTTTCTTCCTTTTGTGGGGGGCCGGGGGAGACGGGTCTCCCCCGGCCGTTCCGTTGTTTACTTCATTGTGAAATCCGCGTCGACGACATCGTCGCCGCCCTTCTTCTCGCTGCCGCCCGCGCCGCCGTTCGGCGGAGGCGTGCCCGCGCCCGGAGGCGGCGTGCCGGCGCCCGCCTGCTGCTGGGCCTGCTGCGCCGAGGCGTACATCTCCTGCGCGACCGGCTCCATCGCCTTCATGAGCGCTTCCTGCTTCGTCTTGATCTCGGCGATCGGCGCGTTCTTGGCGAGGGCGTCCTTGAGCTCCTTCAGCGCGGCCTCGACCGGCGCCTTCTTGTCGGCGGCGATCTTGTCGCCCGAATCCTTCAGCGTCTTTTCGACCTGGAAGGCGAGCCCGTCGGCCTTGTTGCGGTCCTCGACCTCGGCGTGGCGCTTCTCGTCCTCGGCCGCGTGGGCCTCGGCGTCCTTGCGCATCTTCTCGATCTCCTCCTTGGAGAGGCCGCCCGCCGCCGTGATCGTGATCTTCTGCTCCTTCTGGGTGCCGAGATCCTTGGCGGAGACGTTCAGGATGCCGTTCGCGTCGATGTCGAAGGTCACTTCGATCTGCGGGACGCCGCGCGGCGCCGGCGGGATGCCGTCGAGGTTGAAGTTGCCGAGCGACTTGTTGTCGCGCGCCATCTTGCGGTCGCCCTGGAAGATCGCGATCGTCACCGCCGGCTGGTTGTCCGCCGCCGTCGAGAACACCTGCGACTTCTTCGTCGGGATCGTCGTGTTGCGCTCGATGAGCGGGGTCAGCACGCCGCCCAGCGTCTCGATGCCGAGCGTCAGCGGCGTCACGTCCAGCAGCAGCACGTCCTTCACTTCGCCCTTCAGGATGCCGCCCTGGATCGCCGCGCCCATCGCGACCACCTCGTCCGGGTTGACGCCCTTGTGCGGCTCCTTGTTGAAGAGGCTCTTCGCCTTCTCCTGCAGGAGCGGCATGCGCGTCTGGCCGCCGACGAGCACAACTTCGTCGACCGTGCTCAGGTCCGCGTCGGCCATGCACTTGCGGCACGGCTCGGCGGTGCGGTTGACGAGGTCCATCGTCAGCGTCTCGAGTTTCGAGCGCGTCAGGGTCGCCGTCAGATGCAGCGGGCCCGACTGGTTCATCGTGATGAACGGCAGGTTGATGTCGTACGTCGTCGCGCTCGAGAGCGCGCACTTCGCCTTCTCGGCCTCCTCTTTCAGGCGCTGCTTGGCCATCGTGTCGGCGAGGAGGTCCACGCCGTTGGCGGCCTTGAAGTCGTCGGCGAGCCAGTTCATGATCACCTGGTCGAGGTCGTCGCCGCCGAGGTGCGTATCGCCGTTCGTCGCCTTCACCTCGAAGACGCCGTCGCCGATGTCGAGGACGGAGATATCGAACGTGCCGCCGCCGAAGTCGTAGACGGCGATCTTCTCGTTCTTCTTCTTGTCAAGGCCGTAGGCGAGCGAGGCCGCCGTCGGCTCGTTGACGATGCGCTTGACGTCGAGGCCCGCGATCTTGCCCGCGTCCTTCGTCGCCTGGCGCTGCTGGTCGTTGAAGTAGGCCGGGACCGTGATGACCGCCTCTGTGATCTTCTCGCCGAGGAACGATTCCGCATCCTCCTTCAGCTTGCGCAGAATCATCGCCGAAATCTCCTGCGCGGTGTAGGTCTTGCCGTTCACCTCGACCGCCGCGTCGCCGTTCGGCGCCGCCACGACCTTGTAGGGGACCATCTTGATCTCGTCGGTCATCTCGCTGAAGCGGCGGCCGATGAAACGCTTGATGGAGTAGATGGTCGACTGCGGGTTCGTCACCGCCTGGCGCTTTGCCGCCTGGCCGACGAGGATTTCGCCCGTCTTTGTAAACGCCACGATTGAAGGAGTCGTGCGCGCGCCCTCCTTGTTGGGGATCACCGTCGCCTCGCCGCCTTCCATGACAGCCATGCACGAATTCGTCGTGCCAAGGTCAATTCCAAGTACTTTTGCCATAATCTTTTCTTCCTGTTCTGCCGTCTTACTGGGACAGCACCCTTTACAAGCAATCCCCGTGCCAACCCGTCTTTTGGGGTCTGTCCCCACGCCCGTCTTGGGGTCTGTCCCCACGTTCAACGGGGTCTGTCCCCACGATTTATACTAATTTCATCCAACTATTCGATTGTTTTCAACATATTGTTTGGGGTCTGACCCCATCGAAGCGGGGTCTGTCCCCACTTCGATGGGCCAAAAGTGAGACAAAAGCAAAGTGGGACACTGCGTCGCAATGTCCCACCTTCGCCGCTCGCGTTGTGCCGCAGCCGCGCTACTTCAAATCCACCGTCACGCGATAGAACGCCGCGCCCGCAGGCGGCTCCTCATCCGTCAGGCTGACGCGCGAAGAGGTCGCAGCCTCTGTCGCGACCGCGTTCTCGGCCACGGTGTTGATTCCGTCCGGCGTCATGCCGCGCGCAAGGCGGTAGACGAGGCCGGGAATGGATTTAACGCCGACCGAGACATCATCACTGACTTCAAACGGCTCGCTTTCCGCGTCCGCCGCGGCAATGAGCGGCTTGAGCGGGATATCCTCCTCGCCGACCGTGACAACGGCATCTTCGTCCAGCGTCACCGCGCCCGTCTCGGAGACTTTGACGATCGCATAGGAGGCGGACTGCTCTGCCGACTCGGCATCGGTCCACGAAACGGCAACCTTGACCGTCGCATTCTCCGGAACACCCGTCACCGTCGCGGTATCAGGAGAAACGACAACTTCGCTGACCGTAACTCCATCGGGCACCGTAATGGCAACCGTCTCCGACTCCACCTCGACAGTGTAGGTGCCGTCTCCGTTCTTCGTGATCGTCGCGTTTTCGTCGTCCGTCGTCGGCGCAACTTCGGCCGCCTCTATCGTCGCCGACACGGTGTTGTCCTCAACGGTAATCTTCGCAACAAGCCCTTCCGCAAGTCCCGTCACCTCGACCTGCTCCGCAAGCGTTCCCGCGCCCGCAAGCGTCGTGTAGCTGAAGAGGTTTGTCACCGTCCCCACCGTCCAGGTCTCGTCACCCGCCAGATAGATTGTCGTATCGGCGGCAAGGGTGAGGGTGGCGAATTCCGTACCGACAACTGGCGTGACAGAACCAGCTTGGAGATCCAAATTACGAACAAGTGTCGTACCAAATCTCAGGTTTGCCGTACCAACCTTCACAATGTCGAATTCACGACCTGAGTTTGGATCGATCAAGTACATGTAGCTGTCACGGTTCAGATATCCGACGATAAGCTTAGTGCCGTTCTGCGTATCTGAAATCTCGCCCCAGTAACCGCCAAACCGCGTTGTTCCGCGTACCATGCGATAGTCGTCCTTGTTATATGACGCTGAATTGTATTCGACGGTCCAGTAGGCGTTCGTTCCCGCCGCATTTTCGTTCTGCCAAGAGAACACGCTGCGACGGGCGGACTGATAACCGCCCGACACCTTTGCATTACCAGTGTATTCATTATTGTTTCCATACAGACGAACGCGGCTGGAGGAATTGTTGTCGAGCCAGAAATTCATCGGCGCACTGCCAGATATATTACCGCGCAATTCAACTGTGGACGAGAGCGCATTGAACCATGAAGTTTCTGTTCCCGCTATGACAAGATCATTTGAAACAACCAAGGATTTACCGCTTACGTTGGAAAGTCCGACACCGTTGAGTGTAAGTTTTCCATCGCCAGTGGACATCTTCAGCGAAATGGTCTTACCGCCCTCAAATGTCACATTCTCATTCGCCCACATCTCTTTGACGTACACATTCTCTCCGAGATTGACCGTTGCTGCCGTGTTGAACGTGGCATAATCGGCTTCCGCGTCATTTGGATATGTCGTCGCGGGAACGACGCCTTCGTACAGCCAGTTCGCCGGATCGTTCCAGTCGCCCTCCTCGACTTCCCAGTTCCAGACGAACGAGTTTGTATTTAATTCCCGCCAATTCGCCGTGAACGAAAGGCCATCTTCGACACAGCACCAGAAGCCGGCGTCTTCGCTGACCGTCTCGCCGTCCGCATTTGTCCACTTTTCAAACACATGGCCTTCGGAGGGCACTGCGGAAATCCACACGTATTCGCCCTTCTGCACCGTATATTCGCCCGCGCCAACGACGCCATTGATGGCGACCGTCCCGCTTTCCGCCGCCAGCGTCAGCGTGACCGGATCGGAGGCGTGTGTGTAGGTGAGCGAGGAAATCGTGCAGGCGGTGGGGTCGCCGGCACCCGACCAGTTCTGCGAGGCGCACCAGAACCAGTAAGTCGTCCCCGCCGTCACTTCGCATGTAAAGGTCTGGTCAGTATTTGCTGCGGTCGCGTCCACACTGTGCAGCGTGTTGTTCTTAGTCGCGCTGGAAAGTTCGCCGCTCGTCACGTTCATGGAGAGGGTTCTATTGCTGACCATCTTGTCCACGTGGAACACCATCGTGATCGTGCCGGAATACTGCGCCGTCAGCTTGATGTAGTGGACATAGTCACAGGGCTGGTCGGCGTTGTATTTTTTGGCGTAAATGTCATTGGCCGGGACGTGCCAGTAGATGCCGTTTTCCGTGATTGAGTCGTTGCCGTAGCTGCTGTCGGAGGTGTAGATCTCGAAGTCGCCATACTGCGTGACGAGGCTTGAGCCTGAAGTGGTCACGGCATTGTTGCCGGCGAAACGCTCGAAGTTCATTGCAGCGACGTAATTCTCACCCTCGCCCAGCGTGGCGAAATTTGCAGTAAGTTCGAGGTCGGCGGTGACGACGGCCGTGTATGTGGCGGCGGTGGAAATTTCGTTGCCCTCGCCGTCCGTCCAGTTCACGAACTTGTAGGCGCCGGAGACGGGCTTCGCCGTGAACGTGACGTTCCTGCCCGAGATGACCTCTGCATCACTGACGCCAACACTGCCAAACTTCTCCTGTCCTTCCGCCACTGTCGCTGCCGCCGTGTAATATACTGGCGCATAGGTGTAGGTGATGGAGGGTATGGTGTAGTTGTGCTGAAATCCCCCCGCACTCCAGTTATAAGAATAGGCCCAAATATAGTAAGTCGCACCAGCCGTCAGATTGGCCGAAAGAGTGTATTCAGTATCCTTGGCATTTACTGTGAGTGTTGCATCGCCATTGGAATTATTGCACTCATCGGCAGATGATGCGGCCTTGATGCACATTATTGGTTTGCGATTGCTGACATAATTGTCAACGGAGAATTGCATCGATAGAGTGCCGGAAGTCTTTGGCGTATAGACGATGTAGTGATCGTCCGAGGCGGAAAGCACATCTTCTTTCTTGATAACCGCACCAGTCGCTGCGTTTTCCCAGAATATGCCGTCGGAGGTGATTTTGTCGCCATTCTGGAGAGAGACGGTCATGCCGTTGTCGATGATGGTGGTAGCGTCGGAGGCGGTCACCTCAAAGTCTCCCTGATATGCGGAGAAGTCCCACGTGACGACGCGGTTTTCGCTTCTCGCATATTCGCGGAAGTTGGCGGTGAGGGAAATATCCTCAGAGGCGTTGTCGATGAAGAGGTTTGCGTCGGTGGAGACGACATTACCCTCGTCGTCCGTCCAGTTCTGGAAAGCATAGAAGTCGGGGTCGGCGCTCGTGGCACGTATCATGAAATCGTTGCCGGAGTAGATGGCGAGCTCGTCCGTTTCGTAGCCGTTGATCGTCACCGAACCCATCGAGGCATCGCTCGGTGCGGCGGCGGCTGTGACGGTGGGATATTCGACGCTCGCGAGCTTCACGATCTTCACGTCGTCAACATAGCCATAGCTGGACTTCTGCTGTTCGCAGCTGATGCCGAAGTACTTCCACGTCGTGCCGGCATAGCCGCCGGGAAGGAACGACGCGTTCTGGTATTCGACGTAATCGGATCCGCCAACCGAGACCCATGCGCGGTCGTTGTCGCGATCGATTATGGCATCCACGTCGATCCAGCGAAGCTTGTTCACTATGTTCTGCGGCGCATCGTCGTCACCAAGAGTAAACAGGGGGGCGGTTCCGGCATACGACGTCAGCGACGTTCCACTGATGTCGAGGAACGGTGTGGCTGTGCCGTTGAATGGGGTTGTGGTCGTCCCGAGCGAATTGAACAGCTGCCAGGTGATATGGCCCGAATCCATCATCACCTTGAAGGAAACGCGATAGCGTCCGTTCGTCATCTGCGCCGCATCGTCGAACTGATGGTAGAACCCGTAGTTCTTTTTGGTATTACCTGCGTCGGCGCCGGCCGACATAAAATAGATCCCGCCCTTGTCCGACAGCGAGTATTCGTTGACTGCCTGGGAATTGACGGCCCAGCCATCGAGCGACGAGCAGTCGTTGTCGAAGATGACGTCGCTCCACCATTCTACGGGATACTTCGCAGAGCATGGCGCGTTTTCGCCGACCTGCCATGTTCCGGCATCGGCCTCGGCGACCCAGACGAGTGCCTTGCCGCCGACAGGGATGGTGACGGATTCGACATCCGCGGCGGAAACGTCGTCCTTGCCCTTGTCGCTCGTCAGAAAACCAGGTTGGTTGGGATTCACGAGATCGCCGGAAGTCTTGCCGGCACCGCCAATGTCGTAGTTGTAGTAGGAATAGTAAACACCCTGCGAAAGGCCTGATGCGCTGAAGACTTCAATGACGGACTTGTAGTAGTTGTTGGGGTTGAGGATGCGCATGGTGACGCCGGTGATAGTCACCGTTCCGTCTGCGTTGGCCGTCGCGTCCACATTTGCCACAGCGGCGTCGTTCACGTATGCATATCCCTCGGAGACAGGCGTATCCCAGAAGGAATTCGGCGCGGGTCCGGCGTTGATGATTTCGTCGGCAACGAGCCAGGGCGTGTTGTTGACCGTGCCGCCAACGCCAACCTTGAGCTGGCAACCATCCGTGATTCCCTTCAGGACATCCGCCTGCACTTTCGCGGCAGATCCCTCCTCCGCGTTCTCGCCTGCGGCGACGCGCTCGAGCGCGTCCTGCCAGACCCAATACGCAGCCCAGTCGGCTCCGGCCGTGTTTATGTGCGTATTGTCGACGTTTGCGCCTTTCGCACTGCGGTAGTAGAAACTTATGGCGGCATTGAGGGAGACATCGCCGTTGACACCGTTGATGCGGCGCAGCTCTTCGTTCATCCAGTCGTTGTATTTCTTGTTGAGGTCGATGAACGCGACGTTGCGCGCGCCTTGTGCAATCTTGTTCGTCACCCACGCCTCTCCGGCCTCGGCGATGCCCTGAAGAGAACGACCCCACGTAGAAGTCGCGCTGTCCCAGCTGTTGCGGCGCTCGACCGGCGAGACGATGACGAGATATGCGCCCGCCGCATTGGCGTCGGAGAGATACGTCTCAAGATTGTTCGTGAAGCTTGTGACGCCGCTCTCGTTGTGTCCGTATTCAACGTAAAGATAGTCGCCGGGCTTCAGGCGGCAGCTCTGGCGATGCGCATTGGCGTTCGTGGCAAGCCCGCCCTCCCCCTGGTTGCGGATGGAGAGGTTTGCGGGAGCCCAGCGCGAGAGGCCCGATCCGACGCCGGCATAGTTCTGAAGCGAGAAAAACGGCGTCGCAATCGCCTGATCCGTTCCGGTGGAGTCCGTGCAAAGCCACATGGTCCGCCCGACGTTCATGCTATCCACCGCCTCGCCGCGGACAGTTCCGGCGATCTGCGGCTGCTTGACGACGGTAAGCGACGCGAGCGCGGCATTCTCGCCGACGACGCATACATTAACGCAGTCGTCGCGATATGTGCCTTGAGTCTTGTAGACATTCGGTGCAAGTTCGACGCTCCATGCGAAGGTCTTCGTCTCGCCTGGCACAAGGGAGAGATGATGCGCGATGATGTGCGTGCGCTCGGAGAAAAGCGTCACGTCGGCGTTCGCCGTGGAGGATGCGTTCGCCACGGTACAGGTGACCGCGTAGTAGGCGTACTCCTCACCGCGCATCGCGAAACGAACCGGATAGCGTCCTTCGTAGTCAGACGCTCCAGATGGGAGGTATTCCGCCATTGCAGGACCAGCCACGCAAAAGACGCCGTTCGCGTCCGTCGCATTGCGAAGGACGATCTTCTGCCCCTGAACCACGCTAAATCCATCGATTGCACGAGGCTCGCCCAGCGACCAGGGGATGTCGTCAATGTAGGATGTGTCCGTCGTGCCGAGAAAGCCATACGAGAACTTGCCGCTCTCCAGCGTCTCGTCCTTCACATCGCAGACGGCGCTTGCCGGAACGGGGATCGACCCGTCCTGCGTCTCGCTCACGCCAAACGTGAACTTATACACGCCGTTCGCGGGGACAGCCCCCGTCGTAAACGCTTCGGCCGCGAACGTCGCCGCGCCGAGCGCAAGGCCAAGGAAACAAGGTAGAACTTTCTCTCTCATTGCAAGGACTCCTTTCTGTTGTCATTGCAATTATACCACTTTTCGAACGCCGCCGCCCTACCCCTTCGGGTATGCTCTTGAAAAAAAACATTCGCATCCTGCGTCACAGGTCCTTCCCGAT
>DJXI01000002.1:0-1680 GCA_002449695.1 Verrucomicrobia bacterium UBA7008 | reverse complement strand
GTCACAGGTCCTTCCCGATTCGCCGTCGCGCCGTTCTGCGTCACAGGTCCTTCTCGATTCGCCGCCGCGCCGTCCTGCGTCACAGGTCCTTCAGACCTGTGACATCAACAAAAAAACGCGGCAGACCTGCCGCGCTTTTCGCTTTCAGAGATGCTTGAGATGCGGTGGTGGAGGTAGTCGGATTCGAACCGGCGACATTCTGCTTGCAAAGCAGACACTCTACCAACTGAGTTATACCCCCGAAATGGTGTTCGCTCAGTCGCTCGCTTCGCACAGCCCAAGGGCCATACTCCGATCGCTCCTTCGCTCACGCGTTTTAGTCATTTGGTGGGCCTGACAAGAATCGAACTTGTGACCTCGTCCTTATCAGGGACGCGCTCTAACCAACTGAGCTACAAGCCCACGACTCATTCGGAAGAGAAACGGTAAACAGCCTAGTCTGCGCTGAGAGTTTCACCATTGGCGTTGGACCTGCGTCCATCGCCTGACTCCTTAGAAAGGAGGTGATCCAACCGCTGGTTCCCCAACGGTTACCTTGTTACGACTTCATCCCAATCACCACCCACACCTTAGGCGGACAAATGCCCGACTTCGGGTGCAGACGGCTTTCATGATGTGACGGGCGGTGTGTACAAGGCCCGGGAACGCATTCACGGCGTCGTAGCTGATACGCCGTTACTAGCAAATCCGACTTCACGGGGTCGGGTTGCAGACCCCGATCTGAACTGGGGCCGGCTCTGCGGGATTGGCTCCGCCTCGCGGCTTCGCTTCCCTCTGTACCGGCCATTGTAGCACGTGTGCAGCCCTGGGCGTAAGGGCCATACTGACTTGACGTCATCCCCACCTTCCTCTGGCGTAAACCAGCAGTGTGACCTGAGTTCCCGGCGTTACCCGATGGCAACGGGTCATAGGGGTTGCGTTCGTTGGTGGACTTAACCAAACACCTCACGGCACGAACTGACGACAGCCATGCAGCACCTGTCTGCCGGATAGCCTCCGCCCCTGTTTCCAGGGGCATTGCCGACGATGTCAAGCCCAGGTAAGGTTCTTCGCGTTGCATCGAATTAAGCCACATGCTCCTCTGCTTGTGCGGGCCCCCGTCAATTTCTTTGAGTTTTAGCCTTGCGGCCGTACTCCCCAGGCGGCACGCTTAACGCGTTTGCTAAGCGACGGGAGGGGTGAAATCCCCCCACCGCGAGCGTGCACCGTTTAAGGTCGGGACTACCAGGGTATCTAATCCTGTTTGCTCCCCCGACTTTCGCGCCTCAGCGTCAGTATCGTTCAAGGAATCCGCCTTCGCCTCCGGTGTTCTATAGGATATCAACGCATTTCACCGCTACACCCTATATTCCGATTCCCTCTCCCGTACTCCAGCGGGGTAGTTTCGGACGCACTTTCCGGGTTGAGCCCGGAGATTTCACATCCGACACGCCTCGCCGCCTACGCGCCCTTTACGCCCAGTAAATCCGAACAACGCTCGGGACCTCTGTATTACCGCGGCTGCTGGCACAGAGTTAGCCGTCCCTTCCTCTTGGGGTACCGTCAACTAAGGGAGGTGTTGACTCCCCTCGCCTCTTCCCCCATGACAGGAGTTTACGACCCGAAGGCCTTCATCCTCCACGCAGCGTCGCATCGTCAGGCTTTCGCCCATTGCGAATGATCCTCGACTGCAGCCTCCCG
>DJXI01000030.1:5273-22627 GCA_002449695.1 Verrucomicrobia bacterium UBA7008 | reverse complement strand
CATCAACAATAGCCAATCTTTACGGAGGGTAAACGAACGACAAAAGCGCGTTTACTTCTGGAGGCGGCCATTGGATCATTTCCAAAACATGGGACATGCGTGCGCTCTGCGTGTTGATGCGAAGCTCGTTCGTGACGGATCAGATCCGGCGGGTGTCGGTTCAGATGCGAGGCGGCAGCATCCGGTATCAGGCGCAGAATCTGCGTCATGTTCATATTCCGGCCTGGAGCAGCCTTGACGCATCCGATGTGGGTGCTTTGACCAGGCTTTATGAGGAATTGGACAGGGAGAAAATCGACCGTGTCGTTGACTGTCTGCTTGAAAAAGTCGTCGATCGGCAGCCGCGGCAGCCTGTTGCGCAGGAATTCGACTTTGCCGTGTGAAGGCGGGATGTTCGGATCAGCCGCCGATCAGCGATCGATTGACGGCGCTCCCGGTCACGCGCGCGTGTCGCGCGGCCCCGCCCGATGGGGTAGTGCAGGGCGGCGGCGAATTTGGTATACTGTCACCATGATGAAGATTTCCTCTTGGCTCGTCCTCGCGTGCCTCGCGCTCGCCGCCGTCTGCCGGACGGCCGGCGCGCAGGGGTTCGGCGAGCGTCTGCCGGACGACGACAACGCGAAACTCGACGAGCTCGGCCAGGTGCCGAAGATGCGCCTCAGGTTCGACGGCAGCCTCGAGTCGTGGGGCGACGTCGCGTGTGCGTTCGACGACCGCGACAGGACCGGGTCCCGCGCGAAGGGCCCCGTGTACGTCGCCGCGCGCGGCGGCGCGAACGGCGCGCTCCAGCTCGGCGCGAACGGCTTCCGTCCCTCCCTCGTCAACGTGACGCTCGGCGACGAATGGACGATCGTCGCGGTCGCGAAGGGCGTCAACACGGAGGGCGCGATCATCTGGAGCTCGGGCACGGCGCGCGGCAAGGGCTCGCCCGCGTTCGCGCTCGCGGCGACGGGCCGGGACGGCGTCAAGCTCGTCCAGTGGCGGGGCGGCGCGAGCGACGGCAAGCTGCTTGCGATGAAGGACGTCGTCCACTTCGACCGGCAGTTCCACGTCTATGCGGTGACGAAGGGCTCGGACGGCGCGGTGGCGCTCTGGGTGGACGGCAGGAAGGCGGGCGACAGCTCCGAATTCGTCGCGGACGGCCTCGCGCGCACGTTCACCTTCGGCGGCTTCCACGGCGCCGGCAGGGGCGGCGGCTGCGTGCCGGCCGACGGCGTGGCGCTCGACGACTGGCGCGTCTACGACACGGCGCTGAGCGAGGTGCAGCTCCTCCAGATCGCGAACGGCAACGCGCCGTGGCCGGAAGGGCTGCCGATGCCGAAGCAGAAGATCAGCGCGTTCGTCGACACGAATTCGGTGCTGCGCCTCGGCTACGAGATTCCCGAAGAGATCCTGATCGGCCGGGACGGCGAAAGGCGCCTCTACGCGAAAGGCGTCCTCGCGCAGTGCGGCATCGGCGGCGAGAAGCGCTTCGAGCTCGCGGCCGGCGGCCAGTTCGCGCTCGGCGCGGGCGGCTTCGTGTTCGACTCCAACTACGCGCGGGCGCGGACGAACGAGGTCGTCTTCTCGGGCGGCGCGCTCCTCAGCTTCGAGCCGACGTTCGTCAAGTCGGGCGCGCCGATCCGCCTGAGCGGCACGAGCCGGCTCATCGTCAACCGGCAGCTCCTCGTCCGCGCGTCGTTCGAAGGCGACGGCAACCTCGTCAAGACGGGCGAGGGCGTGCTGGGCCTCCAGTATCCGTGCGACGGGGCGACGGGCCGGCTGACGGTCGCCAGCGAGTCGACGCTCGTGCTCGGCCCGGCGGCGACGTGGGGCGGCACGATCGAGCTCGCGAAGGGCGCGACGCTCAAGTGCGTCTCGGCGAATGTCGTCGGGAAGATCGTCAAGGCTCCGGGCGCCCGGGTGATCGAGTCGCAGCCGGGCGCGACGAACGTGGGGCCGGACGCCTTCCCGCAGCCGACGACCGGCTACCGGCTCAGGCACATGCAGAAGGAGCGCATGGGGCGCGGCGTCTACGCCGTGCGGCAGACGGAGAAGGAGGTCATGATCGGCTGGCGCTACAAGTCGAGCGATCCGACGAACATCGCGTTCAACGTCTACGCGAACGGCAGGCGGCTGAACGGCGCGCCGATCGCCGACGTCACCTACTACCGGACGCCGTGGACGGGCAAGGCGACGAAATACGAGGTGCGCGCCGTCCTCGGCGCGCGCGAGGCGGCGTTCAAGGTCGGCGGGTCGTGGACGCTCCCGGCGAACGCGCCCGTCGGTTCCTTCGACATCGAGCTGACGCCGCCGCCGGACACGGTGATGCCCGACGGCGCGCGGATCGCGCACATCCCCTACGACTGCTCCATCGGCGACCTGGACGGCGACGGCGAATACGACCTCGTCGTCATCTGGTGGCCGACGAACGGCGGCGACAACTCGTCGTGGCACAAGACGGGCGACACGTGGATCGAGGGCGTGAAGCTGGACGGCACGAACCGCAGCCTCTGGAAGATCAACCTCGGGCCGAACATCCGCTCGGGCTCGCACTACGTGCCGGTGATGGTGGCGGACTTCGACGGCGACGGCCGGGCGGAGGTCGTCTGCCGCACGGCGGACGGCACGGTGGACGGCCGCGGCAGGGTCATCGGCGACGCGGCGGTCGACTGGCGCAAGATCCTCCCCGGCGCGCACATCCTCTGGGCGCACAACTACGTGACGGCGTTCGACGGCGCGACGGGCGCGGCGATCGATTCGGTGCCGTTCAAGCCCGACGTCCTCAGCGACCCGGCGCGGCGCGCGGCGGCGGAGGCGCGCGCGCGGGAGGGGACGGACAGGCGGGGCATCGCGGACGACGAGCGCGCGGTCAACCGCGAATGGTCGAGCCGCAACCCCGGCAACCAGGCGTTCCGCATGCTCGCGGCGGTGGGCTACCTCGACGGCGTGCACCCGAGCGTCATCATGTGCCGCGGCTACTACTCGCGCACGTGCCTGTGCGCGTACGACCTCGTCGACGGGAAGCTGAAGGAGCGCTGGTACTTCTGCTCCGACGAGCCGCGCTGGTGGGGCTACGGCGGGCAGGGCTTCCACAACCTGCGCGTCGGCGACGTGGACTTCGACGGCAAGGACGAGATCATCTACGGCCACATGGTCGTGGACCACGACGGGCAGGGCCTCTACACGACGGGCATGGGCCACGGCGACGCGCTCCACCTCATCCAGAGCGCGCCGACGGTGCGCGGGCTCCAGGTGTGGACGTGCCACGAGAACAGCCCGTTCGGCGTCTCGCTCTTCGACGCGCAGTCGGGGCGGCTGCACTTCTGGACGCACGGGCCGAAGGACACGGGCAGCTGCAACGCGATGGACATCGACCCCGACCAGCCCGGCGTGGAGCTCTTCTCGGGCACGCACTGCGGCGTCTACTCCGCGTCGACGGGGCAGCGGCACGCCGACCCGAAGCCCAAGCCGACGGACCACTACTACAGCATGCTCCGCTTCGGCATCTGGTGGCGCGGCGACCTGACGCGCTCGGCGTATTCGGGCGGCAGCGTCATCAAGGGCTATTCCGTCAAGGGGCGGAGCATCACCTACGCCGAGGAGCTCGACGTGCGGCCCGAGGGCGCGCCGCCGAACGTCCATTCCAACCATTCGACGAAGGGCTGCCCGTGCCTGATCGCCGACCTCTTCGGCGACTGGCGCGAGGAGATTCTCCTGACGCGCCGCGACAACCGCGCGATCCGCGCCTACCTCTCGCCGCACGACACGCCCTACCGCTTCCACACGTTCCTGGAGGATCCGATCTACCGCCTCTCGGTGCTGACGCAGAACAACGGCTACAACGTGCCGACCGATCCCGGCTTCTATTTCGGGCCGGAGCTCAAGGGCCACAAGATCTGGTTCCGCGGCACGTATCTCGAGTGAAGCGCCGCCGCCCGCTGTTCCCATCCGGCGGCAGAATGTGATATACTATCCGTCAACGACTTTCAGAAAACTTTTAAACAAAAAACAAAACAACAAAATAAGGATTAACAATGCCAAGGACAGATATCGACTGGGCGAGTCTCGGTTTCGGCTTCTCGGACGTCAACTGCCACATCCGCGCGGTGTGGAAGGACGGCAAGTGGGGCCCGCTCGAATTCGTCAAGGATCCGTACATCACGATGCACATCGGCGCGAGCTGCCTCCACTACGGGCAGGAGTGCTTCGAGGGCATCAAGGCCTTCCGCCAGAAGTCGGGCCGGGTTGTCATCTTCCGCCCCGGCGAGAACGCGCGGCGCATGTACCGCACGGCCGTGCGGTGCGTCATGCCGCCCGTGCCCGAGGAGATGTTCATCGAGGCGCTCGACCGGATCGTCGCGGCGAACGAGGAGTTCGTGCCGCCCTACGGCACCGGCGGCTCGCTCTACCTGCGCCCGCTCCTCATCGGCACCGGCCCGCAGATCGGCGTCGCACCCGCGAAGGAGTACACCTTCCTCGTGATGGTCATGCCGGTGGGCGCGTACTACAAGGGCGGCCTCAAGCCCGTGCGCGCCGTCATCCTCGACGACTGGGACCGCGCCGCGCCGCACGGCATGGGCGACGTCAAGGTCGGCGGCAACTACGCCGCGTCGCTCTTCGCGCACGAGAAGGCCAAGCACGACGGCTGGCCTGTCGAACTCTACCTCGACGCGAAGGAGCACAAGTACGTGGAGGAATTCTCCACCTCGAACTTCCTCGGCATCACGAAGGACGGAAAATATGTCACGCCCGACTCCTGCTCGGTGCTGCCGTCGGTCACGAATCTCTCGCTGCGCGAGGCGGCGGAGGATCTCGGCATGACCGTCGAGCGCCGCCCGATCCCGTACGAGGAGATCCGCGATTTCGTCGCCGTCGCCGCGCTCGGCACGGCCGTCGTGATCACGCCCGTGTGGGAGATCACGCGCGGGAGCGACGTGATTCGGATCTCCGCTGCGGACGAGGTGCACCCGACGCTCCTCAAGCTGTACCAGACCGTCCAGGGCATCCAGTACGGCGAGATCCCGGACACGCGCGGCTGGTGCCATGAAGTCAAGATTTGAGGCGGACCGGTGGCCCGTTGGGAAGAGCGGCGCGTAGACGCGGCGGACATCGACGCGCTGGTGGCGGCCGGCTATACGCCGCTGCAGGCGCGGCTGCTGGCCGTGCGCGGCGTTTCCGTCGCGGAGGCGGCCGCGTTCTTCGCGCCGTCGCTCGCCCATCTGGCGCGGCCCGCGGATCTGCCCGGCGTCACCGACGCAGTGCGGACGATCCTGCGCCACGTGCGCACGGGCGCGCGTATCGTCGTCTTCGGCGACTACGACTGCGACGGCGTGTGCGCGACGGCGATTCTCGTCAAGGCGCTCGCGGCGGTCGGCGCAAACGTCGCGCCGCTCATCCCCGAGCGGCTGACGGAGGGCTACGGCATGACCGCCGCGTCGATCGCGCGGCTCCTCGCCGAATTCCCCGACGTCCGGCTCGTCATCACCGTCGACAACGGCATCAACGCGGTCCGGGAAGTCGCGGACTTCGCGGCCAAGGGCATCGACGTCGTCGTGACCGACCACCACCTGCCGGGCGACGAGCTGCCCGCGTGCCCGATCGTCAACCCCAAGGTCGCCGCGCCGCCGTCGCTCGAGAGCCTGTGCGGCGCGGGCGTCGCGTTTCTCCTCGCGAAGGAGCTGCTGGACGCGGCGAAGGCGGAGGGCCGCTACACGGGCCCGAAGGTCGGCGGCGAGCTGCTCGTCCTCGCGGGGCTCGCGACGGTGACGGACATCATGCCGCTCACCGGCCAGAACCGCCTGCTCGTCTCCGAGGCGCTCGCGCGCTTCCATGCGTGGGCGCCGACGGGTCTGAAGGAACTGTACGCGCGCGCCTCCCGCGCCGCGCAGCCGAAGCTGACCGCCAAGGATTTCGGCTTCCTCCTCGGCCCGCGCATCAACGCGGCGGGGCGGATGGCGAGCGGCATCGAGTCGCTCAACCTGATCCTGGCCGGCGAGCGCGAGGCGGCGCGGCGGCTGGCCCTGACGGTGGATCTCCACAACACGGAGCGCAAGTCGATCGAACAGCAGATGACGAACGCGGCGCTGGAGCAGATCGAGCCGGACGCGCCGGCGCAGGTCATCGCGCTCGAGGGCGCGCACCAGGGCGTCGCGGGCATTGTCGCCTCGCGCATCCTGGAGAAGCTCAAGCCCGACCATGCCGTGCCGGTCGCGATCGCGGTCGACGGCCACGGCTCCGCGCGCGCGCCCGAGGGCTACAACGTCCGCGACGCCTTCGTCGCGTCGGCGGCCGCGCTCACGCGCTACGGCGGCCATGCGGCGGCGGGCGGCTTCTCGGTCAGGGAGGGCGCGTTCGACGAATTCAAGCGGCTCTTCCGCGCGGCGTGCGCGGGGCAGCGCGCGGCGCGCGCGTGCGACGCGAAGGGCGTCGATTACGTCGACGCGTGGGTGACGGGCCGGGATCTGACGCTTGATTTCGCCGAATGGGTGCAGACGCTCGAACCGTTCGGCGAAGGCAATCCCGAGCCGGTGTTCGGCCTGAAGGGCGTGTACCTGAGCGAGGCGCGGCAGCTCGGCGCGGACGGTCGGCACCTCCAGGTCTGCTTCTACAGCTCCGACGTGCCGCGCGGCGTCTGGTGGAACCACGGCACGCTGGCCGAGGAGCTCCACCGCAACGCCGCACACCCCTTTGACGTGCGCTTCACGATCGAGATCTCGGCCTACGGCGAGCCGCACGTCGAACTGCGCCTCGTCGATCTCCGCGTCCAGGACTGACGGGTGTCACAGGCTTGACGGGTGTCACAGGCTTGAAGAGCCTGTGACGCAGGACGTCCACTGCGTCCTGCGTCTCCAGCCCTTCAGGCTTGAGCCATCCAGCTGATTTTTGATATACTACTTACTTCATTTTCAGGAGGTTCTATGGGCGGATTTTGCGGAGTGATCACCAAGTCGGATTGCGTGAGCGATCTGTTCTTCGGCACGGACTACCATTCCCACCTCGGCACGCACCGCGGCGGCCTGGCGGTGCTGAAGCCGGACGGCGTCTTCCAGCGCTCGATCCACAACATCCAGAACGCGCCGTTCCGCTCGAAGTTCGAGGGCGACTTCGCGCGCTTCGCGGGCGCGGTCGGCATCGGCGTCATCTCCGACACCGACCCGCAGCCGCTCGTCATGTGCTCGAAGCTCGGCACCTTCGCCATCGTCACCGTCGGGATGATCTCCAACATCGACGAGCTGAAGACGGAGCTCTTCACCAACAGCAACATGCAGCTCCAGTTCTCCACGACGAGCGGCATGGTCGGGCCGACCGAGGTCGTCTCCGCGCTGATCGCGAGCCAGGCCACGCTCATCGACGGCATCAAGTACGTGCAGGCGAAGGTCAAGGGCAGCTGCTCGCTCCTCATCGTGGACGAGAAGGGGCGGCTCTACGCCGCGCGCGACCGCTGGGGCCGCACGCCGGTCATCCTCGGCAAGAAGGACGGCGCGATGATCGCGCTGATGGAAAGCTGCGCGCTGCCGAACCTCGGCTACGACTACGTGCGCGACCTCGGGCCGGGCGAAGTCGCGGAGCTGACGCCCGAGGCCGACATCACGCTCGTCGAGCCGGGAAAGAAGATGGCGATCTGCTCGTTCCTCTGGGTCTACTACGGCTATCCGGCCTCGACCTACGAGGGGCGCAACGTCGAGATGACGCGCTACCGCTGCGGCGGCGCGCTCGCGCGGCGGACGCCGACGGACGCGGACGCGGCGTGCGGCATCCCCGACTCGGGCACGTCCCACGCGCTCGGCTACGCGCACGAGGCGGGCATCAAGTTCTCGCGGCCGTTCGTCAAGTACACGCCGACGTGGGCGCGCTCGTTCATGCCGCAGGACCAGCGCCAGCGCGAGCACGTCGCGTCGATGAAGCTCATCTCGATCCCCGGGCTCATCAAGGACAAGAAGCTCGTCTTCTGCGACGACTCGATCGTGCGCGGTACCCAGCTTGGCAAGCAGGCGGCGCGGCTCTATGCGCTCGGCTGCAAGGAGACGCACATGCGCATCGCGTGCCCGCCGCTCGTCTATCCCTGCCTCTTCCTCAACTTCTCGCGCTCGAAGAGCGTCTACGACCTCATCACGCGGCGCTACGTGCGCGGGCACGAGGGCGAGGGCGCGGATCTCGCGAAGTACACGGATCCCGACAGCCCCGACTACGCGAACATGGTCGAGTTCATCCGCGAGAAGCTGAACCTGACCTCGCTCGCGTTCCAGCGCATCGACGATCTCATCAAGGCGATCGGCCTGCCGGAAGATCACCTGTGCACCTACTGCTGGACGGGCCGCGACGTCGCCGTCACGGGCGACAGCTACCACTGTGCGCACTGTCCCCACTGTCAAGGAGAGAAAAAGAAATGAACAACGACATTCGCGTTCGCTTTGCGCCGTCGCCGACGGGCAAGGTGCATATCGGCAACATCCGCGCGGCCATCTACAACTGGCTGTTCGCGCGCCACACGGGCGGCAGGTTCCTGCTGCGCATCGAGGACACGGATCTCGAGCGCTCCACGCCCGAGGCCATCGCCGTCCTCTTCGACTGCATGAAGTGGCTCGGCCTCGACTGGGACGAGGAGGTCTTCTACCAGACGAAGAACGTCAAGCGCCATCTGGAGGCCGTCGACCGGCTGCTCGCCTCGGGCCACGCCTACAAGGTCGAGAAGACGTCGCGCGACGGCAAGACGGGCGTCGTGACGATGTTCCGGATGCCGAAGGAGGGCGTCATCGAATTCGACGACATCGTCAAGGGCCACATGGCCAAGAAGGCCGAGGACATTCCGGACTTCGCGATCGTCCGCTCCGACGGCTCGCCGATCTTCCACATCGCGAACGTCGTCGACGACATCGACCAGCGCGTGACGCACATCATCCGCGGCGACGACCACGTGGAGAACACGTTCAAGCACATCTGCATCTTCAAGGCGCTCGGCGCGCCGGTGCCGAAGTACGGGCACCTGTCGATGATCGTCAACCAGCAGGGCAAGCCCTACTCGAAGCGCGACGGCGCGGCGTTCGTCGGCGAGTACCGCGAGCAGGGGTATCTCCCCGAGGCGCTCTTCAACTACCTGCTGCTGCTCGGCTGGAACCCGGGCGACGACCGCGAGGTGCTGACGCGCGAAGAGATGATCGAGCTCTTCGAGCTGGAGAAGGTCCACGTCACCGCCGCGATGTTCGACCCGAAGAAGCTCGCGTGGATGAACGGCGAGTACATCAAGAAGATCCCCCTTGCGCAGTTCGTGGAAGAGATCAAGAACCGCGTCTCCACTCTCACGTCTCGCGTCCCCGAGCACGATGCCGCCTGGTGGAACTATCTCGCCGAGCAGCTTCAGGTGCGCACCAAGTTCCTGAACGACATTCCGGCGGCGATCCGCTGCTTCGTCTCCGACGACTTCCCGTTTGACGAGAAGGCGGTGGAGAAGCGGCTGAAGAAGCCGGGCGTGAAGGACATCCTGCTCGACCTCATCCAGCGCTTCGGTGCCGTCGCCGACTGGACGGCGCCCGCGCTCGAGGCGGTCGTCAAGGGCCTCTCGCAGGGCAACGGCATGGGGCCGTGGGTCCATCCGATCCGCGTCGCGGTCTCGGGCCGCGGCGAAGGCATCGGCCTCTTTGAAATGCTCCAGCTCCTCGGCAAGGACAAGACGCTCGCGCGCCTCCAGCGGGCGGCGGACACGCTTTGCGGCTGACGGACGATGGCTGCTTCCCGCAAATCGGCCTCGGCTGACGCCACGGTGCTCGTAGGGACCTATCGCCCTGCGAACGAGCGGTGGATCGCAGAGAAACGGCTCTACAATCTGCCGCTGCCGAAATGCGGCAAACTGGCCTTCCACGAAAAGATTTCGGGAGTCGTGCTGTTTGCCGAAGGGAAGCCGAACTATGCGTTCACGGCGAAATTCAAGGAGGTGACGGACGGTGCGGCGCTGACGCGGAGCGGCTATTCGCCGGCCGCGCGGCCGCACGGCGAGAAATATGCGCTGTACGAGCTGGTCGCCGAGGCGACGCCCGCGAAGCTTCTGGGGCGCAGGTCGGCGAACGTCTATGTCAGCTCGGCGCGCTGCCCGTGCGTGAAGATCGACGAGGCGTTCTACTCGAAGCCCTATCCCGTCACGGGCGGAAAGTCGATGCCGTACGTCTTCGATTGCCTGAAGCCCTACGTCAAGCGCTGGAAATCCGCCACGACCTTCAATCCGGTTCAGGACGATTTCTTTCAGACGAACGACGGCTTTGACTATGGCCTTCAAATTGCCCGCAGTCTGGTTGGCGCGGCGAGAAGAGATGGCGAGTTGACGTGCGTCGAGATATGTGCGGGAGCGGGCGGGCAGGCGCTCGGCCTTGATCGCGCCGGATTCAGGCATGTGGCGCTTGTCGAGTATGAGCATGATTATTGCAAGGTGCTGAGGGAAAACAAGCCCGACTGGAACGTCATCTGCGGTGATGTGCATGATTTTGATGGCACGCCTTACCAAGGCATCGATCTGCTGGCTGGCGGTGTCCCGTGCCCGCCGTTTTCGGTTGCATCGAAGCAGTTGGGGGCGGATGACGAGCGCGACCTCTTCCCGCAGGCGATCCGGTTGATTGCGGAGATGCGTCCGCGTGCGGTGATGCTTGAGAATGTGCGCGGCTTCCTTGATCCGAAGTTTGAGGGTTATCGCAACAGCATTTTGACTGCAATCAGGCGCTTGGGCTATCGTGCCGACATCAAGCTGCTCCAGGCAAGCGACTATGGCGTCCCGCAGATTCGTCCAAGGGTTGTGATCGTTGGCATCCGCAACGATGAAAAAGGGGCGTTCGCATATCCTGCGGTGAATCGTCAGGCCGCCCCGACGGTAGGGAAGGCGCTCAAAGAGCTCATGGGTGCGAATGGATGGCGTGGCCTTGATGAATGGGTCGCCAAGGCTGATAAGATCGCGCCAACCATTGTCGGCGGCAGCAAGAAGCACGGCGGCCCTGACCTCGGGCCGACGCGCGCGCGCCGCGCATGGGCGGAACTCGGTGTCGATGGCCTTGGTATCGCAAACGAACCGCCGGCAAAGGACTTTGTCGGCAGCCCGAAGTTGACCAAGGAGATGATAGCACGGATTCAGGGTTTCCCGCCCGGTTGGTTTTTTGGCAACCGCAAGACGGCCGCTTGCCGCATGATAGGAAACGCATTCCCGCCGCCCGTTGCAAAGGCTGTCGGGATTCAGATCAGGAGGTGCCTTAAAAATGACGCGTAAGATCGTTTTTGCACAGGCGCGCAGCGCTTTTCATCAGGCGCTTGTTTCGCGGAAGATTCTCTGCTTTGACACGACAGGCGTTGCCTCGAATGCAGACCGGAAAAACGAGTTTTCCTGCGCTCTTGCGACGTGTATCGCCAAGACGCTCGGCGCACAGACTGTCGCGAAAAAGAAGAAGGGGCAGACTGCGGGAGCGGATTTTGAAGGGGCGGTGGCGGATTTCGTAGCTGCGACTTTCCCTAAGCTTCAGAATCTGCGACCGGGGAAATGGACGGTTGCGCGTCTTGGCAACAAAAGCAAGATCAAAACCGCCGACTTTGCTCAATACGAGCACTTGTTCTACCTTGCGGAGGCCGTCCGCAACAACCCGAAACTACAGACGGCGCTTGGAAACGACTATTTGGTGTCTCCCGATGTGATTGTGTCGCGCGGATTGTGTGAAGATGCGGAAATCAATAAACTGGACGCTTTTGTTGATGATACGCTTTGCAAAAGGGCCGACCTTCGCAAGAGCAACGGCGGCAGGGACATCTTGCACGCGTCGATATCGGCGAAATGGACCATGCGAAGCGACCGCGCGCAGAACAGCAGAACCGAGGCGCTTAATCTCATGCGTGACAGAAAGGGGCGCGTGCCGCACATTGTGGTTGTCACGGCCGAGCCGTCGCCGTCGCGTATCGCTTCGCTTGCGCTCGGGACCGGCGACATTGACTGCGTCTATCATTTTGCGCTTTATGAATTGCTTGACGCCGTGCGCACGTGTTCGTCGAGGAGTCGTGGCGAGGCGATGATTTTGTTGAACAACATGATTGACGGCAAACGGCTCAAGGATATTTCCGACCTGCCGCTTGATTTGGCTTGCTGAGATGTCGGGCGGCGAACAGACGGTCCGTTTCGTGGAGTCGAGGCGTAAGGCGATCGAGGCGTCGCCAGATGCTTTTCTGTCCGTGGCAAAGTCGAATGCAGATTCAATGTCATGGATGACGGATGAATGTGGATGTGTCTGTGGCGGTCGCATGTGGATCAATGATCCCGCCGCGCCTTATTGCGTTACGGAGACGCATGTCTATAGCGTCTGGCAGGATCGGATTGTTGCCTCGTGTTTGTTCACTGAGGCAACACAGGAGGCAATTACGGATTTCTTGGCAACTCAGTTTCACTCAAGGAAGCGCGCGAATGAAAAATCCAACTGACCGCATCGGCGATCCCGACGAGAGCGCGTGGCGCGCGGAAGGCTTCGACGCGCGTGAGGTGTTCTTGCTGCGCTGCCTCAACGCGGCGGTCAATCTGCACGGTGTGCTGAGCTACGGCGAGTTCCGCGACATCTACAACAGGTATGCGCCGGATCATGACGCGCCCGTCTCCGAGCCGCTGGGCGAAGATGAGCTCGACGGGTTCCTGGCCCGGGTGGCCGCTTGCGAGGAGGGTGACGGGAGCGAGATCGACGCGTTGCTGGACGCATTCGGCTGCTGTTTTACGGCGGGATGCGATTTCCGCACCGGCGAGCGCCTGATCGCCCGTGTTTCGCTTGCCGATGCCGCCGCGGGCGCGAATGTCGCCGACCCGCCGCCGACGGACGAGGAGCTGGACCGGCTCGTCAGTGAGCGCCTCGCGGCCGCCAGGGATCATTTCAGGGAGATCGACTATCCGCCTCTGGACGAGGAGACATTCTTTGAATTCGAGTCCCTTGACGACGCGGACGAAGACGGCGCAGATGAAGGAGACGCGGGCGACGAAGACGGGGATGCGCTTGACGAGGAGGCGGGCGAGCCGATCAAGATCGAGGAGCTGCCGCCGGCGCAGGACACGGGGCCGATCGACTTCAAGTTTGTCAAAGACGCGGCGAAACGCGAGCAGGTCCTGTACGATTACGAGGGCGTCCGGATCGTCACGCAGGAGTTCGTCCGTCATGTCGTGATGAATGAACTGACGCCGAACGAGCGGCGTGACGCCGCCCGGCGGCTGGGGTTGGACATTGATTCCGAAACGGGTTTTCTGCTTGATCCGAGGCAGGATATGGTGGCGGGCGACTTTGCCGCGATGATGGACGACCAGCACGGCGAACCGGCGATCCGGCGCATCCTGAAGCGGACGGCCGAGCTGGACGACTACGACCGCGCCGCGGCCGCCTACTTCGCGAACTACCGCTACGCATGGCTGGAGGTGCTGTCCGTCAAGGCGGGCGTCGGCGTCAGGTGCCGCAACCTCCTGACGGGCGAGGAGCTGTTCCTCATGGAGACGCGCTTCAGCCGCGGCGACGTGAAGGGCCGGACGGTCTGCGCGGGGATTGCGCCGATGGGCGGCGTCTATCTGGCGCTCGGTATGCTCCTGACCGCGCACTTCGAGCACCCGGCGACGATCCTGAAGATCGTCCTCGCGCACCTGGGCCTTCCGTCCGGGCTGCCGGTGCGCCTTTCGTTCGCCGACCAGGCGCGGTTCGCGGCGGAGACGATCCGCCGCCTCAACGCCAACGGCCGTCTGGGGCGGCCAGTCGAGGATTGAGGCGCGCGCTGCCTTGCGGGAGGCGGACGGGATTTGTTATAATAACTGACCATACGTGATATGAAGACATTGCTGGTAGGCTATCGGGCGGCCGACCTCTTCGAGAAGGGGCGGCGCGGCAGGGAGACGACGGCGTCGTGGCTGACGCCCGACGTCACGTGCCACACGCTCGACATCTACCACCGCCACGCGATCGAGAAGGTGCACCACGCGCGCGCGATCTGCGCACCGCACCTGCCCGAGGGACCGTGGGACGTCATCAGGTTCAAGACAGGCCCGAAGCGGATGAGCGGCGAACTGTCGCTCGACCTCCTGCAGGAGATCGCGCAGCGGCTCGGCGGCGAGCTGAAGCCGCCCCGGTTCGAGCTCGACTTCGAGGGGAAGGCGCGCGACCGCAACGACCTCCTGCAGAAGATCGCCGCCGATCCGACGCGCGTGCGCGACTTTTCGGCCACGTGGCCGTCGTCCGTGCCGGGCGGCCCCGTGCTGACGTTCACGAGCTTCCCCGGCTGCTTCTGCCACCGCCGGCAGGACGAGGGCGGCCTCGCGCTCGCGGAAGTGGCGGCGCGCGAACTGGCCGGGCGGAACGTGCGGCTGCTGGACATGGGCTGCGGCTGCGGCCTCGTCGGCTTTCTCGTCCGGAGCGTGGTGCCGGGCGCGGACCTCGTGCTGGTCGATTCGCACGCGCGCGCCGTGGAGGCGGCGAACGTGAACGCGCGGAACTTCGGCTTCGCCGCCGAGGTGATCCTGTCCGACAACGGCACGCCCGCGCGGATGGACGGCACCTTCGACGTCTTCGTCGGCAATCCGCCGTACTACTCGGACTACCGCATCGCCGACGTCTTCCTCCAGACGGCCGTGCGCGCGCTGAAGCCCGGCGGCGTCTGCTACACCGTCTGCAAGAACGCGGCGGGGCTCGAGCCCGTCCAGAAGACGTATTTCCCCACGGTTGAAATCATCAAGCGCCGCGGCTACGCGGTGCTCAAGTCGGTCAAGGAATAAAACGATGCCCGTCTTTCCCCGGAAATTCCACCTCTGCGAACTCTTCGGCATTCCGCTCTATGTCGATCTCTCGTTCGCGATCCTGCTCCTCTTCTTCATCAACTCGTTCGGCGCGTTCAGCTACGGCCTCACCGCCGCGCTCGTCCTCGCCGTGTCGGTCGTCGCGCACGAGCTCGGCCACGCGCTGACCGCGCGCGCGTTCGGCTACCCGACGCGCGACATCACGATCTCGCTCCTGGGCGGCTGCGCGTCGCTGATCGCGCTGCCGCGCAAGGCGTCGCAGGAGCTCGTGACCGCGCTCGCGGGCCCGCTCGTCAGCTTCCTCCTCGCGGGGCTCGGCTTCACGGCGCTCGTCGTCCTGCCGTCGTTCACGCACTGGGGCTACTTCACGCTCTCGTACCTCATGTGGATGAACCTGATGCTTGGCGCGTTCAACCTGCTGCCGGGCTTTCCGCTCGACGGCGGGCGCATCTTCCGCTCGGTGCTGCGCGCGTTCCTCTCGCGCCCCCGGGCGACGCTCGTCGCGATGTGGGTCGGGCGCGCGTTCGCGATCCTGCTGGGCCTCTCGGGCCTGCACGCCGTCTTCGCGGGCGGCAGCTGGGGCTTCGTGCGGCTGCTCATCGCGTGGATGATCTGGCAGGAAGGGTACCGCGAATATCTGCAGGCGCGGATGGAGGCCGCCTGGGATTTCCAGGACTACCGCGCGCACGTCTCGCCCCCGCCCTACGGCGGCGATGACGATGACGTCGACGTGACGCGCAACTGACGGATTTGATATACTATACAGTTCAAGGTTGAACGGAAAACGATGACGATGGAAAAGCAATATCTCTCGGCGGACGAGTTCATGCTGGACTCGTGGCGGTTGGCGGCGGCGGTCAAGGAGTCGGGCTGGAAGCCCGACCTGCTCATCGCGCTGTGGCGCGGCGGCGCGTCGGTCGGCGTGTCGATGCACGAGTTCTTCAAGGTCGTGGGCTGGAACATCCAGCACATCCCGCTCAAGTGCGCGAGCTACACGGGCATCGGCGAGAACGCGGGCGAGGTCATCTTCACGCTCGGCGAGGAGATCTTCGGCATGATGCGCCCGGGCGACAAGGTGCTCGTCGTCGACGACGTCTTCGACACGGGCAAGACGGCGAAGGCCGTGCACACGCGCATGGACGCGAAGGGCGTGGACATGCGCCTGGCGTGCGTCTACTGGAAGCCGGAGAAGAACAAAACGGACATCGTGCCCGACTACTACGTGCGCGACGTCGGCAATGACTGGATCGTGTTCCCGCACGAGATCGAGGGGCTGACGAACGAGGAGATCCGCCGCAAGAACGCCGCGCTCGCGGACCTGCTGAAGATTTAACGAGAAGACAGGCGAGACAATGGACAAGCATTACGACGCGAAGGCCGCGGAGGCCAAATGGTATCCCTTCTGGGAGCAGAACGGTTGTTTCCACGACGAGCCCGGCACGGGCACGCCCTATTCGGTGGTGATCCCGCCGCCGAACGTGACGGGCATCCTGCACATGGGCCACGCCCTCAACCAGACGATCCAGGACATCCTCGTGCGGTGGCGGCGCATGCGCGGCTACAACACGCTGTGGCTCCCCGGCACCGACCACGCCGGCATCGCCACGCAGAACGTCGTCGAAAAGGCGCTCAAGAAGGAAGGCAAGCGCCGCCAGGACCTCGGGCGCGAGGCGTTCCTCGCGCGCGTGTGGGAGTGGAAGAAGCAGTACGGCGGCACGATCGTCCACCAGCAGCGGATGCTCGGCAACTCGACCGACTGGCGGCGCGAGCGCTTCACGTTCGACGAGGGCTGCTCGCGCGCGGTCGCGAAGGTCTTCACGCAGCTTTATGACGAGGGGCTGATCTACAAGGGCAACTACATCGTCAACTGGTGCCCGCGCTGCGGCACGGCGCTCGCGAACGACGAGGTCGAGCACGAGCCGAACCACGGCCACTTCTGGTACATCCGCTATCCCGTCGTCGGCAGCGCGAAGGGCGTCGCGGGCGAACCTTACGCCGACTACGTGATGGTGGCGACCACCCGCCCCGAGACGCTGCCGGGCGATACGGCCGTCGCGGTGAACCCGAAGGACGAGCGCTACGCGCACCTCGTCGGCAAGACGGTGATTCTGCCGCTCACGGGGCGCGAGATTCCCGTCATCGCCGACGACTACGTGGACCGCGAATTCGGCACGGGCATCGTGAAGATCACGCCCGCGCACGACCCGAACGACTTCCTCGTCGGCAAGCGCCACAACCTCGCCGAGATCAACATCATGACCGACGACGCCCACATGAACGAGCTCGCGGGCGCGAAGTACTGCGGCATGGACCGCTGGGAATGCCGCAAGGCGATCGTGGCGGATCTGGAGGCGGGCGGCTTCCTCGACCACATCGAAGACATCGACAACCAGGTCGGACACTGCTACCGCTGCCACGAGACGGTGGAGTCTCGCCTGTCGAAGCAGTGGTTCGTCCGGATGAAGCCGCTCGCCGAGCCGGCGATCGCGGCCGTCAAGTCGGGCGAGGTGCGCTTCGTGCCCGACCGCTGGAGCAAGATCTACTTCAACTGGATGGAGAACATCCAGGACTGGTGCATCTCGCGCCAGCTGTGGTGGGGCCACCG
>DJXI01000030.1:0-5209 GCA_002449695.1 Verrucomicrobia bacterium UBA7008 | reverse complement strand
TGTGGTGGGGCCACCGCATTCCCGCGTACTACCTTAAACAGACCAGTTCCACTGGAGGGGTGCGGGGAGATCGCTCCCCGTCCGGTTCCGAAGAACTGGTTTTCGTGGCCGAAACGGCCGAGGAGGCGCTGGCGAAGGCCAAGGCGAAGACCGGCAACGCGGCGCTCACGCTCGCGGACCTGGAGCAGGATCCCGACGTGCTCGACACGTGGTTCTCGTCGTGGCTGTGGCCGTTCTCGACGCTCGGCTGGCCGGAGAAGACGGCCGATCTCGACTACTACTATCCGACGACCGACCTCGTCACCGCGCAGGACATCATCTTCTTCTGGGTCGCGCGCATGATGATGGCGGGCCTCCACTTCATGAAGAAGCCGCCGTTCAAGAACATCGTCATCCACGGCATCGTGCGCGCGGCGGACGGCTCGAAGATGTCGAAGTCGAAGGGGAATTCGCTCGATCCGCTCGAGCTCATCGACCAGTATTCCGCCGATGCGCTGCGCTTCTCCATCGCGCTCATCACGTCGCTCGAATGCGACACGAAGGTGAACAAGGAGAAGTTCGAGATCGGCCGCAACTTCACGACGAAGATCTGGAACGCCGCGAAGTTCCTGGAAATGCAGGAAGAGGCGCTGAAGGGCGCGGGCGGTGCGGGCGGCTCGGCTGCGGGCAGCCTTGATGGCCAAAGCAGCATGGATGGCCGAACGGCGTTCGGCCAACCCCTCTCCGCCGACGACCGCCACATCCTCTACGCCGCCGACCTCGCCTGCCGCAAGGTGAACGAGCTCCTCGAAGCCTACCGCATCCAGGACGGCGCGCTCGCGGTCTACGACTTCTTCTGGACGCAGATCTGCGACGGCTACGTGGAGTACGTCAAGGACGCGCCGAACAAGGCCGTCTCGGTGGCGATCCTCCGCGACGTCTTCTGGAAGGCGCTGCGGCTCCTCCACCCGTACATGCCGTTCGTCACCGAGGAGGTCGCGCACCAGCTCGGCTACCTGAAGGACGGCGAGACGATCATGCGCCAGCCGTTCCCCGCGGGCTACACGGACGCGGAGAAGACGGCGTGGGGCGTCACCGCGGAGAACTACGAGTTCGTCAACGCGAAGCGCGAGGCGATCACCGCCCTGCGCGCGCTCAGGGCCGAGTACAAGGTGCCGCCGTCGGCCTGGGTCAAGGCGACGATCGCGCGCGGAACGGACGGGAGCGCGGGCGCGCCCGCACCCCTGCCCGAGGAGGATGTCAAGGTTCTGGCCAAGGCGATGCGCGCGGAGTCGGTCGACTTCGTGCCGGCGGGGAGCGACCTCGCGATGCCGTCGAAGATCACCCGGTTCGGCACGGTCTACCTCTCGCTCGACGGGCTCGTCGACAAGGCGGCCGAGTCGAAGCGCATCGCGGGCGAGCTCGCGAAGCTCGCCGGCTTCATCCGGTCGAGCGAGGCGAAGCTCGCGAACGAGAACTTCGTCGCGCACGCGCCCGAGGCGGTCGTCGCCGAGGCGCGCCGCAAGCTCGCCGAAAACAGGGACAAGGTCGCGCAGCTCGAAAAGCTCGCGAAGCTCTTTGCATGATCGCATACGTCCGGGGCACGCTGGCGGAAAAGGATCCGACGCACGTCGTCGTCGAGGCGGCGGGGCTCGGCTACGAGGTGCTGATCCCGCTGTCCACCTTCGACCGCCTGCCGAAGGTCGGCGGCGAGGTGAAGCTGCTCGTCTGCCATGTCGTGCGCGAGGACGATGAAACGCTCTTCGGGTTCGCGACCGTTGCCGAGCGCGAGATGTTCGCGAAGCTGACGGCCGTCTCGGGCGTCGGCCCGAAGATCGCGCTCGCGATCCTCTCGGGCGGTTCGGTGGGGGAGCTGTCGCTCGCCATCGCCTCGGGCAACGCGAAGCGTCTCTCGTCCATCAAGGGCGTCGGCAAGAAGACGGCGGAGAAGATCTGCCTGGAGCTGAAGGACAAGGTGAACGCCATCGAGGCGCTGGCGGCGACGCAGCGCGGCGGCGGCAAGGCGTCCGAGGCGCCGATTCTGCGCGACGCGATCCTCGCGCTCGCCGCGCTCGGCTTCAACGAGGAGACGGCGAACAAGATGGTCGGCGACGTGCTCGCGCGCAACCCGGACGTGAAGGACACCGAAACGATCATCCGTCTGGCGCTGTCGGGCGGCAAGAAGTAAGCCCGCCGTCATGACCCGCCCCGGAATCCGTCTGCCGCGCGCGCTGCTCTCCGGGGCGTTCTTTCTCGCCTACGGGCTCTGCGCCCTGCCGTTCGCGCTGCTCCTGCCGCTGCCGTGCGTGCCGCGCGCGTGGGGACGCGTCGGCGTGCGCTTCGGCTACCGGCTCTTCGTCGCGCTCGCGCGCGTGACGGGGCTCTACACGGTCGAGGCCGTCGGCGTCAGGCGCGCGACCGGGCGGCTCGTCGTGATGAACCACGTTTCGCTCATCGACATCTGCGTGCTTCTCGCGCAGCTGCCGGACGCGGTCTGCATCGTGAAGGCGGCGGCGAAGCGCAATCCGTTTCTGTCGGCGGTCGTCCGCAAGGTGTTCATCGCCAACGACACCGGCGCGACGCGGACGGTCGAGGAGGTGCGCGGCTGCCTCGCGCGCGGCGTGAATGTCGTCATCTTCCCGCAGGGGACGCGCGGCGGCGCGAAGCTCCACCGCGGGGCCGCGCGGCTCGCGCTCGCGACGCGCGCGCCGATCGACGTCTACCGCATCGACTACGATCCCGTCGTGCTGGCGAAGGGCCAGCCGTGGTGGGACGTCGGAGATCGCATCATCCGCATCCGCCTCGCGTACCGCGAAACGATCGTGCCCGAAGGCGCGAACGACCACCGCCACGCCGTCGCGCTCACCGCGCGCCTCGCGGCGGCTCTCGGCGTGTGACGACGGCGAGGAATTGTTCGCCCCAAAGATGACAATTTTTGATATAATGCGCGCCGGAATGAATTTGACGACCAACTGAAAGGAGGCCCGACATGGCTTTCACGATTAAGAACGAGACGAAGACGCCCGCCAAGAAGGCACCGGCGGCGAAGAAGCCGGCGCCGAAGAAAGCGCCCGCGGCGAAGAAGCCCGCGGTGGCGAAGAAGCCCGCCGCGCCGGCGGCGCGGAAGATCGTGGTCAATCTGGACGATCCGCCGATCAAGATCAAGAAGGACAAGAATCCCAACCGCGTCCCGCCGCGCATCATCCGCAAGCCGACGGTCGTCGTCAAGCCGACGGTCGAGCCGATCAACCCCATCGACACCGCGAAGGCGGCGGCGATGGCTCAGAGCATCGCGCAGGCGATGAAGGCGCGCTCGGCGAAGATCGACGCCGACAAGCAGGCAAGCGAGACGGCGATCCGCCTGTCGCGCCGCCCGACGACGCGCAAGCAGGGCAAGGAGACGGCGCAGTTCCCCGAGGCGGACCTCAAGGATTTCCGCAAGCGCCTCCTCGCCGAGCGCGAGCGCGCGCTCAGCGGCGTGAACGCGATGAAGGCGACGGGCTTCAACGAGGCCGAGGACCACGAGGCCGACGGCGGCGACGGCACCAACCAGACGCTGCGCCTGCAGGCGCTCGGCCAGATGGGCAACATCAACCGCATCATCCAGCAGATCGAGGAGGCGCTGCACCGCATCGACGACGGCACCTACGGCGTCTGCACGCACTGCGGCCAGCTCATCCGCAAGCCGCGCCTCGTCAACCAGCCGTTCGTGCTCACCTGCATGGAGTGCCAGAGCGAGCTGGAGCGCAACCGCGTCTGATGCGCACGTTCGTCACCATCTTCGCCGTCGTCGCGAACCTCGCGCTCGCCGACGCGATCACCAAGGAGCTCGCCGCCGCCCGCCTGAAAGGCGAAGCGGCGGTTTCCGTCGTGCCCGGCTTCTTCAACCTCGCCTACGTGGAGAACCGCGGTGCGGCGTGGGGCCTTTTCCAGGGGCAGGTGTGGCCGCTCGCGGCGTTCGCCGTCGTCGCGCTCGCCGTTCTCGTCTGGCAGCGGCGCGAGCTCTTCCAGACGGCCGCGACGGGCGCGCGCCGCGTCGCGGGGCGCGTCGCCGAATGGCTGGTCTACGCCGGCATCCTCGGCAACCTCCTCGACCGCGCCGTGCGCGGCTACGTGATCGACTTCCTCGATTTCCACTGGGGCGTCCACCACTTTCCCTGCTTCAACCTCGCCGACGTCTACATCAGCGTCGCGGCGGGGCTGCTGCTCCTCCTGTCGTTCGGCGGCGAGAAGAAACATGCTGGAGCGTGACGCCTACATCCTCGCGGGCCCGACCGCGAGCGGCAAGAGCGCCATCGCCGCGGCGCTCGCGCGCGAAATGGGCGCGCGCATCCTGAGCGCCGATTCGATGCTCGTCTACAAGGGCATGGACATCGGCACCGCCAAGCCGCCGCGCGCGGAGATCGAGGAGTTCGGCATGGGCGGCGTCGATCTCGTCACGCCCGCCGAGGAATTCTCGTCGGGCGCGTGGCTGCGTGCGGCGGCGGCGTGGGTCCGCGACGTGCCGCGCGACCGGCCGCTCATCATCGTCGGCGGCACGGGGCTCTACTTCTCGGCGCTCCTGCGCGGGCTCGACCGCGCCTGGACGATGCCGCCGCCGGCCTATCCCGTCATCCAGATCGACCGCGCCGTCGTGCGCGCGCGCATCGCCGCGCGGCTCGACGACATGTTCATGGCGGGGCTGGCGGAGGAGAAGCGGCGGCTCAAGGCGCGCTATCCCGTCTGGTCGCGGACGGCGTCGCGCGCGATCGGCTACCGCGACGGGGACGACCGCGACAAGATTCTGACGCGCACGTACCAGCTCGCCAAGCGGCAGGACACGTGGTTCCGCCACCAGGCGACGCCGATCTACGTCGCGCCGACGGTCGACGATGTGCGCGCGTGCTGGCGCATGCACGGCCCCGTCCGCGTGACCTTCGCCTGAAGCCCGGTGTCCTTTCTCGTTTCATGCGGCGCGCAGTGGGGAAGATGCTCGCTCAGAAGTTTTTGCAGGACCCCTTCAAAAGTCCGAAGAGTGGTGGCGGGCTGTGCGTGGGAAGATCGGCCCGGCTCATCGCTCGGCCTCTTGAATCGCCTCGCTCGGAAAGAGCGACCACTGACCGCAACGCGCGTTGGTGCGAGCCGCGCGGAGGGTCGCTCTTGACGTGCCCGGGCCGACTTCCCGCGCCCCGCCCGCGATACTCGGGCTCTAGAAGTCGAGGGGGGCTAGGATTCTATAGAAACGGCAACA
>DJXI01000059.1:8082-22047 GCA_002449695.1 Verrucomicrobia bacterium UBA7008 | reverse complement strand
TACTACGACTACTACCAGCCCGAGGCGTACATCCCGCAGACCGACACGTACATCGAGAAGGACGCGTCGATCAACGAGGAGATCGAGCGCTACCGCCTCGCGGCGACGAACGCGCTCATCTCGCGCCGCGACGTGATCATCGTCGCGTCCGTCTCGTGCATCTACGGCCTCGGCGAATCGACCGAGTACCGCGAGCTCGCCGTGAGCGTGCGGCGCGGCGAGACGCTCGCGCGCTCCGCGCTCGCCGAGCGGCTTGTCGAGGCGCAGTACGTGCGCAACGACTTCGACTTCAAGCCCGGCGTCTTCCGGATGCGCGGCGACACGGTGGACGTCTTCCCCGCGTACGAGACGACGGCCGTGCGCATCGAGTTCTTCGGCGACGAGGTCGACACCATCTGCGCGCTCGATCCGCTCACCGCGAAGCGCGGCGTGGCGATGCCCGCCGTCACGATCACGCCCGCCAGGCAGTTCGTCCTCGGCAAGGACAAGTTCGAGGCGGCGTTCGCGCGCATCGAGGCGGAACTGAAGGAGCGCCTCGCGTTCTTCGCGTCGAAGGGCAAGCTCCTGGAGGCGCAGCGCCTGCGCGAGCGGACCGAATACGACATCGAGATGATGCGCGAGCTCGGCTACTGCAACGGCATCGAAAACTATTCGCGTCCGCTGACGGGCCGCGCGGCCGGCTCGCCGCCCGAGTGCCTGCTCGACTATTTCCCCGACGACTTCCTGACGATCATCGACGAAAGCCACGTCGCGGTGCCGCAGGTGCGCGCGATGTACAACGGCGACCAGGCGCGCAAGCAGATGCTCGTCGACTACGGCTTCCGCCTGCCGAGCGCGAAGGACAACCGCCCGCTGAAGTTCGACGAGTTCAACGCGAAGGTTCACCAGATCGTCTACTGCTCGGCGACGCCCGGCGACTTCGAGTACAGCGAGGCGAAGACGGTCGCCGAGCAGGTGATCCGCCCGACGGGCCTCCTCGATCCCGTCATCGAGGTGCGGCCGCTCGCGAACCAGATCGACGACCTGATCGCCGAAGTGAAGAAGGCGGCGGATGCGGGCGAGCGCGTGCTGGTGACGACGCTCACGAAGCGCTCGTCGGAAGACCTGACGCACTACCTGCACGAGACGGGCATCCGCGTCGAATACCTCCACAGCGACATCGACGCCATCGAGCGCGTCGCGATCCTGCAGCGGCTCAGAAAAGGCGAGTTCGACTGCCTCGTCGGCATCAACCTCCTGCGCGAGGGCCTGGACCTGCCGGAAGTCGCGCTCGTCGCGATCCTCGACGCGGACAAGGAAGGGTTCCTGCGCTCGACCACCTCGCTCGTCCAGACGGCGGGCCGCGCCGCGCGCCACGAGAAGGGGCGCGTCATCCTCTACGCCGACCACAGGACCGACGCGATCCGCGAGCTCCTGCGCATCACGAAGGCGCACCGTGAAAAGCAGATGGCCTACAACGCGGCGCACCACATCACGCCGCACACGGTCCAGCGCGCGGTGACGGAATCGACCTACCTCTTCAAGAGCGACGGCACGGCCGGGCGCGGCAGAACTGCCGCGGTCGGGCCGGGCGCGTCCGCGTCGTCCGGCACGTCGTCCGGCGCGTCGGATGCCGAGCTGATCGCCGAAATGACGCGCGAGATGCTGGAGGCGGCGGACCGCCTCGAATTCGAGCGCGCCGCGTTCCTGCGCGACCAGATCAAGAAGCTCAAGGCGGCACCGCCGGCGTCGCCTTCGGCGGTCGGCGCGCGCAGAAAAGGTAAAAGGACAAGGTAAATGCCCATCGTTTAGTCGTGCGATCCGTTGTCGTTGCGCGGACCTTCGACCTTAATACCTCCGATCTTCAACCTGCAAAGGCAGGTTTTGGAACGGAAACGCGATTTGCCGTTGATTTCCATGTCGCAAAGATGCTACAATGCAACCATCTTGACAAACGGAGGATATGACGTGAAGCGAATCACAGTGCTGGGATCGACAAACACCGACATGGTGATCGCGGGCAAAACGCTGCCGTCGCCGGGTGAAACGGTGTGCGGCGGCAGGTTTATGATGAACTCCGGCGGCAAGGGCGCGAACCAGGCGGTGGCCGTCGCCCGCCTTTCGGGGAAGAAGGGGTCGTGCACGTTCATCGCCAAGGTGGGGGACGATCTCTTCGGACGCGCCACCGCCGCGCGTCTCAGGAAGGACGGCATCAGGCCAGACCTCATCGTTGCTCCGCGCGAAGCCTCAGGAACGGCGCTCATCATGGTAGATGCGAAAGGACAGAATGCGATTTCCGTCGCGCTCGGGGCGAACGGTACGCTTTCGCCCGATGACGTCGCGCCGTTCAGGAAGGACATCGAAGCGGCGTCGGTGCTCCTGATGCAGCTTGAGACGCCTGTCGAGACCGTCGAGTGGGCGTCGCGCGTCGCGCACGATGCGGGCGTCATCGTCATCCTCAACCCTGCGCCTGCGCGCAAGCTGCCGAAGTCTCTCTACTCGCTTGTCGACTGGATGACGCCAAACGAAACGGAAGCCGAGCTTCTCACGGGCGTAAAGGTCATAGACGCGGCGAGCGCGGCGAAGGCGACGGCCGTCCTTCGGAAGCGAGGCGTCGGCCATGTCGTGATAACCATGGGCGCGAAGGGGTGTTACTGCGGCGATTGCGGCAGGCTTTTCCCGTGCCGCAAGGTGAAGGCGGTCGACTGCGTGGCGGCAGGCGACACCTTCAACGGCGCCTTTGCGGTCGCGATTGCCGAAGGGCGCACGTGCGCCGACGCCATCGCCTTCGCGCAGAAGGCGTCCGCGATATCTGTCACCCGCCTGGGCGCCCAGTCGTCCGTGCCGTACCGTCGCGAAATCCACTAACCTCCAATCACCAACCACTATGTACTACTGCAACAACTATCCATTGGCCGTCGCGCTCTGTGTCGTCACGATGTTCTGCTGGGGCAGCTGGGGCAACACCCAGAAGCTGGCCGGCAAGACCTGGCGCTTCGAACTGTTCTACTGGGACTACGTAATCGGGCTTGTCATCTTTTCGCTTCTCGCGGGCTTCACGCTCGGCTCGTCGGGCGGCGGCGCGTGGAGTTTCGCCGCGAACCTCGCCGCCAGTTCCGCTTCACGGTGGATCTGGCCGTTTTTGGGAGGTGTCGTGTTCAACGCGTCGAACATCCTGCTTTCCGCCGCGATTGCCGTAGCGGGCATGTCGGTTGCGTTTCCGGTGGGCGTGGGGCTCGCGCTCGTCGGCGGCACGGTCGCCAACTGGTTTGTGGACGGAAAGGGCAATCCCTATCTCATCTGGACGGGACTTGCCATTATCGTCGCGTCAATCGTCTGCAACGCGCTGGCGTTCAAGACGAAGCAGTCCGCGTCGAGCGGCGCGGCGGATGCCTCGTCCGTGAAGAAAGGATTGTGGCTCGCCATGTGCGCGGGCCTTCTCATGAGTTGGTTCTCTCCGCTCGTCAACCGCGTCGTCGACATGGACTTCGCGAATGCCGCGCCGGCGGCGGGACGCATGACGCCCTATTCGGCGTTCTTCGTCTTCACGCTCGGCGTGTTGGCGTCGAACTTCGTGTTCAACACGATCATGATGAAAAAGCCCGTCGCGGGCGATCCCGTCAAGGGAACCGACTGGTTCAAAGGCGGCCTTCTCGTTCATCTTGTCGGCATCCTCGGCGGCGTGATCTGGGCGACGGGCACGCTGCTTTCGTTCGTCACCGCAGGAACCGCAGGCGCGGCGATCGCCTATTCGCTCGGCCAGGGCGCGACGCTCGTCTCGGCGCTGTGGGGCATCCTCGTCTGGCGCGAGTTCAAGGGCGCACCGAAGAAGTCGGGGGTTCTCAACTTCGCGATGATCGTCCTCTTTCTGGCCGGCCTCGCGCTCCTTGTCGCCGCCGGCGGCGACGACGCAAAGCCCGGGAAGGAGCCCGTGAAGGTCATATTCGATACGGACATGTACACCGACTTCGACGACGTCGGGGCGCTCGCCTGCCTGCACGCGCTTGCGGACGCCGGGGAGTGCGAACTTCTCGCGACCGTCGTCAACACGCGCGACTCTCTCTCGGTCGCGATGTGCGAAATCGTGAATGCCTACTACGGTCGCCCCGAAATCCCCGTCGGCTGCGTCCACGGCATGGGCAAGGGGCGCGACGAGCTCAACTACAGACGCTTCGGCGCCGTGGTCGCAAAGTACGGCAAGTGGGTGAAACACCTCAACTCCAGCGATGCGCCCGACGCGCTCGATGTCTACCGCCGGATGCTTTCGTCGCAGCCGGACAAGTCGGTCGTCATCTGCTCCGTCGGCTTTCTCACAAACCTGAGAAGGCTTGTCGAAAGCGACCGCGACCTCGTCGAGCGAAAGGTGAAGCTCTGGGTGGCGATGGCGTGCAAGCATCCGCGCGGCATGGAGTACAACTCGTCGCAGGATTGGATGTCGTCGAAAATCGCGCTTGAGAACTGGCCGACACCAATCCTGTTTTCCGACTTCGAATACGGCGTCGACTGCTTCGCGGGCAAGGCCCTCGCGGATTCGGGCATCGTGGACAGCCCGGTCGCCGACGCCTTTCGCGAGAATACCTGCGATTTCAACGGCCCCGCCGGTCGCAGCGCCTGGGACGAGACGGCGGTGCTCGCGGCCGTGAGGGGCGTCGAGCCGTCTTTCAACGTGGAGCGCGGCGCCTATCGCATGGTCGGCGACAAGGGCGCCGACGAATGGGTCGCCGACGCCGCGAACGGTCCGCACCGTCGCCTCACGGAAAAACTGCCGAAGGCCGAGGTCGGCCGCGTCATCGACGAGCTCATGATGCGAAAGCCCAAAAACGCAGAACAGGTCTATCCGGCCAACGTCAACTAAAACGCACGTCTTCAACACCCAAGCAGAAAGGATGCTCAACAGATGAAAGCAGCAAGACTCACAACCTGTCCAGCCGTCAAGGTGGCGGCGGTCTGTCTCGCGATGGCCGCATCGACGGCGGTCTTCGCCGGATACAACGAGTACACAAAGCCCTTGCCGGTGTCCGACGGTGTTGCCGATGTCGCTCTGACCGTGAATGACACCATCATCACCGACAAGCTTTCCGGCGACGGCATCGATGCTCTGCGCTTCACTCGCGCTGGCGACATCTTCTCCGTCAAACTTCGCTCGGCGGGCGGCAACACCCTGCCGGGCGGTATCATCGCGGACGGTTTCCTCTTGAAGATTCAGAACCCCAACGTGCTTGGCTCCGGCCCCGTTCTGCTCAAGAACCAGTGGTCGGGGCTGTACGGCGATGTCTGGAGCGAGCTCCCGGCGATTGATGTCGCCAACCGTGTCGTTTTTGACACTGCCAGTTCTTACGCTGCTGGCGAAGATGCCAAAAACCTCGTTCTTCACAATGTTGGCGTTACGGAAGCAAACGCCAGCAAAGTCGTGACACTCGGACGCGAAGGCACGGGCAAGGCCACCGTGACGCTCGCGCTGGACGGCGACCGGAACGACGCCGTCGGGTACTTCAACCTGCGCGGCAACCTCGCGCTCACCCTCGACGGCGGCACGTTGCGCGCCGCGGCGACCGGGGGCGAACGCAACCTGTTCCAGAAGGCGAACGACCAGGCTACGCCCAGCCTCGCGATAGAAAACTCGCCGTTGACAATCGATGTTGCCGAGGGCGGCACTGTTGGCTTCGGCGTTTCGCCGACTTACGCCAAGACAAAAAAGTCATTGCAGTTCGCTGAAGAATACAAGCCCGACAACTGGAGCTTCGAGGAAGGCAACACCGGCTGGACATTCAGCAACGGCGGCACGTACACCAGGGGCGCCGCATTTGACGCCAACGGAACATGGGGGCCGAAAGACGGCGACAAATATGCCATGGTGCGCAACGGGGCGGCCCTGACGCGCGAAATAGAGATACCGGCAGATGGCATGTGGTGCGTTGTTTTCGACATGGGCTGCCGCGACGGCGGCTACTCTCTTAACATTGACACGACGGTTGCGATAGACGCTGTTTCTGTATTGACAATCGCCAAATTGACCGATGCGTCGCAGGCGCACGGTTTCGAGACGGTCCGCAGCGAGCCGCATCAGCTGACAGCAGGAAAACACGATTTCAAGATCGAGCTTTCAAGCACAGGCGGTTATGGCAGCCTAAACTTCGACGCGATACGTTTCGAGCGTTATGAAGAGAGCGTGCCCGGACATTCGATAGTGAAGACCGGCACCGGCACGCTTTCGCTCAAGGACGGCGACCTGCCGTCCGACGGTGCGAACGTCTCTGTAATGGTGGGCGGCGGGACTGTCTTTGTGACCGACGCCGCGCTCAAAGGCAATTCGTTCTCAGTTGGCGGCGGAGCAGCGCTCTCGTTCTCCGGCGTTACGGCGGTCGGCACGGAAGTAAGTGTTGCCTCTGGCGGCACGGTCGTCCTTGGCGCGCTCGGCGAGAACATCGTCAATAACGGCGGCTTCGAGAAGCCAGAAGTCGCGGACTATGGCTTCAAGTGGGCCGGCGAATGCGACTGGACGCTGGAACCGGCGGCGGAGCCGCGGCCGGCGATCCAGCATAACGGCGGCACGCTCACCAAGTCCGCAGACCAGACGCCGTATGGCAGCCAGTCGCTGTTCCTTAGAACGGGCACTTCGGCAAGCCAGACGGTCTATGCGCCGGCGAGCGGCGACTACGTGCTGTCGTTCTGGCAGGCGCCGCGCAACTACGCCAGCTCCAACGAACTCGCGCTGAAGGTCGTGATCGATGGTGTCGAGGTCATCGAGAACGAGGGACAGTCCGTCCGTTACGAGCCTTATCGCACCAGCAAGGCGATCCAGCTCGCTCAGGGCGCGCACACTGTCAAGATCGAGTGCCTGGCCGGCGGCGAGGCCGGTTCCGGGATATTTGTGGACGACGTGTCGCTCGCGGCTGTCATGCCGCTTAACGATTTCTCCAAAGCGTCGCTTTCACTCAAGCCGGGCGCGACACTACGAGTGGACGGCGCGGTAAATAAGAAGACGGCAATCGGCACTGTTGTTGTCGACGGCGTTGCCGTGAGAGGCGGGGCGGACGCGTTAAGGGCGGCTGGTGTCATTGTCGAGGGAAGCGGCCGCATCCAGTGCGGCAAGCCCTTTGGCCTTTCGCTGGTCTTGCGCTGACGATGCGATGAAACTTTGCGTCATGACAGCACTGTCCGCCTTTGCCGCCGCAGCGACGGCAGAGGTGGAAGTTCCGCTTGCTATCGACACCGGATACGACGGGCGGGGCGTCTACCGCTATTGTCCGGCAGTGGTTGACGCTGGCGGTGTGCGCCATGTCTTTTACTGCCGCAACAAAGACGCATACTCTGTCGTTGATTACATCTACCATGCCACGCTCACGCCCGCCGGAGAACTGGCGGGCGAGACAGTTGTCCTCGCGCCCGCCGATTCCGCCGGCGTTGCGTGGGACTCGTACCATGTCTGCGACCCTTCGGTAATAGCCGGCCGATTTTGGCATAACGGCCGTTTCTATCGCTATCTGATGGCCTACCTTGGAGTGCGCGGCAGACCGGGCGATGAGGCGAGCGATGGCGCGAAGTGCGTCAACAACAAGATCGGTCTCGCCGTGAGCGATTCGCTTGACGGCGGCTGGACGCGCATGGGCGCGGACTGCGTGGTGAAGACTGCGACGCCAGCTTCGTGGGGCGTCGGCCAGCCGTCCGTCGTCAGCCTTGACGGCGCAGGGAAAGTGGCGCTATTCTACTCCGGCGACTACGGGACGCGAATGCTGGTGCTGGACTTTGGTTCGGAGGGCGCGACGACATCTTCGCTCCGCGAGCATATTGGCGACGAAGGCGCGTTTGTCTCGACAACAGGCATTGGCGACCTGACGGGGGTGCAGACGAGCGGCTTCCCCATCACGAACGGCGATTTCGCCTGGAATCGAAAGACGGGCTGTCTCTATCTCGCGGCGGATACGCCCGACCGGCCAGACCTCTGGTACGATGACGGCGGCGAGGGCCTTTCGGTCACAAAGGCGGTGACGGTCTATCGTGCGGCGATTGGCGAACTCACGGCCGCAGGCGTGGCCGCCGCCAGGTGGGAGTGGCTGTGCCGCATCAACCCGGACGACATGACCTCTGACTTCATGACGGCGTTTCGCGTCCACAACGCAGGGCTTTTGCGAGGGCCGCGCGGCGAACTTGTCGGCAAGACCGCATTCGTCTCGGTCGCCCATCAGGAACCGAACGCACTCTACACATACCGCTTCATCCCGATCCGCTGGGGCGAAGGACGCGATTGGTTTGACGGCGGCCTCGGCCTGCCGACGCATGCACCGTGGGGCGGAGAATGGTCGCCGGACATCGAGACGGTGAACGGCGAGCTGGTGCTTGACGGCCCCGATACGCGCCTTGCGAGCTTTCGCGTCAATGCGCCGCACCGAATCGTGAGAGGCGGATGCGTTGCCCGCGTCTCAGCTGATATGACGTTCGAAGCTGATGGCGGATTGGCGCCGGTAGATGCCGGGATGAAAGCCGCGCTCGCCGTCTATGACGGCTCATATTGGGGGCTGGGCGTAGATCCAGATGGCGGTGCGTCCAACGTGTGGCGACGGCTTGAAGGCAAGATGCCGGTCCTTGACGAGAAGGTGGCGGTGGAATGTGCGGTTTTCAGAGAGGCTGGTCGCGACTGGGTGTCGTATGCAGTGGACGGCGAGACGCTTGGAACATTTGGCGTCCGTCTTGATGGCCGAACCGTTTCGTCGATGGATTTCTGCGGCATCGGGGCCGTGTCGTCCCTTGTCGGCACCTGCGATGGCGATCAGTCAGAAGGCATGAAAATTTCCATCAAGTGAGAACGAAGGAGGGATCGTGAAATCGTTGTCATTGATTGCGGCGGTTCTATTTTGCGGCTGCGCCGTGGCGGACGGAATCCCGGCACCCGAGGAAGCGAGGCGGATCGAGCGCGAGGCGTTCGAGAAGTTCGCCGATCTCGCGGTGAAGCTGCCGCCGGTGATCCGCATGGCGAATCTTGCGGACTACTCAACTAACAAGCTCGATTTCGCGCTCAACAACGGCCTTGCCATGACGCGAGGCGGGCGGATATGGGCGAATTGGATCGCGGGCGGCGACAGCTCGAGTTCGTTCACTGCGGGCAGCTGGAGCGACGACGACGGCGAGACGTGGACGGATGTCAATTTCGTCATCGACGGGCACGACGGCACGATCGCGGGACGCACGAACATCATCGGCACGTACTGGCTCGACCCGGACGGCATCCTCCACTGTTTCACCGATCAGTCGATGATGCACTACGATGGCCGCGCGGGCGTCTGGGAGGCGGTCTGCCGCAACCCCGACGATGCGAAGCCCGCGTGGTCCTGCTTCCGTCGCATCGGTGACGGACACGTCATCAACAAGCCGATCGTCGTCAAGGACGGCGCTTGGATGATGGCGGCATACAACAACGGCACATGGGCGGACAAGCGCGACAAGGGATCGTTTCCCGGTGCGTTCGCGCACCTTGCGCGGACGGTGACCGTGTACGCTTCCACCGACAATGGCAAGTCCTGGCTGGTGCGCGGCAAGGTGAAGTTTCCCGGTTGGGATTGGCAGGAACCGCAGCTCGTCGAACTCAGAGACGGCTCTTTGCGAATGTTCGCACGCGTCAACGAAAAGATTGGCGACGAGCGCGTCGGCATGATGTGCGCCGATTCGACTGACGGCGGGCGGACATGGTGCGCGCCGGTGAAGCCGCAAGGCCTCATGCATGTGAACTCGCGCTTCCAGATTCAGCGCCTCAAGAGCGGCAATTTGCTCCTCGTCAAGCATGGCGCACCGGACAGGAACGAAGGGCGCAACCGTCTGACCGCATATTTGTCGGACGACGACGGAAAGACCTGGAAGGGCGGACTCGTCCTGAGCGAGGGTGTCGGCAGTTATCCCGATGCATTTCAGGCGCCGGACGGGCTCATCTACGTTTCGCACGATAATGGGCGCCCGAACGAGGCGGAGATTTGGCTGCACCGGTTCATGGAGGAGGATGTTCTTGCCGGGAAGATAGTTTCGCCGCGCGGCAAGATGAATCTGCTCGTATCTCGCGCGATGGCGTCAGCGTTCAACAAGAAGCGGTTCGGAAAATGATGGAGCGGGGTGCCGCCAGGCAAACGGAAAGGAAAGTGAAATGCGCAAAGGGATGACAGTTGCACTCGTGGTTCTGGCATGTGTCGGGGCGTCGGCGGGAACCGTCCGGCTTTGGCCAGGCGATGCGTTCAGCCTGAAGAGATTTCCAGGCGGGAAGTGGCCGGGTTGGCACTTGGACGCCGCGAAAGGAGCGCTAGACTTGCGAGCCTATACAACGCTCGAAGTCGCAATTAGCAACCGCACGGCGCATGCGATTCAGGTGAATGTCAGCGTGAAGGGGGCCGCCTTGCAGGGGCGTTCCCCTGACGGGGCGGTTGACATCCCGTCTGCGGGCGTAAGTACGCTCGTCTGCGATCTAAAGCCGGAACCTTGGCGGCTCGACAAGCCTCTTGAACTCGTCGGCATGCGGGGATGCCCGCAGGCCGGGGGCGCGTCCAGGATCTTCGACCTCTCGCGCGTTTCAAGTATTCATATTTTTCGCGGTGAAGGAGAGTCGCCCGACGACTTCGAGATTCTTTCGGTCAAGGCCCTCGATGAGAAACGCGAACAGATCGTTTTCAAGGCGGATGGGTTTCTGCCGTTCGTCGACAGGTTCGGACAGTTCAAGCACATCGACTGGCCGGGCAAGGTCCATATGGAGGCCGACCTCGCACGGGCAAGGGAAGAAGAAGCGAAGTGGCTCGCGGCGAATGCGGCGGGGCCAGACCCCGACCGCGACGAATATGGTGGCTGGGCGAAAGGGCCGCAGCTGAAAGCGACGGGTTTTTTCCGTGTGGAGAAGGTCGATGGGAAATGGTGGTTTGTGGATCCCAGGGGGCGTCTCTTCTGGTCGCTTGGCATCGACTGTCTGAACGTTGGCGAAGGGGCGACGGGCATCGGTTTTCGCGAGGGGTATTTTGAGTGGCTTCCTGCGAAGGGTGATGGCGCGTTTGGGTCGTTTTATGGCGAGACAGGGTGGAGGGCCGCGCATGGCTTTTATGCCGAAACGAACCACCTGCCGTACGCGACATACAATTTCGCGGCGGCGAATATGCAGCGCAAATATGGCAGTGATTGGCGTAAGGCATCCGTGGACCTTGCGCATCGTCGTCTCAAGGCGTGGGGCGTCAATACGGTCGGCAACTGGTCGCAGCCTGAAGTGTATCTCGCGCGGCGCACGCCCTACACCGTATGCCTTTCGACAGGTGGAACTCCCCGCCTCGCCGGTTCGAAGGGCTGGTGGGGACCGCTGCCCGACCCCGGCCATCCGGAATTTGCGAGAAAACTTCGCGAACGCGCGCGGCACATGGCTACGAAGATGAAGGACGATCCGTGGTGCGTCGGCGTCTTCGTGGACAACGAGCTTTCGTGGAACGACCTTCCCGATCTCGCGGATGTCGCCGAGCGCTATTACGCCACGGTCGAGCGGATTCTTCGCGAAGAGCTGCCCAACCATCTCTATCTTGGCTCAAGAATCGCATGGGGCTCGCCGGCCGTCTACCGGGCGTGTGCTCGCCATGCCGACGTCGTGTCGGTGAATGCCTACGCCCCGGTATTCAATCGCGATTTGCCCGCGGACGCCGAGGACAAGCCGCTGTTGAACGGCGAGTTCCACTTTGGCGCGCTCGATCGCGGGCTGTTTCATGCGGGGCTCGTCCCGGTGAAGGACCAGGCGGCGCGGGCAGAGGCTTTCAAGACGTATGTGAGAAGCTGTCTGGAGAATCCGCGCGTCATTGGCACGCACTGGTTCCAGTGGAAGGACCAGCCGCTTACTGGTCGCTCGGACGGCGAGAACTATCAGATAGGTTTTCTGAACGTCGCCGATGCGCCTTATCCGGAAATGGTCGAAGCCGTCCGCGAAGTCTCGGCGACGATGTATCCGTCGCGGGCGGCGAAGTTCGACAGGGAGATTCTTGTCGAGGCGGAGGATTTCAAGACGAAGGGTGGTTGGAAGGTCGATACGCAGTTCACGCACAAGATGGGCAGCGCTTATCTCATCGCAGCGAGCGCGGGCAGGCCTATCGCCGACGCGGTGACGACAGTCGAAATTCCTGAAGGTGGCGCATGGCGGTGCTGGGTGCGCACAAAGGACTGGGTTCCCGAGCATCATCCCGGAAGGTTCGCCGTGTCGATTGGCGGAAAGGAGTCGCGTGTCCTCGGCGCGTCGGGCGAGGCTGGCTGGCAGTGGGAGGACGCTGGCGAATTTACGCTGGATGCCGGGAAGGTGGAATTGCGCCTCATCGACAAGAGCGGATGGTTCGCGCGTTGCGACGCGGTCGTGCTGACAAAGGGCGGAGCGACGCCGCCTGAGGGCGAGCGCCGCGCAGGGTCTGTTGGCGTCGCGGACGGCGGAGAATACGACGTCGTGGTCGTCGGTGCAGGGACGGCGGGCACGTGTGCGGCAATCGCCGCCGCGCGTTCCGGCGCGAGCGTCGTGCTTGTTCACGACAGACCGGTCCTTGGCGGCAACGCGAGTTCGGAGATCAAGGTTCAGATCGAGGGCGCGTCGGTGGAACATCCGAACGCGCGCGAGACGGGCATCATCGAAGAGGCACAGCTTCTGCGGCTGGCGCTCGGCAAGAACGCGACGATTTCAGATGCGTTCCGCGCGCTTGCCGAACGCGAGCGGCGCCTTGCCGTGTTCGACTCAAGCCGCGTCATGCGCGTGGAGAAGGAGGGACGCAGGATGTCCGCCGTGCTCGCGCGCGGCACGCTTGACGGCAAGTGGACGCGCTATCGCGGCAAGATGTTCATCGACTGCACGGGCGACGGCTGGCTCGGTTATTACGCCGGACTCCCTTACATGACTGGTCGCGAGGCGCGCGGAATGTTTGCCGAGGCAGAGGCGCCCGCCGCGGCGGATGCCATGACGATGAGCGGCTGCCTGTCAGACGGGAGGTTCCGCTTCAACTCTGTCGTGCGCGACGCGCCGGTCGCATTCGAGACGCCGGCATGGGCCAAGGTCCTGCCGAAGGGCTTCACGCGCAAGCTCAGGCCCGTTCTCCACCAATACGGCGGCTTTTCGCCCATGTGGTGGATGGAGCATCCCGGCGATGTGGATGACTTCGAAGACCCTGAATTCGCGCGCGACGAGCTGATACGCTATTACGTGGCGTTCTGGGGCTGGGGCAAGAACGAATGGGAGCACCGCGCGCTACTGGCAAACGAGGAGCTGCTGACGATTCCGTTCATCGACGGGCGGCGCGAGACGCTGCGGCTTCGCGGCGACTACGTGATGACCGGCAACGACGAGAAGGCGGCGCGGATGTTCCCCGACCGCATTTCCTACGGTGGCTGGCCGATGGATACCCACGACCCGCGCGGCATGAAGGCGGTGGAGTCCGACGGCTACTGGAAGCATCATCCGCCGCTGCCCATATACTCGATTCCATACCGCGTCCTCTACTCGCCGTCGCTCGACAACTTCTTCTTCGCCGGGCGCTGCCAGAGCGCGACGCACATGGCGCTCGGCTCCATTCGCGTGATGTCCACCCTCGCGACGCTCGGTCAGGTCTGCGGAACCGCCGCCGCCGAATGCGTCCGGCGCGGCGAGACCCCGAAGGAGTTCGGCGAGCGGCACATCGCGGAACTGCAGCAGCGCCTCCTCAAGGACGATCTCTACATTCCCGCACTGGAGAACGAGGACCCGCGCGATGTCGCGCGGACGGCCAAGGCGACGGCCAGCTCGTCGGGTGACAGGATGTATTTCAAGACGTCCGATTCGCTTGAATGGTTCACGAAGACCCACCATATCGCCCATCCGAGCAAGCGCGTCGGTCATGACGGCTGGCTTTACGTGGAAGGCGCGACGCCGCAGAGCGTCGTCGACGGCACCACGCGTCCGGTGCTCGACGTCGCCCACGGCTGGGCGTCGGATGCGGCGAAGCCCCTCCCGCAGTGGATACGGCTCGACTTCGC
>DJXI01000059.1:0-8023 GCA_002449695.1 Verrucomicrobia bacterium UBA7008 | reverse complement strand
GCAGTGGATACGGCTCGACTTCGCCAAGCCCGCCATGATCGGCCAAGTACGCATCACGTTCAACAGCGACCTTCAGCAGCGCAAGCCCGACGCTCCAATGCCGCGCACCCTCGCCAAGGCGTACCGCGTCGAGGTGCTTTCAGGCGGCGAGTGGCGAAAGGTTGCCGACGTCAAGGACAACTGGCGGAGGCTCGCCGTCCACGACTTCCCGCGCTGCGAGGCGGCGGCCGTGCGCGTGACGGTGACGGAGACATGGGGCGATCCCAGGGCGCAGATTTTCGAAATCAGGGCTTACGATTTCGAGCTCGGAGTCGCCCGCTCGATCGAAGTGCCGTTTGCCAACGCCAACGGCGCGATAGTCACGCCCGAGACATGCCGCGAGCTCGGCAGGGATCTGGCAAAGACAATCAAAGCCTATCTGGAGGAACAGACATGAACTGTAGCATAATGCTGGGAGTGGTCGCACTGTCTGTTCAAGCCGCAGGCGCGGCGATAGACATCGACACAGGGCGGCAGCTTTTCGTGGACGACTGCCTTGTCGATTCGACGCGCGGCGTCGTGCGTCACTGGAACAAGCCTGTGAAGATGGCGGAGCCTGTCGTCGCTCCATGGAACGGCGCCGCGCCGAAGGTCACGGACACGAGCAGAATTTCGCCGTGGAGAGCGGCGACGGATGCGGAGAAGGCCGAGGCGACGCAGACGCCGGTAAGACTTACCGCCGCCACCGACGGCGGGCTTTGGTGGGACCCGACGAAAAGGAAATTTCGCCTGTGGTATCAGGCCGACTGGCTGGGCGACATATGCTACGCCGAGTCGGCGAACGGCGTGAAGTGGGAGTATCCCGATCTCGGCGTCGTTCCGGGCACCAACAGAATCTTTGAATACGATCTGATCGATTCCTGGTGCGTCTGCCCAGACTACGCTGCGGAAAATCCATACGCGGCGTGGAAACTGCACATTTCCGCACCGGGGATGTGGACGACCGATACGCTCTATGCCTCCGAGGACGGCATACATTTCGAGAATCTCGGTGTCGCCGGAATGTCGTGCGACCGTTCGACAATGTATTATGATCCGTTCCGTGGCGTGTGGGTGTTTTCGCTACGCGACGGGCGTCCCAAGGTCGGTCGCAGCCGCTGCTATTTCGCTTCGAAGGAGTTTGGCGGCGATGCCTGCCACTGGTCTTGGCCGAAGTGCACCAATCAGGTGGAGAGCCTCGCAAAGTACGCGCCCCCCGAAGAGTGGCTCGTCGCGACGAACGGCGTCCGCCGCTCGCTCTACAGCTTCAATGCCGTCGCCTACGAGTCGCTGATGCTCGGCGTCATGGAAATACTTTACGCCACGCCAGGCGACAACGCGGATTGCGACAAGGTGGGGCTGCCTAAGCAGACTGCGCTGCATTTCACGTTCTCGCGCGACGGCAAGACCTACGAACCGCGCGAGGACGCCGACATTGCGCCGGAAGGATGGGGGAGCGGCAAGTGGGACTCCGGCTACCTCTCGTGCGTGGGTGGCATCTGCGCAATCAATGACGAGCGCCTGTGGTTCTACTATACGGGGCTGCGCGGCGACGGAGAACGGCGCCGCGGACACTGCAAGGGCTGGTGGGACAACGGAATGTATTCCAACGGCTCCATCGGCATTGCGACGCTCAGGCGCGACGGATTCGCCGGCATGGTCGCCGACGGATACGGCACCATCACGACAAAGCCTGTTGTGTTTTCCGGCTCGCGGCTTTTCATTAACGCCGAATGTCGCTTTGGATATGTCGAGGCGGAGGTTCTCGATGCGGCGGGGAATCCTATTCCCGGCTATACGAAGGAGGACTGCGCGGCGTTCTGGCATGGCGACTCGACAAAGCGCGAACTCGTCTTCAAGGGGCGCGATCTTTCGGCGCTCGCCGGGCGGGAAGTACGCTTCAGGTTCCTCGTCCGCTGCGGCACTCTGTATTCGTTCTGGGTGTCGCCGACGGCCAATGGCGAATCGCGCGGCTACGTGGCGGCGGGCGGCCCCGCCTACCACGGCCTTCGCGACATGCCGCCGCCGGATGTCACGAAGTCGCGTACGTTCCCGGCGGACTATGTGACCAGGCCAGATCCTGTCGCGCACGACGTCAATTCCCGCGCCGCGACGCTCGTCTCCAGCATGGCCGTCGCGCCGAACGGGCGGCTTTGGGCGACGTGGTACTGCGGTGCCTCGCCTGCCGAGGACCAGAACAACTATGTGGTGCTGGCAACAAGCACTGACGACGGCGCGACGTGGACGGAGGTGTTTGTCGCCGATCCTGACGGACGCGGACCGGAGCGTCCGTTTGATCCGGAGGTGTGGGTCGCGCCGGACGGTTCGCTCAGATGGACGTGGACGGACCGCATATGCCGCGACCTCGCGGGGCGGAAGGACAACGTCTATCCCGATATTCTTTTGATGTCCACGATTCCAGACGCGAATGTCGTTCCGTCCGAGCCGCCGCAACCCCGCACCATAGCGGAAGGCGTAATGATGTGCAAGCCGACCGTTCTCAAGGACGGCACGTGGGCGTTCCCGGTCGCACATTGGGGCGGGCGACCCTGGTCGTCGTGCCTGTATGCCTCGACGGACGGCGGCAAGACGTTCGTTCTGCGCGGCGGAGCGAAGGTTCCGCAGGAGGATACCGAGTTCGACGAGCACATGTTCGTGGAGAAGAAGAATGGCGACCTCGTGTGCTACTCGCGCGTGAAAAGCGGCATCCGAGAGGCCGTTTCGAAGGACGGAGGCTTTACGTGGGGGCCTTGCGTCAAGTCGAAGCTGCCGCATCCGAGCGCGAGGTGCTTTGTCCGCAAGCTGAAATCTGGCGCATGGCTGCTCGTCAAGCACGGCGGTCTTGACGAGGCGAAGCACCGCTCGCATCTCACTGCATACGTTTCGGATGACGAGGGCGCGACGTGGAAGGGCGGGCTTCTTCTCGAAGAACGCCGGGGCTGCTCGTATCCCGATGGGCAGGAGGCGGCGGACGGCACGATATACATCACCTACGACTGGGACCGCTACAACGACCGCGAAATCTACTTCTGCACGTTCACCGAGGCGGATGTCCGCGCAGGGAAGGACGTGAGCGGCAAGGTGCGGCTCCGACAGGTCATATCGAAGGGCAGGGGGCGGCCTGTCATCGCGCCGCAGTATGTCGGCGCGCCGCGCGCCGACCATCGCTGGGACCTCCGCAAGTGGCAGGGCGGCGCGGTCACGCTTGCCGCGCCCGGCGGCAGGCTGTGGAAGACGTGGTGCGCGGACGCCAAGCACGATTTCGACTCGCACGACGCGTATGCCGTGCTCGCGACAAGCACGGATGGCGGAAAGAAGTGGAAGGAGGTGCTGGTCGTGGATCCCGACGACTTCTGGCCGCGCCGCCCGGAAAACGCGAAACTCGCGCTGGAGGACGGGCGCCTCGTATGGTCGTGGACGGACAAGGTGAGCTGGAACAAGGACGGCGCGGAGCAGAGGTGGCGCCTCGTCCTTGACGCAGAGAGCGAACCTTCGCCGGGCGACAGCTTCAAAGCGGAACTGGTCAAATGAATCTCAAGCGCGCCATTGTCGTTTTCTGGGCGGCGGCGGCTTCCGCCGCAATGCCCGCCGGGGATGTGTTTGTGGATGGCGAGGGAGTGTTGCGCGAAGCCGACGGACGAGAGATTGCCGCATGGGGCGTCAACTACTATCCGCCGTTCTCGCTCGATTACTACGCTATAAAGGAGAAAGGGCTCGACCACAAGGCCGTCATACGCGAGGACGTGGAGCAGTTCCGTCTCCTCGGCGTCGATGCAATCCGTTTGCACTGCTTCGACCGCCAGATTTCCGATGCGGAAGGAAGGTTCATCGACAACGAGCATGTGGAGCTTCTCGACTATCTCATAAGCCTCTGCGCGTCGAACGGCATCAGAACCATCCTCACGCCCATTGCATGGTGGTGGGCGAAGAGCGGCGAGGGCTTTTCGTCGCGCCATGCCATGAAGCAACTTGTCGGCGACAGAGAACTCTGGCCACTCCAGCAGCGCTATCTGCGCGAGTTCGTCGCCCATCGCAACAGATACACCGGCTTTACGTACGGCGAAGACCCGGCTGTCCTCTTCTTTGAATGCATCAACGAGCCGCTGTACGAAAAGGACGCCCGCGACGAAGATATAACAGCCTATGCGGACGCGCTCGCGGCGGCGATTCGCACAGGCACCTCAAAGCCCGTCTTCTACAATTCATGGAGCGGCAAGAACAAGGCGGTCGGCGCGTCGAGCGTTGACGGCGTCACCGGCAGTTGCTATCCGCTAGGGCTTCTCGCGCTTCACGAACTGCAAGGACCGCGGCTTTCATGCGTGCGTGAATCGACGCTCCGCCCCGACGCATCGGTCGCGAAAAAGGCGAAGGCGATATACGAGTTCGACGCGGCCGATACGGAAGCCGCGTATTTCTATCCAGCGTTCGCGCGCCTCTTCCGCCACGAGGGGGCGCAGGCGGCGACGATGTTCCAGTACGACCCCACCGCGCTTGCCGCCGAAAACCGCAACTGGGAGACCCATCACTTCAATCTCGTCTATACGCCGCGCAAGGCGGTCTCGTTCCTGATTGCCGGCGAGGCGTTCAGACGGCTTCGGCGCGGCTGCCGATTCGCCCCTGCGGAGCGGGGCATGAGTTTCGCACCGTTCAGGGTTGACGCGTTGCGCGACCTTTCAGAAATGGCGACAGACACCGACTATCTCTATTCGTGCGATCCGGTCACGCCGCCGCCAGCGCCGGAAAAGCTGCGCCGCGTCGTGGGCACGGGGCGCTCGAGCGTCGTGGCGTCGTCCGGCACTGGAGCGCATTTCCTGCTGCGTGAATCGCCTGGCGTCTGGAAGCTGCTGCTCATGCCGAGCGTGTTCCAGACGGGGAACCCGTTTTCTGGAGAGCCGGGTGCAAAGTTCGCGAAGAGTACGGAGCGTATCGAACTCGCCGTGCATCTGCCCGATCTCGGAGAGCGGTTCGTCGTGCGCGACGAGACTGGCGCCAAGACGCTCGCCAGGGCGCTCGGCGGACGCGTGAAGCTGGACGCGGGCGTTTACCGCCTCGTCAGACGCGAAATTTCGGGCGACCGCCCGGACGACGTCAATTTCATCGATGTCGATGACGCGCTAGGCTACGCCGCATGGAAGCACGGCTTGAGAAAAGGATGGTGGATTTCGCTCGGCAAGGGATGCGACGACCGGGGCGAACCGTCTCTCGTCTCGACCGTCAAGAAAGGTGCGTTCTCCGACGAGTTTCCGGCAGAACATCTGCGCATCTACCGCGACCCGACGCCGTTGGGCGCTTTCTTCACGAATCTCGGTCCCGGGAAGGCTGTCCGTATCAGAGCGCGAGCGACGACGCCGCACACTCGGAAAGTCGAACTTGCGCTGATAATGCCGGGGGGCTATGCGTGGGGAACGAATGTAGAACTGTCGCAGGAATGGCGCGAAATAGAAATTCCCGTCGAGCGCTTCCGTTTTTTCAGTCAGTGGGGGCTGCAGAAGCCGGACGTCCTTGAGCTTGATATCGGGAGGATAGAGGCCGTCAACTTCTGCATTGGACGCTGGATACTCGGAGACTGCCAGAATCGTGAGCACGGGTTCGAAGTCTCGTCCGTACGCCCCGTCTTTGGAGAGAGTTTGTAGTTTGCAGTTTGAAAGTCCTCAGGAGCCAGCGACTTTGGTTATTCAAGATGTTTTGAGGGACCAATTGCGTCGCCCCCTCAATTCATCATTCTCCATTCTACATTCTACGTTCTCCTGTCGTCGAGCCTCTGACGACCAGTGGCGCATCGACCAGTATCGAGCGCGGTGCGAGCGACGGTGTGCGTATGCGTTGCATGAGCGACGCGACCGCAATGCCGGCGAGCGTCTTCACGGGCTGGTGTATTGTGGTGAGCGGCGGGGTCACGAGGGTGGCGATTTCGCTGTCGTCGAAGCCTGCGACGCGAACTCTGCCGGGCACGGCGATCTTGAGCGCGGAGAGCATTTGCAGCAGCCGCGCCGCCGTGGGGTCGTTGCGGCAGATGAATGCGTCGGGTGCGTTGCGTCCGCGCATCAGCGAACGGAAGAACGCGTCGTCGGAGAGGTCCGTTTCGATCACGTATCCGCTTTCCCAGCGAAGGCCTGCGTCGATGGCCGCCTGAGCTACGCCCTGTATGCGCCCGCGGATGGTGTTGGCGTAGTCGGGGTGCGTGAGAAATCTCAGGTTGCGCGCGCCGCATTCGATCATGTGCCTGGCGATTCTGTAGCCTGAAAGGACGTTGTCGATGCCGACGAGGTCGTAGCGGCTCCTTTGGGGGAAGGGCAGGTAGTCGCGGTCGAGCAGCACCACCGGTATGTTCTTGGCGGCGAGGGCCGACAGCACCTTCTTGGTCGCCTCCGAAGATTCGGGTATCAGATCGACGCTCTCCAGAAACACCCCGGCGGTGCGGCGCGCCGCATACGCTTCTGCGAGCGCGATTGCCCACTGCCCGCGATCCGCCGCGTCCGGCGCCGACACGTCGCCAAGCAGCACATTGTAGCCGCTGCCGCGCGCTTCCGCCGCAATCGCATCGCACAGCCGCGTGAAGAAGTCGATTGTCCTGTAGTCGGGCGCGATGATCCCGAGCGACCCCATCGCGTTCTTGGCCGCGAACGTGAGATACGAGCCGGAGCCCGCGCGAGATTCGAGAAGCCCTTCGCGCTTCAGCTCCCGCAGCGCACGCTCCACCGTCGGACGGCTCGCGCCAAAGCGCCGCGCCAGCGCCTCTTCGCTCGGGAAGCGCTCCGCCTTTTCGTATTTCCCTGCGAGGATATTGCGCTTCAGCTCGCCGGCTATCGCCAGATATTTGCTGTCACCCTTCATCATGCTCATATTATACCAAAAACGCCGCCCCGGGCGCGGGTGATTTTTGATATACTATTCCCATTCTTTGTAGATTCAAGGGAATAGCCATGTCACAACTTGAAGAATCGCTGGAGCTCGCGCTGGATTTCACGAAGCTCGAGAAGGTCGGCCGTCAGGTCGCCGACACCCGTGCGGCGGGCACGGCTGCGTGCGACCCGGGCGTGATCCCCGTCGCGGTGCAGAACGCCGACACGAAGGAAGTGATCCTCGTCGCCTACACGAACGAATTTGCGATGAAGGAGAGTTTCAAAAAGAAGAAGCTCATCCTGTGGTCGACGAGCCGCAACAAGCTCTGGTTCAAGGGCGAGACGTCGGGCGAGACGTTCGACCTCCTGGAGGCGTACGTCAACTGCGAGCAGAATTCGCTCCTCTACATCGTGCGCCCCTGCCGCGGCGGCATCTGCCACACGAAGAACAAGGCCGGCGCGCCGCGGAACTGCTATTACCGGAAGATCGACTTCGAGACGCTGAAACTCACGAATATCGACGAATGAGGAATTTTAAGAAAGGAAAAAACAATGGCTGAAATTGCACAAGGGTTGGTGCTGATGCTTGCGGGCATGGGCATCGTGTTTGCATTCCTGCTCGTCCTGATCGGCGTGACGCTCGCGACGATGAAGGGGATCGCGCGGTTCGACTACATCTTCCCGAAGGACGCGCCGAAGAAAGCGCCGCAGCGTGCGGCGGCGAACGACGACGAAAACATCGCGCTCGCGATTGCGGTGGCGCTGGGGTAATGCGGAACGGACGGAACGGACGGGGGCTCTGGCGCCCCCGCACCACGCCCAAGGAATTTTTAAAAGAAAGGTAAAGCTACAATGGCCAAGAAAACAGTCAAGTTCATGCTCACGGCGTTTCGCGACGGCTTTCAGAGCGTCGTCGGCGCGCGCGTGCTCTCCAAGGATTTCCTCCCGTGCGTGGAGGAATGCTACGATGCGGGCATCCGCTGGTTCGAGGCGGGCGGCGGCGCGCGCTTCCAGAGCTGCTACTTCTACTGCCAGGAAGATGCGTTCGACGTGATGGATGCGTTCCGCCGGGCGGCGCCGGAAGCCGACCTCCAGACGCTCTCGCGCGGCGTGAACGTCGTCGGCCTCGAGAGCCAGTCGAGCGACATGATCAAGCTCCACGC
>DJXI01000079.1:2007-3406 GCA_002449695.1 Verrucomicrobia bacterium UBA7008 | reverse complement strand
CTCTCTGCGCCTCTGCGTGAGAAAAACTTCGCGAAGAGGCGAGGGTGGGGGGATAAACGGACGCGTGTTGATTGATGTTGGCGTGGGACGGACGAACGGACGCGGAGCGGGAGTAAGTCCGTCATAAGACTGCTACATCAAAACTATTGCACTACATCAAAACAGGATATGCTGGATCAGAGCCGAACTTGCTGAATCAAAGCCGGATGTATCGCGAAAGCTTTTCCTCGAGAACGGACTCTATGTTCTCAAGGTCGCGCCAGTCAAGAGAAATGAGCTTCTTCCCGGCCCTCTGATACAAAAACTTCTTCTCGCTCTTTCTCGCGAGATAGTCCTGCTCCTGCATCCCCCAGTATTCAATGTAGAGGTCAAACTCCGGCAAATAGAAATCTGGCCTAATCGACACGTCGCCGGCGATCCTGTACCGCTCGTCGTACACATACTCGATCCTCTTGCGCGACAGCCAGTCGCCGATCCTCTTCTCCCCGCGCGACTGCACGGCCACATCATCCGCCGTCCTAAGCCTTTTCGCCGATGCGACGTCCGCCTCGAAATTCCTCTCCTCGAGAATCCTCTCGTCAAGACAATGACGGCAGTAGGGCTTCCCGTACCTCTCTATCCCCGCCGCCGACTCCTCCTTCGTGACCGGCCGTCTGCACCGTGCACACCAGTGCTTCCTGCGCGACTCGGCTTCCCTGATCACCATCTCCGCCGCCGCCGCGCAGTCGTTCGCCGCCGCGCGCACGTAATCGGCATGCGTTGCGTTGCGCGCGATGTCCTTGATGTCCGCGACCATCTGGTCCGTCATCCCGACGCACATCTCAAGCGCCCTGAGCTCGTATTGAAGAACCTGTTCCCGCGTCTCCCTCGTCGCGGCCATGTAAAGTGGAATGCAGAACGCCTTCCTCAGGTCGCCGGAAATCGACATCAGCTTCCGAGCGGCGCTCGCGGCGGCGCGCCTGACCGCCGGCGACGGATTCGAAAGCAGCGAGACGATCTCGGTCCAGGCGGAAGTCCTGCCTTCGCTGCCGATTTCAACGGCCCTCTTCCGCTCTGCCTCGCCGACCGCCATCGGCTATTTCGCGGCAACGACGTATGGCTGGCCGCAGAGGGAGCATATCGCGCCTGCATGGACCGCGGCGCCGCAGCTCGGACACCTGCGCTCAAGCAGCTCCCCGCACATCGCGCAGTACTTCCCGCCGACGGGATCGGCCGCCTCGCGGTCGGGAAGGAACAGCCGTACCTCCTCGACAAAGTACTCCTTGTTCGTCGGGCAGCTCGGATTCGGGCAGAAGCCGCGAGAGTCGAGCTTAAAGTTCAAAGCCGAAAGTTGACGGTTGCCTTCGCCGACCGCCTTTGAATTCTGGCTGCCGACGCTAAGGTTAAACTTCTTGGCCAG
>DJXI01000079.1:0-1927 GCA_002449695.1 Verrucomicrobia bacterium UBA7008 | reverse complement strand
TTCTCGATAACAGCGTCGCTGAGCTTCGTCCCGTCGCCCTGCTCGAACATGGAAAGAGCCGACTGCTTGCAGCCGATTTCGGCCGCAAGCGCACTTTGCGTGAGCCCCGCCTCGCGCCGGGCGGACTTCACGTTTCTGCAGAACTCTGTATCAAGATTTTTCACCGGGGAGATATTATGGACTTTATTTCCGCGTCTATCAAGGGGGCAGATGTCAACATCATGCGAACGAGACGCTCCACGGACCGCGTTCGCGCCAGCATTCGCGGACCGCATCTACCGTCGGCTCGACGTATATCGGCGTCGCCTGGTGGCGGAACCACGTGTCCTGGCGCTTCGCAAGCTGGCACGTGCGCGTCAGGATCTTCGAGCGGTCGTCGCCCTCGCGGTAGCCGATCGCAAGCGAGGCCGTGCGCGACCACGACGGATACTCCGCCCTGAGGCGCTGCTTCTCCTCCTCGAGTCCCGCCATGAACATCCCGTCAAGCCGCGCGGCAATGCGCGCGCGCACGACTGCGCGATCGATCCTGATCACGGGATACTCCGGCGGCGGTTTCTCCCACCTGCGGTCGAGCCCGCGGAGAAGCGCGGAGAAGTAGAGCCCCGTTCCGCCGACGATCACGATCGGGACCTCCCGCGGCACATGCGCCGCCCATTCCGCGGACGCCCTGAGCCACGCGCCCGACGAGAACTCCTCGGCCGGCGTCACAACGTCAACTCCGCCCATGTGGAACTCCTCGCGCTCCGCGGGCGAGGGCTTCGCGGTTCCGATGTCCATGCCGCGGTAGACGAGCATCGAGTCCGCGCTCAGTATCCACGCGCCCATCTCGCGCGCGAGCGCGGCGGCGATGTCGCTCTTCCCGCTCGCGGTCGGTCCCGCTAGGATGTACGCTTCCCGAACGAGCATAGGATCAGGAGCCCCGCCGCGACGGTGATGAATGTGTCGGCGAGGTTGAAGCACGGAAAGTGGTACGCGGCCTTCCAGTGGAAGTCGAAGAAGTCGATGACGAAGCCGCGGAACATCCTGTCGACGAGGTTGCCCACGATCCCGGCGTAGAGCAGAACCTCCGCGACTGCCGCCGCGCGGCCGCCGGAGAAGACGACCTTGCGCTTCCACACGAGAAACGCGAGCGCGACCGCCGCGAACGCGGCGAGCGGCCAGACCTGCCCCTGGAACATCCCCCACGCGCATCCCCTGTTCTCGACGTAGGCGAGGTCGAAGAACCCCGGGATCACCGTGAACGGATCGGACGACTTGAGAAGACCAGACGCAAGCTCCTTCGTCACCGCGTCCGCAAGGACCAGGTGGATGACGACGGCGAAGACGACAAGAAGACGCCTCATCAGCTGCGGCTGCGCTCCATCTCGCTCTGGCACTCCATGCACGTCAGGACGAACGGCTGGTTGAGGAGACGGGGCTTGCGTATCAGCTGCCCGCAGACGGTGCATACGCCGTACGTCCCGTCGTCGATGCGGTGAAGCGCCTCTTCGATCTGCTGGATCGTGCGGTTGATGTTGCCCATCTGCCCGAGCGCCTGGAGGCGCAGCGTCTGGTTCGTGCCGTCGCCGCCGTCTGACTCATGGTCGTCGGACTCGTTGAAGCCGGTCGCCTTTATCGCGTCGACGCCCGAGAGCGCCGCGGCGCGGGCCTCAATGAGGCGCTTGCGGAAATCCTTGAGATCCGCCGCGGGGAACTTCACGGTGGACTTGCCCTGCGCGCGCGTCGTCGGACGCCGCGAAAGCTTTATCCCGTTGTCCGTGCGGTCCTGCTCGGCCTTCGCCGCCGAGCGCTTCATTTCCTCCGCAATCGACAGCGCAAACTCCACGGCCTTCGCCGTATCGATCACCTCGACTTCGGGAGCTACTGGCTTTGCGACGACAACGGGGCGGCGCGTGATGCGCGGAGGAACGCGCTTGATCTCGGCCTT
>DJXI01000063.1 GCA_002449695.1 Verrucomicrobia bacterium UBA7008 | reverse complement strand
ATCGTCGGCGCGGGAAAGACCGAGGGCTCCTCCGACGCGGGCAACATGCTCAAGCCCCTTCTCGCTCGCGGCGAACTTCACTGCGTCGGCGCGACGACGCTCGACGAGTACCGCAAGTACATGGAGAAGGACGCGGCGCTCGAGCGGCGCTTCCAGCCCGTGATGGTCAATCCGCCGAGCGAGGAGGACGCCGTCTCGATCCTGCGCGGCCTCAAGGAGCGCTTCGAGAAGTACCACAACGTCCACATCCGCGACGAGGCGCTTGTCAGCGCGGTGGCGCTGTCGAGCCGCTACATCCAGGACCGCTTCCTGCCCGACAAGGCGATCGACCTTCTCGACGAGGCGTGCGCGCGCATCCGCACCGAGATGGACTCCTGCCCGCAGGAACTCGACGAGATTTCGCGCCACGTGCGCCGGCTGGAGATCGAGGAGATCGCGCTCAAGAAGGAAAAGGACGACGCCTCCAAAAAGCGCCTCGCGGAACTTCAGGCGGAACTCACGACCCTCAAGGCCAAAAGCGACGCGATGACTGCGCAGTGGAAGCGCGAGAAGGCTTCGCTCGACGAGGTCCGCCAGATACGGCAATGGCTTGACGGCGCGCGATTCGCCTACGAGAGGGCTCTCAACAGCGGGGACAACGCAGAAGCCGCGCGCTACAAGTACGGCGTGATCCCGGATCTCGAGAAGAAGCTCAAGGCGCACGAAGAAGAGCTGCGCCAGAACGCCGGCGGCGCGCTGCTGAGCGAGGAGGTGACGGCGGACGAGATCGCCGAGGTCGTCTCGCGCTGGTCGGGGATTCCCGTCACGAAGCTCGTCGAAGGCGAGCGCGAGAAGCTGATGCGCCTCGGCGCGATCCTGCACGAGCGCGTCATCGGCCAGGACAGGGCGGTGGAGGCCGTCGCCGACGCCGTGCTGCGCTCGCGCGCCGGCATCAAGCTGCGCAACCGCCCCGTCGGCGCGTTCCTCTTCCTCGGCCCCACGGGCGTCGGCAAGACGGAGCTCGCCAAGGCGCTCGCGCAGGAGCTCTTCGACGACGAGAACGCGATGGTGCGCCTCGACATGTCGGAGTACATGGAGAAGTTCGCCGTCTCGCGGCTCGTCGGCGCGCCGCCCGGCTACGTCGGCTTCGAGGACGGCGGGCAGCTCACCGAGGCCGTCCGGCGCAAGCAGTTCTCGGTGGTGCTCCTGGACGAGATCGAAAAGGCGCACCCGGACGTCTTCAACCTGCTCCTGCAGGTGCTCGACGACGGGCGGCTCACCGACAGCCACGGCCGCACGGTCAGCTTCAAGAACACCGTCATCATCATGACGTCGAACGCGCCGAAGGACCAGCTCAAGACGATCTTCCGGCCCGAGTTCCTGAACCGGCTCGACGAGATCCTCGAGTTCGATCCGCTGAGCGAAGACCAGATCCGCGAGATCGTGCGGCTCCAGCTGAAGGACCTGACGCGGCGGCTCGCCGACCAGAACCTGACGCTGGCGGTGGACGACGCGGCGGTGGCGGTGCTCGCGAAGGACGGGTACGATCCCGCCTACGGCGCGCGGCCCGTCAAGCGGGCGATCCAGCGCGCGCTGGAGAATCCGATCGCGAAGGGCATCGTCGCGGGCAAGTACCCGCCGGGCGCGACCATCCGCGTGACGGCCGAGAACGGCGCGCTGGTTTTCTAGAAGTCTAGGATTCTAGAAGTCTAGACGCCTAGGCGTCTAGAAGCTCTAGACGCCTAGAATTCTAGAAGCTAGAATATGATATACTATCTTCATGCTCAGTGAACATGAAGCGCAGGCGCGGATGGCGGAACTCGTTGCGGCGATCAACCGCAACGACCGCCTTTACTATGTCGAGGCGCGGCCGGTCATCGCCGACGCGGACTACGACCGGATGTACGAGGAGCTGATCCGGCTCGAACACGACTTTCCGCAGTTCAAGGACCCGAACTCGCCGACGCTGCGCGTGAGCGGCGAGCCGCTCGCGGGCTTCGCGCCGGTGCGCCACGATCCGCCCATGAAGTCGCTCGACAAGTGCTACGAAAAGGGCGAGCTCGTCGCGTTCGACGCATTCCTGCGCAAGGAGCTGCCGGACGGCGGCTGGCACTACGTCGTCGAACCGAAGGTGGACGGCGTGTCGATCTCGCTCCTCTACGAGGACCGGCGGCTCGTGCGCGCGGCGACGCGCGGCAACGGCGAGGTGGGCGACGACGTGACCCAGAACGTGCGCACGATCCGCTCGATTCCGAAGGCGCTCCCCGCCGACGCGCCCGACCGCCTGGAGGTGCGCGGCGAAGTGTACATGACGCGCGACGGCTTCGTGAAGCTGAACGCGGAGCTCGACGAGGCGGGCCGGGAGACGTTCATGAATCCGCGCAACGCCTGCGCGGGCAGCCTCAAGCAGCTAGACCCGAAGGTGGTCGCGCAGCGGCCCCTGGACGCCGTCATCTACAACGCGGGCGGCGTCGGCTGCGACGGCTTCGCGTCGCACACCGAACTGATCGCGACGTTCCGGCGCTGGGGCTTCCCGGTCGCGCCGTGGAGCCGCGTCGCGGCGACGATGGACGAGGCGATCGCCGCCATCGACGAGCTCGGCGCGAACCGCCACGGCTTCCGCTTCGAGATCGACGGCGCGGTGCTCAAGATCAACGAGCGCGCGTTCTACGGCGCACTCGGCGCGACGGCCCATTCGCCGCGCTGGGCGCGCGCCTACAAGTACGCGCCCGAGCGCGCGGAGACGGTCGTGCGCGGCATCACGGTGCAGGTGGGCCGCACGGGCGTCCTGACGCCGGTCGCGGAGCTGGAGCCGGTGGAGCTCGCCGGCAGCGTGATCGCGCGCGCGACGCTCCACAACGCCGACCAGATCGCCGCGCAGGACATCCGCGTCGGCGACCACGTCTGGCTCGTCAAGGCGGGCGACGTGATCCCGGCCATCGACGGCGTGCTGACGGAGAAGCGCGACCTGTTCGTCGTGCCGTTCGTCTTCCCGACGGCGTGCCCCGTCTGCGGCGGCGCGGTCGCGCGCGCGGCGGGCGAGGTGGCCGTGCGGTGCATCAATCCGGCGTGCCCCGCGCAGCTCCAGCGGCGGCTGGAGCACTTCTGCTCGCGCAACGCGCTCGACATCAGGTCGCTCGGCGGACGGCTCGCGGATCTGCTCGTCGAAAAGAAGCTCGTCGCCGATCCGCTCGACCTCTTCACGCTCGACTACGCGGCGCTCGCGGAGCTGGACGTCGGCGAGGCGGGCGCGCCGCGCAAGTTCGGCAAGAACGCGGCGAACATGCGCGACGCGGTGGAGGCGGCGCGGACGGCGAGCCTCGAACGGTGGCTCTTCGCGATCGGCATCCCGAACGTCGGCGTCACCGTCGCCAAGGACATCGCGGCCGAACACGAGAAGCTGAGCGACCTCCCGGCGAGCGCCGTGCTGCGCCACGTCGTCGCGAACGACGCGAAGAAGGGCAAGGAGCGCGAAATCCTGCCCATCAAGGTCGAGGCGGCGAAAGCGGTGCTCGCGTTTTTCGACAGCCCCTACGGGCAGACCTTCCGCGCGCGGCTGGCGGCGCTCGGGATCGATCCGCGCCGCGCGGCGCGGACGGTCCGGACGGACGGCCCGCTCGCCGGCGTCGGCTGCGTGCTGACGGGTACGCTCTCGCGGCCGCGCGGCGAGTACGCGAAGCGCATCGAGGCGGCGGGCGGCATCGTGCAGTCGGCGGTCACGTCGAAGACGCGCTACCTGATCGCGGGCGCGAACGTCGGCGCGACGAAGACGGCGAAGGCGCGCGCGCTCGGCACGGAGGTGATCGACGAAGCGCGCCTCCTGGAGCTGCTGGGCTGAACCGCCGCGGGCGGGGTTGCGCGCACGCGGCGAAATGTGATATACTACGCGCCAATCTGCGACTGTCTCAGGAGGTTATCCCTGCCGCGGAGGCTCTTCGATCGAAGGGCGACGAAGCCGCACGGTGCGGCCTCGGCAGGGTTTCGGCTTCCCGGTTCGCGGAACGAAAACGAAAGAAACAAACAAGATGAAACTCGACAAGGCCGCCATCAAGAACGAATTCCAGCGCCATGACCGCGACACGGGATCCTGCGAAGTGCAGATCGCGCTCCTGACCCGCGAGATCGAGGCGCTCACGGCCCACCTCAAGGCGAACAAGAAGGACCACTCCTCGCGCTACGGCCTCCTGCGCAAGGTGCAGAACCGCCGCAAACTCCTCGAGTACTTCAAGCGCGAAAACGCCGACGGCTACTACACGCTCGTCAAGAAGCTCGGTCTGCGCGCGAAGTAAGGACAGCTGACAGACAGAAAGAAAAAAGACAATGCAAGGTACAAAGCAGTTCAAGGTCGACATCGCGGGGACGGACCTCGTGATCGAGACCGGGCTCCTGGCGCAGCAGGCCGCCGGGGCCGTCACCGTCTCGTACGGTGACACGACCGTCTTCACGGCGGTCACCAACACCGACACGCCGCGCGAAGGCATCGACTTCTTCCCGCTGCAGTGCGAATACCGCGAGAAGTTCTACGCGGCGGGCCGCTTCCCCGGCGGCTTCTTCAAGCGCGAGGCGCGTCCCTCGTCGAAGGAGATCCTCACGGCGCGCATGTGCGACCGTCCGATCCGTCCGCTCTTCCCCGACGGCTACTACAACGACGTCCAGGTCAACTCGACGCTCATCCAGTCCGACGGGACGCGCGAGGGCGACTTCCTCGCGGTGAACGCCGCGTCGGCCGCGCTGCACATCTCGGAGATCCCGTTCATGGGCCCGATCGGCTGCGTGCGCATCGGCCGCGTCGACGGTGAGTGGGTCATCAACCCGACGCACGAGCAGAAGGCGAAGAGCGACATCGACCTCCTCTACGCCGGTCTGCGCGGCAAGTTCCTGATGATGGAAGGCTCCGCGAGCGAGATCAGCGACGAGGACTTCATCGCGGCGCTCAAGCGCGCGCACGAGGAGGTCGAGAAGATCATCGACCTCCAGATCGAGATGCGCCGCGCGCTCGGCAAGCCCGACAAGGTGATCGTCGACGTCCCGCAGCCGCAGGACAAGATGGACTTCATCCGCAAGGAGGGCGGCGAGGCGCTCGCGGCGGCGCTGCTCATCAAGGGCAAGCTGGAGCGCCAGGGCAAGGTCAGCGCGATCAAGGAGGACCTCCTCAAGAAGGTCAGCGAGAAGTGGCCCGAGATCGACGCCGTCGGCTTCGTCCACCTCTTCGACGCGCTCGAGATCGAGACCGTCCGCAGGAACGTGCTCGTCCACGGCAAGCGCATCGACGGCCGCGCCCAGCACGAGATCCGTCCGCTCTCCGCGCAGGTCGGGGTTCTCCCGCGCCTCCACGGCTCGGCGATCTTCTCGCGCGGCGAGACGCAGTCGTTCGCGACGGTCACGCTCGGCACGAAGAAGGACGCGCAGGAACTCGACTCGGTGACGGGCGGGGACCTCTCGAAGCGCTTCATGCTGCACTACAACTTCCCGCCCTACTGCACGGGCGAGGTCGGCCGCCTCGGCTCCACGGGCCGCCGCGAGATCGGCCACGGCGCGCTCGCCGAGCGTTCGCTCGCGGAGGTGCTCCCCGACGATTTCCCGTATTCGATCCGCGTGGTCTCCGAGATCATGGGCTCGAACGGCTCGTCGTCGATGGCGTCGATCTGCAACGGCTGCCTCGCGCTCATGGACGCGGGCGTGCCCCTGAAGCGCACGGTCGCGGGCATTTCGATTGGCCTCTTCACCAACGACGACCAGTCCCAGAAGGTGCTCGTCACCGACATCCTCGGCGCGGAAGACCACTGCGGCGACATGGACTTCAAGGTCGGCGGCACCCGCAAGGGCATCACCGGCTTCCAGGTCGACCTGAAGCTGCGCGGCCTCACGTGGGACCTCGTCGAGGGCGCGGTCAAGGCGGCGCATGACGCGCGGCTGAAGATCATCGACTTCATGGAGACCGTCATCCCGGCGCCGCGCGCGGAGCTCAATCCGTACGTGCCGCGCATGAAGACGATCACCATCAAGGCCGAGAAGATCGGCGCGGTCATCGGCAAGGGCGGCGAGACGATCAAGGCCCTCTGCGCGACGACGGGCGCCCAGATCGACATCGACGAGGACAAGGCGCTCAACATCGGCCTCGTCACCGTCTACGCGACCTCGCCCGAGATGATGGAGAGGGCCATCAAGGAGATCAACAAGCTGACCGCCGAGGCGGAGATCGGCAAGATCTACGAGGCGACCGTCACCGCGATCAAGGACTTCGGCGCGTTCGCCGAGATCCTCCCGGGGCTCGAAGGGCTCGTGCACATCAGCGAGTTCTCCGACAAGTTCCTCAAGTCGATGGACGGCGTCTGCAAGGTCGGCGACAAGATCATGGTCAAGTGCATCGACATCGACGAGCAGCGCGGGCGCATCAAGCTCTCGCGCAAGGCCGCGATGGCGGAGCTCGACGCCAAGGCGTAAGCCGCCGGAGGCTGCCGATGGAGGAGCGCACGCTCAACTATCCGGTCAGGCCGCTTGGAACCCGCACCCGCCGCGAACTCACCGTCGCGGTCATGGGCGCGGGTTCGCGCGGTTTTGAGTACACCGCGTACGGGAAGCTCTTTCCCGGCACGCTGCGCGTCGTCGCGGTCGCGGACATCAACGCGGCGCGGCGCGACCGGATGGGCGAGATGTGGAAGCTGCCCGCCGACCGCCGCTTCGGCGACTTTCACGAGCTGCTGGCCGCGGGCCGCCTCGCCGACATCCTCCTCATCTCGCTGCCCGACGATCTCCATTTCGAGCCGGCGATGGAGGCGATGCGCCAGGGCTACGACATCCTGCTCGAAAAGCCGATGGCGCAGACGGCGGACGAGTGCCGCGCGCTCCTCAGGCGCCAGCACGAGACGGGCGTGATGGTCGCGGTCGGCCACGTGCTCCGGTACGCGCCGTACTTCCGCGCGCTCAAGGCGGCGCTCGACGACGGGCTCATCGGCGAACTCGTCAGCATCCAGCACCAGGAGCCGGTCCAGTTCGCGCACATGGCGCATTCGTTCGTGCGCGGCAACTGGCACGACGCACAGGCGACGACGCCGATGATCGTCGCGAAGTGCTGCCACGACCTCGACATCCTGAAGTGGCTCGTCGGCCGCCCGTGCGTGCGCGTGCACGCGGAAGGGGGGCTCGCCCACTTCACGGCGGCGCACGCGCCCGCGGGCGCGCCCGCGCGCTGCACGGACGGCTGCCCGCACGAGGCGACGTGCCCGTATTCGGCGATCGACATCTACGCGCGCCGCCGCTGGCACCTCTACGTCTTCGACGTGCCGCGCGACGCGCCGGAGGAGACGATCCTCGAAAAGCTGCGCACGACGGACTACGGGCGCTGCGTCTACCGCTGCGCCAACGACCAGCCCGACCACCTCGTCGCGACCTTCCTCTTCGAGGGCGGCGTCACCGCGTCGTTTACGATGGACGCGTTCACGCCGTGGGGCGGCCGCCGCACGCGCGTGATGGGCACGCGCGGCTACATCGAAGGCGACGGCACGACGTTCGCGGTCTACGACTTCAGGAAGGGGACGAAGGCGAGCTGGACGTTCGATCCGTCGGCCTCGAACTACAAGGACAACGGCCACGCCGGCGGCGATCTCGCGCTCGTGCGCGACTTCCTCGAAGCCGTCGACACGCGCGACTTCACGAAACTCTCGTCGTCGCTCGACGCGTCGGTGGACAGCCACCTCATGGGCTTCGCCTGCGAGGCGTGCCGCCTCCGGGGGCGGCAGGACGGCTGATTTTTTGATATACTTACCAATCATCAAACAACAAGAGAAAAAGAAGAAAAGGAACGGGACGACATGAAACTGACGAACGAACAGCTGAAACTGGCGGCGGACACGGTGCGCTGCCTGTGCGCGGACATGGTGGACAAGGCGAACTCGGGCCACCCCGGCGGCCCGATGGGGCAGGCGGATCTCGCCGTCTCGCTCTGGCTGAAATTTCTGAACATCGACCCGCAGGACGTCAAGTGGCCGGCGCGCGACCGCATGGTCTTCTCGGGCGGCCACACGTCGTCGCTCGTCTATGCGCTGAGCCACCTCGCGGGCGTCGGGGGGCTGACGATCGACGAGCTGAAGACGTTCCGCCAGTTCGGTTCGCGCTGCGCGGGCCATCCGGAGCGCGGCGTGATGCCGGGCGTCGAGGTGACGACGGGACCGCTCGGCCAGGGCATCGCGATGGCGTGCGGCCTCGCGCTCGCGGCGAAGAAGGCGAAGACCGGCAACAAGACGTGGGTCTTCTGCGGCGACGGCGACCTGGAGGAAGGCATCAGCCACGAGGCGTGCAGCTGGGCGGGCACGCTGAAGCTCGACGACCTCATCCTCGTCTACGACTCGAACAACATCACCATCGAGGGCACGGCGCAGATGTCGATGGCCGATGACGTGAAGAAGCGCTTCGAGGCGTACGGCTGGAAGGTCTACGCGTGCGACGGCCACGACTTCGACCAGATCGACCGCACGTTCCGGCGCGCGCTCAAGACCGTCGGCCAGCCCGTGATCGTCATCGCCAAGACGACGATCGGCAAGGGCGCGCCCCACAAGTGCAACACGTGCGGCTGCCACGGCTCGCCGCTCGGCGCGGAGGAGACGGCGGCGACCAAGGCCGCGCTCGGCTTCGATCCCGCCAAGAGCTTCTACGTGCCCGAGGAGGTCTACGCGATGTTCCGCGACCGCTTCACGCGCCTGCACCGCGTCGCGAAGAAGTGGCGGCGCGCGAACCCGCAGCTGACGCTCGAGACGAAGGCGCCCGACTACATGAAGCTCGTCAACGCGCTGCCGAAGTTCGAGGTCGGCGCGGCGGACGCGACGCGCAACGTCAGCGGCAAGGTCCAGAACGCGCTCGCGGCGGTCGCGCCCGAGCTCGTCGGCGGCTCGGCGGACCTGGCGCCCTCGAACAAGACGTACATGAAAGACCTCGGCGACATCGCCCCGGGCGCGTGGGACGGGCGCAACATCCACTACGGCATCCGCGAGCTCGCCATGACGGCGATCGCGAACGGCCTGACGGCCTTCGGGTACTACCGCGGCTTCGGCGCGACGTTCTTCGTCTTCAGCGACTACTGCAAGCCGGCGCTGCGCCTCGCGGCGCTGATGAAGCTGCCGTCGATCTTCGTCTTTTCGCACGACAGCTTCTACGTCGGCGAGGACGGCCCGACGCACGAGCCGGTGGAGCACCTCGCGGCGCTGCGCACGGTGCCGGGCCTGACGACGTTCCGTCCGGCCGACGCCAACGAGACGGCGTACGCGTGGGTGGAGATGCTGATGAACGTCAAGGGGCCGAGCTGCATCATGACGACGCGCCAGAACCTGCCGACGCTCGCGGGCGTCACGCACGAGGGCGTCGCCAAGGGCGGCTACGTGATCTTCCAGTCGGGCGTCCAGGGCGGCGAGACGGTCGTCTTCCTCGCCACGGGCAGCGAAGTGTCGCTGTCGATCGAGGCGGCGAAGCGGCTGGTCGCAGAGGGCAAGTCGGTGCGCGTCGTGTCGCTGCCGTCCGTCGAGCTCTTCCTCGCGCAGAAGTGCGCGTACCGCGACGAGGTGCTGCCGGAGCTCATGAAGAAGCGCGTCATCGTCGAGGCGGGCGTCCGCTTCGGCTGGGACCGCTTCCGGCTCGACTACCGCACGACGCGCTTCGTGACGATGGACCATTACGGCGAATCCGCGCCCTACAAGGTGCTCGCGCAGGAGTTCGGCTTCACGGTCGACAACGTCTACAGGGTCGCGAAGGAGATCGCGTAAGCGAGGGGGGGCCGACGATGGAACTTGACACCCTGACCGCCGTCTCGCCGATCGACGGGCGCTATGCGAACAAGTGCACGGAGCTCCAGGACGTCTTCTCGGAGTACGGGCTCATCAAGCGGCGCATCCAGGTGGAATGCGCGTGGCTGGAGGCCCTCTGCGACGCGAAGGCGATCAAGGAGTGCAAGGCGCTGACGGCGGCGGAGCGCAAGTCGCTCCGCGCGCTCGCGGCGAGCGTCACGCTCGACGACGCGCGGCGCGTGAAGGAGATCGAAAAGACGACGAACCACGACGTCAAGGCCATCGAATACTTCCTCAAGGAGAAGGTTGCGGGCACGAGCCTCGCAACGCGCACCGAGTTCATCCACTTCGGCTGCACGTCGGAGGACATCAACAACATGTCCCACGCGCTCATGCTGCGCGACGGCAAGGCGGTGCTCCGGCAGGCGATGGACGCGTGCAGGAACGAGATCGCCGCGCTCGCCAAGGCGTATGCGGAGGTCCCCATGCTCGCGCACACGCACGGCCAGCCCGCCTCGCCCACGACCGTCGGCAAGGAGTTCGCGGTCGTGGCGGCGCGGCTGGGGCGTCAGGCGGACGAGATCGACCGCCTCGTCATGCCCGCCAAGATGAACGGCGCGGTCGGCAACTTCAACGCGCACCTCGCGGCGTACCCGGCGGTCGACTGGGAGAAGCTGTCGCGCCGGGTGATCGAAGGACTGGGGCTCCGGCAGAACCGCCTGACGACGCAGATCGAATCGCACGACGGGATCGCCGAGCTCTTCGACGCCCTCGGCCGCTGGAACGCCGTGCTCCTCGACTTCGACAGGGACGTGTGGATGTACATCTCGATGGGCTACTTCAAGCAGCGCACGATCAAGGGCGAGATCGGCTCGTCGACGATGCCGCACAAGGTGAATCCCATCGACTTCGAGAATTCCGAAGGCAATCTGGGCCTCGCGAACGCGGTCCTCGGCTTCATGGCGCGCAAGCTCGCGATCTCGCGCCTCCAGCGCGACCTCACCGATTCGACGACGCTCCGCAACATGGGCGTCGGCTTCGGCTACACGCTCATCGCCATCCGCTCGACGCTGAAGGGCCTCGGCAAGCTGGAGCTCAACGAGGCGCGGCTCGCCGAAGACCTCGACCGCAACTGGGAGGTTCTCGCCGAACCGATCCAGACCGTCATGCGCAAGGTGGGGATGGACCATCCGTACGAGCGGCTGAAGGAGCTGACGCGCGGCCGCCGCGTGACGGCCGAGACTCTGCAGGAATTCGTCAAGGCGCTGCCGCTGCCGAAGGCGGACAAGGCGCGGCTCCTGAAGCTGACGCCCGCGACCTATACCGGCCTCGCCGCGAAACTGGCCGGCCTCGTGTAAGAGCCCGCCCGTCATGGCCGTCTCGGAGGCGATTATCGAAGAGATCAAGGCCCGCACCGATCTCGCGGACCTGATCGCCTCGTATGGCATTCAGATCCGCCGCGCCGGAGCAGACTATGTGGCGTGCTGCCCGTTTCACAACGAGAAGACGCCGAGCTTCCACATACACCCGGCGCAAGGTTTCTATAAGTGCTTTGGCTGTGGCGAAGCGGGCGGCGCGATCAAGTTCGTCCAGAAGATGGAAGGGCTCGGCTACATCGATGCCGTCAAGAAGCTCGCCGAGCAGTGCGGCGTCAAGATCGAGGAGCGCAGCGACCCGGCGGACGGTCGACGCAAGCGGCTCTACGCGCTCATGCTCGAACTCGCGCAGTTCTACCACCGTTGCCTCCAGCAGACGAAAGAGGCGCAGATCGCGCGCGACTATCTGAAAAGCCGCGACCTTGGCGATGCGGCGCAGAAAGATTTCTTGATTGGTTATGCACCTGTTGGTTCGGATGTGATATTGAAATGGGCGGAAAAAAACGGTTATGCGGTTGATGAACTTGAAGAAGCAGGTGTGATTAAGTTCACCGCTCAACCGGATGTGCAAAGGGGTGGCGTGCCTGATGCTCGCGACTATTACCATCGCTTCAGCGGACGCCTCATGTTTACGATCCGCGACCGGCGCGGCCGCGTCGTGGCGTTTTCCGGGCGGCAGCTCGTCGAGAACAAGAAGGCGGGCAAGTACGTCAATTCACCCGAGACGCCGATCTTCAAGAAGTCGCAGGTGCTCTTCGGCTTCGACAAGGCGGCCGGTCCCATCGTTCGTGCGCCGCACCGCGAGATCATCTGCTGCGAAGGCCAGATCGACACGATCCGCCTGCACCTGTGCGGTTTCACGACGGCCGTCGCCTCGCAGGGGACGGCGTTCACCGAGGAGCACGCCGAGATGGTGAAGAAGGTCGCGGACGCGGCGCTGCTCATGTACGACGACGACGCGGCCGGCCACAAAGCGACGGTCAAGGTCGCGCGGCTGCTGCTCGCGCGCGAACTGCCCGTGCGCGTCGTGAGCCTCCCCGACGGCGACGACCCCGACAGCTTCCTGCGCCGCCACGGCGCGGCCGCCCTCCAGCAACGCATCGACGCGGCGGAATCGATCGTCAGCTTCCAGTGCCGCGCGGAAAAGGCGAAGGAGGCGAACCCGCAGTCGATCGACGCGGTCGCGCGCATTTCGCACGCGGTGCTGGAGACGGTGGCCGCGTGCCCGTCGGCCATCCTGCGCGCGACGATGGTCGACGAGGCGTCGAAGCTGCTCGCGCTGCCCGTCGCCGCGCTGAACGAGGAGCTGGAGAAGGCGCGCGCGGCCGTCGCGGCGGAGGCGGCGCGGAGACGGGACCTCGCGCAGCGGCGCAGCGGCGCAGAGACGGTGCCTGCGCCGGCGGACGACGAACCGCCGGCGGACGCGGAGCCGTCGGCGGACGACGCGGCGGACGCGCCGCGCGTCGAATCGCGCGAACCGCCGCCCGCGCGCGAGCGCGAGTTCATGGCGTTTCTGATGGCGAACGAGGGCGACGGCGCGCTCGCGGGGCAGGTCGGCGAGTTTCTGCCCGACCGCGTCTTCGCGCACGATTTCACGCGCCGCTTCGTCCAGGTGTGGCGCGACGGCGCGACGGCCGGCGAGGACCTGTTCGCGGATTTCGCGGACGCGCTCGACGACACCGAGCGCGGCTGGTTCGACGCGGCGCTCGCGGGGGCCGGCCGCAGCCAGGCGAGCGGCCAGACGCCGTCGGACATCCTCCAGGAATTCGTGCGCCAGCTCTGGCGCGACTGCCTCGCGCGCGTGCGCGGCGCGCTGCCGGTCGACGGCGACGCGGATGTCATCGCGCGGCGGCTGAAGATTTCAATGGACCTGAAGCGGCTGCCGCAAGTGAAGTGGCACGCCGTCAAGGAGATGGTCAGGGATTTCATCAAAGGAGACACCTAATGGACCTCAAGGAAGCAACGAACCGCATCGCCGCCCAGAAGGAGCTGACGGCGAAAATCCGTGACGAAGTGGGCCGCGTGATCGTCGGCCAGGAGAAGCTGATCGACCGCCTCGTGCTGGCGCTCGTGACCGACGGGCACATCCTGCTGGAGGGCGTGCCGGGCCTCGCCAAGACGCTCGCGTGCAACACGCTCGCGAAGGTGCTGGGGCTGGAGTTCCGGCGCATCTCGTTCACGCCGGACCTGCTGCCGGCCGATGTCGTCGGCACGCTCGTCTATTCGCCCAAGACGGGCGAGTTCACGCCGAAGAAGGGGCCCGTGTTCACGAACCTGCTGCTGGCCGACGAGATCAACCGCGCGCCCGCGAAGGTGCAGTCGGCGCTGCTGGAATCGATGCAGGAGCGTCAGGTGACGATCGGCGACGAGACGTATCCGCTGCCGCGTCCGTTCCTCGTGCTGGCGACGCAGAACCCGCTGGAGCAGGAGGGGACGTACCCGCTCCCCGAGGCGCAGGTGGACCGCTTCATGTTCAAGTGCCTCGTCGAGACGCCGACGAAGGCGGACGAGCGGCGCATCATGCAGCGTTTCGCGGAGGCGGGCGAGAAGCCGACGGCGGCGACGGTCTGCACGCCGGACGACATCGCGACGCTGCGCGAGACGCTGAAGGACGTCTACTGCGACGAGAAGGTGGGCGACTACATCCTCGACATCGTCTTCAAGACGCGCGAGCCGAACGCGCACATCCAGAACGGCGCGAGTCCGCGCGCGACGCTCGCGCTGAACCTCGCCGCGCGCGGCAATGCGCTGTTGAAGGGGCGCGCGTACGCGACGCCGCAGGACGTGAAGGAAGTCGTGCACGACGTGCTGCGCCACCGCATTCTCCTCACGTACGAGGCCGAGGCGGAGAACCTGACGAGCGACGTCATCATCGACAAGATCCTGGACGAAGTGCCGGTACCGTGAAGAGTTGAGAGTTGAGAATGGAGAGTTGAGAGTTGGGAGGGGAAGGTTGAGAAAGGAGAGAGGAGAGGGCTGAATGGAGCGGCGCAAGACAGACGTCCAGGAGCTGATGGCGAAGGTGGGGAAGATCCGCATCCTCACCAACAAGCTGATCGACGACCAGCTCAGCGGCGACTACCATTCGACGTTCAAGGGCCAGGGCGTCGAGTTCGACGAGGTGCGCCCCTACGCGGTCGGCGACGACGTGCGCACGATCGACTGGAACGTGACCGCCCGCACGGGCGCGCCCTACATCAAGCGCTACAGCGAGGAGCGCGAGCTGACGGTGCTCTTCATGGTCGACGTGTCGGGCTCGCAGAGCTACGGCTCGCGCGGCCGCACGAAGGCGGAGCTCGCGGCGGAGGTGACGGCGCTTCTGGCGCTGACGGCGATCCGCAACCAGGACAAGGTGGGGCTCGTCCTCTTCTCCGACCGGATCGTCAAGTACATCCCGCCGCGCAAGGGGCGCGATTCGGTGATGCGGCTGGCGCGCGAGGTGCTGGCGGCGGGCGAGGACGCGGAGGGCGGCACCGACATTCCCGCCGCGCTCCGGTTCCTCAACCAGGTGCAGAAGCGGCGGGCCGTCGTCTTCCTCGTCTCGGACTTTCTGCAGCAGGGCGGCGACGATGCGTTTGCGCGGCTCCTGCGCGCGACGGCGCGCCACCACGACCTCGTCTGCGTGACGGTCGCCGATCCGGCGGAGCGCGCGCTCCCGGACGTGGGGCTCGTCGAGCTGGAGGATCCCGAGACGGGCGAGCTCGTGCTCGTCGACACGTCCAGCGCGAAGCTGCGGCGCGCGTTTGCGGCGGCGGCGGACGAGGCGGAGGCGACGGCGCGGCGGTTCTTCGCCAAGACGGGCATCGACACGCTGCACCTGGCGACCGACCGCCCGTACATCGACGACGTGCGCGCGCTTTTCAAGCGCCGCGCCCGCAAGCGGTAACAACAGGCGCAGGTCGCGGAAGGCTCGGTTATGGTACTGAACAGGATGACAGGCAGAGGAGGGCGAGGATAGAATGTCCCTATTGCTGATTGCGGCGACGCTCCTGACGATGCAGAAAGGCGGCATCGATTTCAAGCTGGAGTCGGAGACGACGGGGATCGACCCCGCGCGCAGCGTGTTCGTGACGCTGACCTTGACGACGCCGAAGGGCGCGGCCGTCGCGCCGCCCGACCTGCGCGCGCGCGTGCAGGGCTTCTCGCTCGCCGAGGAGTTCGCGGAGGAGCCCGTCGTCGCGAAGGACGGCGCGGTGACGCAGGTCGTCAACTGGAAGCTCGTCCCCGAGCCGTGCGCGCGCGTCTACCGCATCGCGCCGCTCGTCGTCGGCGACTTCTACACCGGCGCCGTCTACTTCGATCCGCCGCCCGCGCGCGAGGCGGTGACGGGCGGCATCGAGACCGATCCGAAGAAGGACCTGCCGCCCCTGAGCCTGAAGCTCGTCGGTTTCGTCGCGCTCGCGCTCCTCGTCGCCGCGCTCGTCGTCGCGGGGCTCGTCGCCCTCGCGCGTTTCCTCGTCCGCCGCGTGAAGGAGCACCGCATGAGCCCGATCGAGCGCGCCTGGGCGGAGCTCGACCGGCTGATCCGGAAGGGGCTCCCCGGGCGCGGGAAATACAAGGACTTCTACGTGGAGCTGACGATGGTCGTGCGCCGCTACGTCCAGCGCAAGTACGGCATCCGGGCGCCGCACCTGACGACCGAGGAATTCCTGCGCGAATTCCGCTCCGACGACCTGCGCGCGTTCCTCGAGTCCGCCGACATGGTCAAGTTCGCGGGCGTCGAGGCGACGCCGGAGATGGCGGACGAGGCGACGGCCGCCGCGCGCACGTACCTGACGGGCGACAGCCAGACGGCCGCCGGAAAGGAGGTGCGCGCATGACGCTCGCGCATCCTTGGATGCTCCTCTTCGCGCTGCCGCTCGCCTTCGCCGCGTGGCGGCTCCTGCGGCGCGCGCGCCGTTCGGGGGCGATCCGCTTTTCGGCGATTGCGCGCCTGCCGGCGAAGACGGCGGGCTGGCGCGCGCACGTGGCCGCGCTCACGCCGTATCTCCTCCTGGCGGGGCTCGCGCTCCTCGTCGTGGCGGCCGCGCGCCCGCGCACGCCGCTCGCGCACGAGAAGCGCAGCGTCGACGCCATCGCCATCGCGATGACGGTGGACGTGTCGGGTTCGATGGAGGCGCTGGACCTCACGCCCGTGGGCGAGAAGTTTTCGCTCGAGACGACGCGCCTCGCCGTCGTCAAGAAGCTCTTTGCGGAATTCGTCGAGAAGCGGCCCGACGACCTGATCGGCCTCGTCACCTTCGGCGGCTACGCCGCGACGCGCGCGCCGCTGACGGCCGACCACGCCGCGCTCCTGAACGTCCTCAAGGGCGTGGAGATTCCCTCCATCGCCGTCGACGCGCAGGGGCGCGCCATCGCCCGCGACGAGCAGATGACGGCCATCGGCGACGGCCTCGCGACGGCGCTCCTGCGCCTGAAGGACGCGCAGCCGAAGTCGAAGATCGTCATTCTCCTGTCGGACGGCGTCTCGAACACGGGCGCGGTCGAGCCGGACGAGGCGGCGGCGAGCGCGGCGAAGCTCGGCATCAAGGTCTATGCGATCGGCATCGGCACGAAGGCGCGCCGCACGCCGATCTTCGGCACCGACTTCTTCGGGCGGCGCGTCGTGCAGTACGCCGACATGACGTTCGACGAGCAGCAGCTGAAGTCGATCGCCGAAAAGACGGGCGGCCGCTACTTCGCCGTCAACGACCGCGCCGCGCTCGAAGCCGCGCTCGAAGAGATCGACCAGCTGGAGAAGACGCAGCTGGAGGCCGACGCGTGGGACCGCTGGGACGAGCACTTCGCGTCCTTCCTGCTCGCGGGCGCGCTGCTCGTGCTCGTCGCCGTCTCGCTGTCGATGGCCGCCGCGCGCCGGGTCTAGCGGCTGGACGGGGAATGTGCTATACTATCCGCATGACATGTCAGGTGACAGTTGACGGCGTTCTGCCGCGCGGGACGGGGCTGACGAAGGCCGACATCCGCCGCGCGGCCGCGTTTTTCGCCGCACGTTCGTCGGCGCGCTGCGGCCGGCCGTTCTGCGCCGTCACCGTCATTCTCCAGGACGACGCGTTCTCCGCCGAGACGCACCGCGCGATCAACGGCGCGGACGGGCCGACCGACGTGACGACGCAGGGCTACGACGCGCTGCCGGGCGAACCGGCCGGCGTCTACGGCGAACTGTACGTCAACGCCGTGCGCGCGCGCACCGCCGCGCCGAAACGCGCGGGCTGGTCGGCGGCGAAGGAACTGCTTCTCTACGTCGCGCACGGAATGGATCACCTGTCGGGCGCGGACGACTTTTCGCCGCGCGACTACGCGCGCATGCGCAGAAGGGAATTGAAATGGCTCCACGAATTCTGTGCGCGTTCCTAGCCGCCGCGTGCGCGTTCGCCGGCTTCGGCGGAACGGACGCGGACTTTGACTTCGACCGCCGGTACGCGGGCGCGGCGGGCGCGCTCGTCCTGCCGCAGGGCGGCGGCGACCTGCGGCGGCGCGGCGGCGGCGCGCTGCGCGTCGGCTATTACTTCACCGACACGGTGGCGCTCGACGGCGAAGTGGCGGTGCTGGAGAACAAGGTCGGCCTCGCGGTGCGCGGGCTCTGGCACCTCCAGGGGTTCGAGGAATTCGGCAGGCTCTTCGGCTACGAGCGGTTCGATCCGTTCGTGACGGCGGGCGCGCGCGGCTGGCTCGCGGACGGCGAGGCCGGCCCGTCCGCCGGCGTCGGCGCGCTCTACTATCTGACCGACAGCTGGGCGCTGCGGTTCGACGCCGATTTCACGCTGGGGCTGGAGCGGCGCGTCGAGACGGTCCACACGCTCGCGGTCGGCGTGCAGTATTCGTTCTGAGGAAGGAGACGATGAAGAACGGTCGGGAAGAATGGTATGAGGCGGAGCGGAAGGTCGCGGTGACGATCGTCGACGTGACGGCGGCCGCGCAGGAACTGGCGCGCGGGCACCTCGCGGGGCCGACGAGCGCGCATTTCCTCGCGAAGGCGCTCGCGGCGGTGGCGCTCCTGGGCGGCGAGACGAGCGAGGAGGGCGAGACGGTCAGCCTGCAGATGAAGTGCAAGGGGCCGCTCGGCGGCTTCAACGTCGAATGCACGCGCGAAGGGACGCTGCGCGGCTACACGGAGCGCAAGGTGCTGGACGACTTCGACGGGCTCGGGACGCCCGACGTGAAGAAGGTCGTCGGCGAGCGGCAGCTGCAGGTGACGCGGTCGGTGCCGGGGCGCATCCTCTCGCAGGGGATTTCCAATTCGCTCGACGGGTATCTGGCGGGCTCGCTCCAGCGCAAGGCGTGCATCCTCCTCGACGCGGCGGTGACGGACGAGGTTGAGGTGACATATGCGCGCGGCGTGATGATCGAGGCGCTGCCGGATTCGACGGCGTCGGTGGCGGAGCTGACGGCGGCGCTCGCGGACCGCAGGGGCGCGGCGAATCTCGCGGTCGCGTCGCGGACGATCCTTTCGCGGCTGGGACTCGCGCGCGCGGAACTCCGGAAGACGGCACCGCTCGCGTTCGCGTGCCGCTGCTCGCCGGAGCGCGCGGCGGCGATGCTCGGCGCGCTCAGCGCGGCGGAGCGCGCGGATCTGCCGCCGACCATCGACATCACCTGCCACATGTGCGGCAGGACATGGAGCGTGAAGACGAAATGAAAAGAAGAGTCCAGGTTGAAATCGATCTCGCGGCGCTCGTGCGCAACTACGCGCGGATCTGCGCGCGCGTCGCGCCGCTGAAGGTGCTGTGCGTCCTCAAGGCGAACGCGTACGGGCTGGGCGTCGAGCGCTACGCGCAGGCGCTCTTCGCGGCGGGCTGCCGCGAATTCGGCGTCGCCGAGCCGCACGAGGCGAGGGAGCTCTTGCGCGTCTTCCGCGGCGAGCGGCCGTCCGTGCAGATCCTCTCCAGCATCCTGCCCGACGAGATCGCGCCGATGGTCCGGGCGGGCGTGACGCTGCCGGTGACGGACCTCGCGACGGCGCGGCGCATCTCGGCCGCGGCGGTCCGCGCGCGGACGACGGCGAAGGTCCACTTCAAGATCGACACGGGCATGGGGCGGCTCGGGATCCTCGCGGACGAGGCGCTCGACGTGATGCGCGCGGTGCGCGCGCTCCCGAACCTCGACTGCGAAGGGATCTTCTCGCACTGCCCGATGGCGTACGAGCCGAAGGACCCGTTCACCAGGGCGCAGATCGCGCGCTTCAGGGCGCTCGTCGCGGCGGCGCGGCAGGAGGGGTTCGCGTTCCGGAAGATCCACATGGCCGCGAGCGACGCGATCAACAACTTCCCCGAGACGGCCCGGGCGCCGTTCACGATGGTGCGCACGGGCATCAACCTGCACGGCAGCTTCGATCCGAACGGCCGCAAGGCGCTGAAGGTCGAGCCGGTCCTGACGCTGAAGACGCGCGTCGCGCAGGTGCGCGAGCTGCCGGCGGGCACGACGCTCGGCTACGGGCGCACGTGGTGCCTCGCGCAGCCGACGCGGATCGCGACGATCTCGGCGGGGTATGCGGACGGCCTGCCGCTCGCGCTGACGAACCGCGGCTTCGTGTTCATCGGCGGGAAGCGGTGCAAGATCGTCGGGCGCATCTCGATGGACTACACGACGGTGGACGTGACGGACGTCGCGGACGTGAAGGCGGGCGACGAGGTGATCTGCTTCGGCCGCTGCGGCGACGACACGATCACGCCCGACGACTGGGCGGCCTTGAAGGGCACGCACGCCTACGACATCATCTGCTCGCTCGGCACGCGCGTCGAGCGCGTCACGGCGCGTCCCGGGACCGAATCCATCCCTGGAGTTTACCCATTTTTTGATTGCGGAAATGCGCCGCACCCGCATGGATAAAGGCTGAAGTGCGTTTCGGGATGTG
>DJXI01000019.1:1459-35816 GCA_002449695.1 Verrucomicrobia bacterium UBA7008 | reverse complement strand
CCAAGCTGTCGGACGTGCTTTCAGTATCGTCTGACGGCCGCGTGCGCGGCTGGGTCAATCACCGCGACTACACCGGTTTTATCTACACCGACCTCTTCAAGCGACTCGGCGAGGACGGCGGCTACACGACGCCGGTCGACGCCTATCCCGACACGAAGGCCGCCTGTGGCGCGCTCGACATGTGGGGTAACTGCTGGGAGTGGACATCCACCGAGATCGTCGCCCGCAACGGAAGCGAGCGCGGCGAGAAGGTCAACGCCATCAAGGGCGGATCGTGGTACGCCATGAAGAACTCCTGCCGCACGGATTACAAGGGAGAGGGGCGGCGTCCGGGTGGTTGCTACAACACCGTCGGCTTCCGCGTCGCAGCCGTGACAAAGGAGACAGCGGCAATTCCTTTTTGGGAGGATCCGGCGGTCAGTCGCGTCAACACTCTTGCTCCGCGTGATGAGCTTGTTCCGTTCGCCGACGAGACTGCGGCCAGAGCGTGGGCAAATCTCGAGAGACCCCGCGAAGATTCGCCTTATGTCATGTCGTTGAACGGCGATTGGGAATTCGAGTGGCGGGCGAGACCGGACTCCGCTGCGGTCAGGCGAGGCAGGATCGCCGTGCCTGGATGTTGGCAGCTGCAGGGCGATTACGATCCCCCGATCTACACAAACTACACATACCCGCATGTCAACAATCCGCCGCACATCATGGAGGATCCCCCGACGAATTTCACGCAGTACGTCTACCGAAATCCGCTTGGCGTGTATCGCCGCACGTTCAAGTTGCCGGACCGATGGAAAGGCCGTCGCATCGTCATGAGATTCAATGGCGTCGCCTCGGCGTTCTTTCTGCGCATGAACGGGAGAGGGGTCGGCTATGCGGAGGATTCGCGCATGCCTGCGGAGTTCGACGTCACGCCTTACCTGGACAAGAACGGAAACCTTGTCGAGGTCTCTGTCTATCGATGGTGCGACGGCTCGTATCTGGAGGATCAGGATTTCTGGAGACTCTCCGGCATCTATCGCGATGTGTGGCTTCAGGCGGAAGGCATCGACACGCCGCACGATGTCAGAGACGCTGCACATCTGCCGCCGGTTGCGAATCCGGAGAAATGGTCTCCGGAGAACCCGAAGCTCTATGTCCGCACCTGGCAGTCCGCAAACGGCGACTGGTATGCATGGGCGGACGGATACCGCGACATCGCCATTTCAAATTCTGTTGTTTACGTGAATGGCGAGAGGCTCGTTGTCAGGGGGGTCAACCGGCACGAGATGTCCCCCCGCGGCGGCTATGCGGTCACGCATGAGGAGATGGAGCGCGATGTCAGACTCATAAAAGAATATGGGTTCAATGCGGTAAGGACTTGTCACTATCCGAACGACTCGTACTGGTATCGCCTGTGCGACAAATACGGGCTGTTGCTTGTCTGTGAGGCCAATGTGGAGTGTCACGGCTCCGGGCAGGGGAACGCGCGCCGGTCGCTCGCCTGCCGAAAGGAATGGCGCGGTTCTTTCGTGGAGCGAGGCGTCAATATGGTGAAGACCTACCGTCATCATCCGTCGATTTATTTCTGGAGTCTCGGAAACGAATGCTGGGAGGGCGAGAATCTTCAGGCTGAATATGACGCGATCAAGTCTATAGACGAATCCCGTCTGGTTCAGTATTCAACAGACAGGCCGGTGCCCTATTCGGACATTCTGGCTCCGATGTACTGGCCGGCGGCGAGGTGCGAGGGATATGTGACGAACGCGCCGCCGAAGCCGCTTGTCCAGTGTGAATATCTCCATGCGATGGGCAATGCGGGCGGTTCGCAGGAATCGCACTGGGAGCTTGTCGCGAGAAACCGGCATTATCAAGGCGGATTCATCTGGGATTTTGCAGATCAGGCGCTTCTCGGAGCAGACGGGAACCTGAAGTACGGCGGCGATTTCGGCGACAGTCCCAATGACGGCGGCTTCTGCTGCAACGGGATTTTCGACGCCTTCCGCCGTCCGCACGGTTCTGCGCTGGAAGCACGGGCGCTGAATCTCGGAGCCTGTTCGCTTTCCCTGCCGAATGCGCCTGGTGCGACGCTGAGTCAGTCCGCATCTCTCCGCGCACGCACTCGAGGCCGGCAGATCGGGGACATCGTGTTCAAGCCGAACTTCTATCGCGCGCCCACGGACAACGACAGGGGCTGGAAGATGCCGAGCGTCTGCAGGATATGGAAGAATGCGACCGAAACGGGGAAAGTCCCCGACGGTTGCACAAGCGATATCGCGACGCAGGAGCTGCCAGATGGATCCTTGAAGGTCGAATGGCTGTTCGTCGCGGCGGAGGGATTGCCGGACATACCCCGCGCGGGGCTGACTTTCCGCGTTTGCGGCGGCACGAACACCTTGGTGCGCTGGAGGGGGCGCGGGCCGTGGGAGAACTACTGCGACCGCAGGGCGGCGACGAATGTCGGCGAATGGCAGATGAGCGTAGCGGAGCTCAATCCCAACAACTATGTCATTCCCGGCGAGCAGGGATACAGGACGGAGACGACACGACTTGAAATCGGCACGCTGGCTGTTGAAGCGGCGGATGGCTCGTCCTTTGGCTTCAATGTCTGGCCGTGGACGCAGCAGGACCTTGCGCATGCGCGTCATGTCGAGGAACTGCCGGAGCCTGACGGAACGCTCATCGTAAATATCGACGCGGCACAGATGGGCGTGGGCGGTGACGATTCATGGAGTGCGCATGCCAGAGCACTGCCGCAGTTCCGCGTCCATTCCGGACGCAAGTACAGGCTTTCGCTGATTCTGCATGAAGAAGAACCCTGAAGAAGAAGAACTCATGCCGCACAGATTACAAGGGAGAGGGACGGCGTCGTTTGCCTGTAGAGTGCCTTGAAGTGGTTGTACGCCCTGTCCGCGATCCCGATGTCGCCTTCCTTCAGCGAGCTGAACAGCTCGTCCTCCATCTTGCTGTCGTGGTCCTTCGCCTTGCCGAAGACGCAGAAGTGCGGCAGCCTGTTCGCGACGGTTCGCGCGACGGCATGCGCACGAATTACTTCGACTGGCATGTCGCCGAAGGCTATATTGAAATCGCCAGGCGCAGTTGCGATACGCGAACTTGAGTTCACGGCTTCAAGCCTCATCCTGCCCGCGTTCTCCGCGACGGTTATCGAGGCGGCTAGGATTCTAGAAGTCTAGGATTCTAGAAACCTAGAATTCTAGAATCCTAGAAATCGAACCGTCGAGAAATCTTAAGAAAATCTTAAGACAGTCTTAAGATAAAATTAAGATTTCTTTCCCGGATTTATGCCATACTATTCGCGTCTGAGCGGCTGGGAGCCTAGACTCCTAGAAACCTAGAAACCTAGAATCCTAGACGCCTAGACTCCTAGAATCCTCGCAACCGCTCAAAGGAAACATTATGGCCATACTTAAAAACCAGACCAAGTGGGAAGACCTCTATTATTACCGCAAGAGCGTGGTGCTCTATCAGATGACCGTGGCGTTTTGCCAGCGCTTCCTGCCGAAATACGGCGACCGCACGGTCGATCAGATGGTGCAGGCCGCGCGCAGCGGCAAGCAGAATATCGTCGAGGGCCTGGCCGACGGCGTGACATCGACCGAAATGGAACTGAAGCTCTTGAACGTTGCGCGCGCGAGCTTCAAGGAACTTCAGGAAGACTACCTCGATTACCTCGCCGCGCACGGGCGCGCGCGCTGGGACGCGCAGCACCCGCGCTACGGCGCGCTGCTCGCGTTCTGCCGCGCGCACAACGACCTTGCGGACTACGAGCCGCATTTCGAAAAGTGGACGGACGAGGAGATGGCCAACATCGCCGTCACGCTCTGCCACATGGTCGATAAGATGATGACGACCACGCTGGCGCGCAAGCAGAAAGACTTCGTTGAAAACGGCGGCATCCGCGAGCGTATGACGGCCGCTCGCCTCGGCCGCCGCCAGGCGCAGAACGCGGAAATCGCCGCGCTCAAGGCGCGCGTGGCCCGGCTTGAAGCCGAAAACGCCGCACTCAAGGCGAGGCTGGGAGGCGAGAATTCTAGAAGCCTAGAAGTCTAGAATCCTAGAAGTCTAGGAGTCTAGAATTCTAGAAGCCTAGAAATCTAGACTCCTAATCCCCACATGTGGTGATAGATGGCGACAGAGGGCAAATGCTATACTATGGGTAGTCAAAACCCACAGGAGAGAGAAGCCATGAAAAAGTCGTCCGTCGCCGTTTTCATCCTCACCGCCGCGCTCGCCGCCACAGCCGCACGGGCGGAGGATTACTACACCTTCAAGTCGGGAGAGAAAATTCCGCTTTTCGACAGCAGCGGTGCGGCATTGTCATATGTGGAGCTTCAGCAGAATGCCAAGAAAGACGGAACAGTATATGAAATGGCGCAAGAAAATAACGGTGCCGTTCCGATAATTGTCGTCAATTTGAACAATTCGGAAGCTGGAAATTACATTTTCTATTTCAAGGGTTCGAGCAAGAATGCGGTTGCGACCTATACGGCGACAATCGCTGGCGAGGATGGTACTTCTTATGATAAGGTGTTGACCGGTGCGCAGGCCAAAACCGCTGATTGGGGCATTGACACTTACGGTACCGATCATAAGCTTTGGCTGCCTTCGCTCCCTGCCGGAAATTTTACTTTAAAATTCACTGTTGCTTGCAGCGATGGATGGAAAGGACACTACGGAAACTTCACATTCACAAAGGTAGACGCGACGCTCGATTTGGCGGATAACCTTGGTAGCAATCTCGATTTAGGTGAGAAGTATACCAACGACAACGATCGTTTTGGTACTCAGAAAACTGAAGACTGGGTGTCTCTCGTTCGTTCAGGTGGCGACCACAAACGCCTTCTTCTTGCAGACAACGGTTTCACCATTGACTCTACAAAACATAACGATACTGTCACATTTTATCTGCATATTAACGCTACCGCCGCTTATTGTCTTTCATATCAGGCTGGCACGACCTCTGGAAGAAGCGGGGTTTCGATTGCTTGGTCGCTTTTCAATGCTTCTACGGATGCGGAGGTTTATACGGTGTCCAAAGATGTTACGCCCAACAGCGACGAAAAAGATTGGTCACTCTCAAAAGAAGCATATAGCAACTTTTTGGGCACATTGGAGTCTGGATACTATTATGTCCTTACGGCCACGGTGAAGCGTTCGAGTAACACTAGCGACTGGGCGTGCAATTTTGGCTATTTCAACTTTTCGAAGTGCATTATACTGCCCTCCTCCAATCCGCTTGATTTAAGCGCGGCTAAAGGTAACGGTAGCCTGAAACTGACCGGTAACAACGCACTCAGTGTGGGGAGTAATATCGATTCCACTAAGAAAGGTGATACGATCAAATTCTTTCTTTACGTGCCCGAATATGCCAAATATGCATTCGCCTACAAATCAGGTGCGAAAAATGTGACGTCTACCGTGACATGGACTCTGGCCGATGCGAATGGAACGGCGCAAAATCTTGATGGATCGTCTTACGCTACGGATAAGATCGAGTCGCATCCTGACTCCTGGACGCTTGTTGATAACCATAGCCATAAGACGGATATACTACCTCCTGGGTTTTATACATTGACAGGTGTTATAAGCGATGCCAGTGGATGGGCTGGCAATTTCGGAGAGTTCTCGATTCTGCGTGATGCCGCGTACGCCAAGACGACGATTGGCGAAACGACCGTTTATGTCGAGAAAGACTGGCTGACGGCGGCGTATGGCAGCGGGACGACGACGGTTCCTGAGGGCTTCTCCACGGTGCAATCCGGCAAAGCCATTCCCGGCGCGGAGGCATACGCGCTGGGCTACAATTCGATTCCAGCCGCAGGCGAAGTTGTTGTTTCGCCGTCCATCACCGGCACGACGATGACGTTCGGCTTCAAGGATGCGGATGCGGCGGCGGCGCGTGGCGCGACCATCACCTACATGCTGAAAACGGGCACTGCCGCCGACAGCCTGAGCGAGGGGACTTCTTCCACCGCATTGCCCACGCTCGATCTGGCGACGGTCGATTCGGTCAAGTATATCAAGTTAAAAGCCGACGTCTCGTGGTAATAAATGACGCGCGATCACCCCGTGAATGACATCACCGCATGTGGTGATAGGCGGGCGGCGATTCGATGTGATACAATATGGGCCTCAACTTCTCAAAGGAACATCACCTATGAAAGCAAAAACGCTCGCTTCCCTCCTCTGCTCTCTGCTCGGTGTCGCCGCGTTCGGAGCCGACCTGTCGGTCGCCAACACCTATACGTATGACAACCCGTACAAGCTGACGGCGAACACCGAGTGCGACGAACTCAGGTTAGCTGCTGGCGCGGTACTCGACCTGAATGGCTACAACCTCATCGTGAAAGCGGGAAGTTGGTCGGATGCCGCCCTCATTACGAACAGCGTCGACGGCACGACGGCGCATATCTCCATGACGCCGACCGACAACAACGGCTGGGGAGCGCAGTTCCAGGGCAATCTCAAATTCGGCGGCAACCTCGAACTGACCGTCTGCGGAATCGTGAACAGCAACACTAGCTGGGGGCAGCGCGGTTTCCAGAACGCCCACAATACGCATACGGGCGGAACGGTTCTCGACGGCTATGCCACGAATTACGTCAACGCGGCGGAAAGCAATCTCCCGAAGTGGAACACGGCCGATGCCTTCGGCACCGGGCCGCTCACACTCAAGAACGGCGCAATTCTCAAGACGGACGCGAACGATCTCAACCCGGACTTCTCCAAACTGATCGTCGATGGCGACGGCACGGCCACAAACGTGCTCTACTGCACCAATCAGCGCTTTGATCTCCAAAAGCCTGTCGAGGTCACCGAGGGCAATACTCTCCATATTAAATATAAGGGTAGGAACACCTGGGAGCGCTTCATGACGGGCGACTTGACGGGCGTGAAGGGCAAGATCATCTTCGAGGCAATCGAGGATGGATGCCAGTTCAATATTTTCGCGGGTGCCGAATATGGCACATTCGCGCTTGCGGGCACCGTCGCGAATGAAGAGGACTCTTCAAAGGACTACAACACGGAAATCCGCTTCAACGGTTCAGACTCCATCACGCTTGACGACCCCATCAAAATCGGAATGATCGAAAGCGCAGCGGACGTGACAGCGGCAGATGCCAAGATGGGTTTCCGCGCCAATTTCGGATCGAACACGGGCTTCAAGAATCTCCAGATTGGCGGCAGCGGGCTTTCCGGCACCTACTACGGCAGCATCATCCGCCACTCTAACGGCTCCGACTGGAACGTCGAAAAGGCCGGCGCCGGCACATGGACGCTCGGCGGCAATACGCACAGCGAAGTCTATCGCGGCACGACGACTCTTTCGGGGGGCACGCTGAAGCTGACGGACGCAGGCAGGCTCGGCACGGGCAATCTCATCTTCAACGGCGGTACGCTGGCGTTTGCGGCGGACGCGACAAACACCGTTGCGAATACCGTCGTGGCGACGGCGGCTCCGGCCAAGGTCCATGTTGACGAAGGCGGCACGGCTATCCTTTCCGGCAACATGACCGGAGCGACGGCCGGCTTGGAGAAGACAGGCACGGGCATGGCGCGCTTCACCGGCACGAAACTTGTCCAGAACGAAGGCACCGGCGGCAAGCTCATGATCGCCAATGGCAATGAGGGCGTCGTCGACATCACGACCTGGGAGGGCGGTCTTGGCGCGGACGAACTGATGCTCGATGCCGGGCAGACGCTCGACCTCAACGGTCGCGATATGATGGTCCGCAAGGTTTCGCAGTCGGAGACTGTCAACGGCGGCTCAATCGTCAAGAACGATTCGGATCGGCTCGCGACATTCACCGTCGGCGTGGGCAATGGCGCAAACGCCAACAAGATGTTCGCCTTCCAGGGCAACGTCCGCTATGTGGTGACGGGGAGTGACAGCACGTACTTCCGCGATACGTCGAACAAGAACCTCTCCGGCACGCTCGTTCCCAACACGCACACGGGCGGCACTGTCATCTCCAACACGACGAACAAGCTCCGTTTCTACAGCCCCGACAATTTCGGCACTGGCCCGATCATCCTCTGCAACGCTTCTCTGATGCGTCCATCCAGCAATCTTGGAGATTTGAATTTCAGCAACCCCTGGGAGTTCTACGGCAGCAACTCGATGGAACTCCAGCATTATTCGGGCAATGGTGCTTCGATCAATCTGAAGGGCCCGTGGTCGGGCGATGGCTTCATCCACATCAACAACGGCTTCGTCCCCACCATCGAGCTCAACGGCGACATGGCCGACTTCACGGGAGTTCTCGAAATCGCCTACAAGGACGGCACCGGCGGATTCTGGATGCGCGGCGACAACACGAACGGCCTTCCCCGCGCGACGCTCAGGATCGCTAATGTCGGAAACGATGCCACGAAGCACTTTACCCATCTGAAGATCAAGCCGGGCAACAACGCCACCATCACACATCCTTCCACAATAACCTCATTCCCGATCGGCCACCTCGTCACCGACGGCGACGATCCGGACGACTACGTCAATTCCTACATCATGAACTGCCAGCAGTGGGCGAACTCCGAATGGGAGATTGGCGCACTCAACGAAAGCGGCACGTTCGCCGGATGGTTCACACAGGAAACTGCATCCGCCCACCTGGCCATCAAGAAAGTCGGCACAGGCACCTGGACATGGACGAGTTCGCTGCACACCTTCGATAGTGCGCTTACCGTCGCCGAGGGCCGCATGAACATCAATTCCGCGAACCTGACGAACTGTGCGGTCGTCGTCAAGAGCGGCGCAACGCTCGGCGGAACGGGAACACTTTCGCAAAAGGCGGCTGTGACAGTCGAGGCGGGTGGTGTGCTTGCCGGTTCTCTTACGCTTTCAGCCGGCGTCACGTTCGAATCGGGTGCGGTGTTTGACGGCGACGAAGCGGCGGCAATCACGGGCGATGTCGATCTGACGAACACGGTCGTCGAGGTTGCTGACGTCGACGCTGTCACGGATGGCCAGGTGTTCCTCTCCGTCACCGGTACGGCGACGGGCCGCCCCGCGCTTTCGGATGCGCTCAAGGCGGTGACGGCGCGCGACGGCCAGACGGGCCGCTGGGCCATCGTGAAGGCGACCGCGGACGGCGTGACGACCTTTGCGCTCGTCTGGCAGCGGCCGGGGCTGATCATCCACGTCCGCTGACCGAACAGTTTTGCAAGTGTGGCGTTTTTGCCGCCGCCTCCCGTAGGGTTCCCCTCTCTTTCCCTCCGGGAGGCCTTTTTGAGTTGAGAGTTGAGGATGGAGAGTTGAGAGTTGGGAGAGAGTGGGAGTTGAAAGTTGAGAATGAGAGTTGAGAATGGAGAGTTGGTGTGTGGGGAGTGTGTGGAGAGTGAGATAGACGGAGGGAGAGGGGAAAGTGTATAATATGTCGTGCGAACACGAAGAAGGAACGAGGCGTATGCCAAAAGACAAGCAGACGAAAGTGATGATCGTGGACGACCATCCGATGGTGCGTGAAGGGCTTTCCGCCATGCTCGCGGCGGCCGGGTTCGCCGTCGCCGCCAGTTTCGAATCGGGCGATGCGGCCCTCGCCGCGCTCCAGAAGTCTCTCGCGGTCGATGTCGCGCTGATGGACATCCGCATGCCCGGCGGCAAGGACGGCTTTGAGACGCTGGCCGCGCTCGCGCGCCTCCGCCCCGGCCTGGCCGTGATCCTGATGGCAGGGATGCCGCTCCGGGTCGAGGTCGAGCGCGCACGCGACATGGGCGCGCGCGGGTACCTCCCGAAGACCACGCGGCCGCGCGAGCTCGCCGACGCGATCCGCAAGGTCGTCGCCGACCGCCGCGTGTTCGTCGAGGAGGCGTACAAGGAGCCGGAGTCGCCGCTCACCGCGCGCGAGATGGACGTCCTCCGCTACCTCGCCGAGGGCAAGAGCCGCGAGGAGACGGGCATCATCCTCGGCATCAGCCACGATACGGTCTCAAGCCACGCGAAGTCGATCATGTTCAAGCTCGGCTGCACCACGACCGCGCAGGCGATCACGACCGCCTTCCACCAGGGTATCCTGCGCGCCTAGCCCGCCGGCCGCATTTCGCGGGGAGGTCAATGACGAATGAAGCGTGTTATGACGATCCTTCTTGTTCTTGCCGCACTGTCCGCCGCGGCCGCCGACGGCTACGTTCGCGCGGCGGCGCACGCGCTGCCGTTCGGCGGCGTCGTCACGTACGCGCGCACGAGCGATGCCTATTTCTTCATGATGGCGGACGACGGCACGGGACCGTGGCGCATCGACCAGAGCGGCCGCGAACAGGTGAGCAAGGTCGCCGTCGGCGATCTCGTCTCCGTCATCGAGGGCGAATCGCGCGCCGCCTTCACGACGCCGCGCATCAACCGCGCGAAAGTCGCGGTGACGGGGCACGACACGGCGCGCGTGCCGCCGCCGCGGCGCGTCACGATCGCCGACCTCTACCGCCACCCGCTGAACGATCCCGCCGCGCCCGACCTCTGGGGGCTGAACGTCGTCGCCGAGGGCGTCGTGCGCGACATCAACCGGCGCGAAACCTTCACGCAGATCCAGGTCTCGGACGGCGTGCGCAGCTTCCAGGCCTCCGCCGCCATCCACGTCGACCGGCCCCTGCCGGACGACCTGAAGCTCGGCGCGCGCGTCGCGGTGGAGGGCGTGATGCTCTACTCGCCCGTGGACGATCCGCACACCCACGCGATGACCGACTTCAACAACGTCTCGGTGATGCCGCTCGACATCGACGGCGTGACGGTGCTCACGCGCGCGCCGTTCTGGACGCCGGGCCGCCTCGCCGCGCTCGTGGGCGCGATCCTCGCCGTGCTCGCCGGCGTGCTCGTCTGGGCGGCGCTCCTGCGGCGGGCCGTCGCGCGCAAGGCCGTGCAGCTGGAGGAGACGCTGCGCGAGAAGGTGCGCGACAAGGTGGAGGCGGACGCGATCCGCCGCGAACGCCTGCGCTTCTCCTACGAGCTGCACGACAACTTCCAGCAGCTGCTGGCCAGCTGCCGCTTCCGGCTGGAAACGCTCGATTTGATGCTGCCGGAAAGCGCGACGCAGGAGCGCGCCCAGCTGGAGAAGGCGCAGACGGCGCTCGACTACACCCAGCACGGCCTGCGCGCGGCGCTCTGGGGCATGACCGAGGAGAGCGAGGGGCCGCAGTCGTTCACGGGGCTGCTGCGCTTCGCGGCGGGGCGCATGGCGCACTGGGACGGGGTGGTTTTCATCGATGCGCAAGGGCGCGAGCCGCCGGGCGCGCGGAAGTTCGCCGGTCTTCTGCTGATGGTGGTGCAGGAGGCCGTCGGCAACGCGCTGCGCCACGGCGCGGCGACGCGCGTGGACGTGAACGTCTCGTTCGGTGCGGACGCGCTGACCTTGTCGGTCGCGGACAACGGCTGCGGTTTCGACGCGCACGCGTTCGCCGCCGGCGCGCGGCCGTCGGCCGCCGAAACGCACTTGGGGCTGTCGAGCATGCGCCAGCGCGTCGTCGCCTGCGGCGGCATGCTGACGATCGACAGCGCGCCCGGCCGCGGCACGACCGTCACCGCCCGCGTCCCCTACGACGCGTGAGAGGGGGCTAGAATCCTAGAATTCTAGAATCCTAGCCCCTCACCACATCAAGGGATGGCGGGGCGAGGGGGCGAATGGTAAAATAAGGTCCATGAAATCATTTGGGGCAGTCTTCCTCGCCGCGGCGCTCGCGCTGACCGCGGACGGCGCGGCGGACGCGCGGCGCGTGACGGCGCGCGACTTCCGCACGACGGCGCATCCGCGCGTCTATTTCACCACGAACGATCTGCCGCGGCTGCGCAAGAAGGCCGAACGGCACGCATGGGCGGCGAAATTCGTCCGCGACACGCACGCGCTCGTCGACCGTCACGTCGCGCGCCACGCGGACGATCCGTCCTTCGTCGTCAGCCGCCTTCAGATGCACTGGGAGGAGGGGCGGCGCTACACGCGCTTCTACACCGACGGCAACTACATCCCGCGCCGCGAGGGGAACGCGAAATATCCGACGATCCGCCCGCCGTACGCGCGCAGCTGGGGCGACGGGGCCAAGACGGGCGACTGGGAGAACGAAGCGCCGTACGGCGACGGAACGCTGCACACCCCGGACGGCGAGTCGATCCCGTTCGAGAAGACGGGGCAGGCCTACGAGAACATGAACGACCACTTCCTGCGCCTCGCGTATCACGCGGCGATCCTCTACCAGCTCGAAGGCGACGCGCGCTACGCGAAGTTCGCGGCCGACATCGTCTGGACGCTCGTGCGCGGCGGCGCGCAGCAGGAGGAGGTCAATCCCGGCGCGACGGACAACTGCGGGTTCCTGTCGTGGGAGACGCTGGGCGACACGCGCCACTACTGGGCGATCCCGCTCGTCTGGGACATGCTCTACGACTATTTCCGCGACACGTATTTCACGTCGGACGAGTTCACGAACGGCATCCCCGGCGCGTTGTGGGCGCCCGGCCACCGCGAGGGCCGGGCGTGGGCGCTCGAACAGTTCCACATCTTCTTCGAGAAGATGATCGACAACAAGCTGACGCGCGGCGGCGGGCTCATCGGCAACTGGAACCTCAACGAGCAGCAGTCGGCCATGCTCTACGCGCTCGCGCTCGACGACGACGCGGCGTATGCCGACGGCCGGGGACGCGCCTACTACGTCCAGCGTCTCGTCTACGGGCCGACGACGGCGCGCCACGGCGCGTACGCGGACGTGCTCCGGGCCAACATCGACGAGGCGACGGGTCTGTGGCCCGAGGCGCCCGGCGGCTACGGGCAGGGCTCGATCGCGCAGCTCGTCAAGTTCGGCTTCATCTACTGGCGCAACGGGCTCGATCTCCTGCGGCGCGATCCGCTGCTCCAGAAGGCGTCGCGGGCGATGCCGCAGATGACGTTTCCCGGCGGATACATCACGAACGTGGGCGACTCGTCGTACCACAAGATCTGGAGCGAGCCGCTGGAACTGATGCTCGCGTATGCGCGCGCGAAGAAGGACAAGGCGTCGTTCATCCAGACGGCGAGCGTCCTTCACGCGCTGGGCGCGCGCGAGCCGCGCGGCGACCTCGCGTTCTTCTTCTACCTCGGCGAGGTGCCGGAGGTGCCGGCGCCGCCCGTCTCGCGCGTCTCCTACGCGCCGTGCTACCCGACGGTCATCGAACGCAACGGCACGAACGTGACGGATGCGCTCGCATTTGCGCTCAGCGGCTATTCGACGCAGATGGGGCACCGCCACCCGAACGGGCTGAATCTCGAATTTTGCGGACGCGGCGAGGTGCTCGCGCCCGACAGCGGCGCGGGTGCCGACTACTGGTGCCGCGAAACGCACCAGTACTATCGGCATGTCGCGGGGCACAACACGGTTGCGCCCAACGGACGCGGCGCGGACGACAATCTCGCCATGACGTTCGACCGCCTCGTCGGCGAACCGGCCGTGGCGGCGGGCGCGACGGTCACGAACACGGTTTCGCCCCATCGCCAGTTCGTGCAGGTCGAAAGCCATTTTCGCGGACACGACGGTTTCGACTGCCGCCAGCAGCGCACCGTCGGCATCGTGCGCACGGGGCGGGCGAGCGGCTATTACGTCGATGTGTTCCGCAGCGGCGTCCTGCGCGGCGAGGAGAAGTACCACGACTACATCTTTCATCTGATGGGAACGTGGGGAGGGGAGAGGGGAGAATTGAGAGTTGAGAATGGAGAGTTGAGAGTTGAGAGTGAAGGGAAGAGGGGAATGTTGAGAGTTGAGAATGGAGAATGGAGAGTTGGGGAGGGCCGGGAGAGGCTGGATCCGGAGAGCGGGAAGGGATACGATTATTTCAAGACGGTGGGCGCGTGGCCGGGCGGCGGCTGGCACGGCGTGGTGGACTACGACAAGGGCGTGAAGACGGCCGTCCATCTCGCAACCGTGGCGGGCGATACGGTGTACGCGCTCGAAGGGCCCAAGGCGTTCCGCCACTACAACCGCGCCGTCAGCGAGCGGCCGTGCCCGGCGTTCATCGTGCGGCGGCCGGGCGAGGCGTGGACGCGGCCGTTCGTGGCCGTCTACGAGCCGTTCGGGAACGGGACGGACGCGGTTGTCGCCGATGTCGCCGCCGCGCCGGTGAAGGGCGCGCCGCACGTGACGGCGGTGACGGTGACGTTCAAGGACAGGCCGGGGCGGCGCGACGTCATCCTGGCGGCCGACGGCGAGAAAGCCGCGTTCACGTACGGCGGTCGGCGGTTCAGGACGACGTTCGCCGTGCTGAGCTACGCGGACGACCGGCTGGTCGACATCTATGCCGGCGACGGCACGGCGAAGTCGCGCGGCGGCGGCGAAATATGATAAACTAGAAGGATGAAAATGATGTTGTCACAAACGGGCCGCGCCCTCGGCGTGGCGGTCTGCGTGGCGCTGGGCGCGGCGCGCGCCGGTGCGGATCGGTGCGCCGTCTATCCGACGCCGGCGAAAGACTGGCAGCGGTCGAGCCTGACCGGCAACGGGACGATCGGCGCGATGGTCGAGGGACGGATCGACGACGAGGCGATCCATCTCAGCCACTGCAAGCTGTACCTGCCCGAGCCGGGTGAGACGCCGCCCGCGCTCGTGAACCATCCGAGGCGCAATCCCGGCCACTATAACAACCGCGACGGATTCATGGCAGCATGCGACCTGAAAATCTCCATGCGACTTGGTGGAATTTCGGAGTATTCGCGCCGCACCGACTTTGAGACGGGCGAGTGCATCGTAAATGCGAAGGACGGCAAAGGACGCCGGTACGAACGCCGCATGGTCGCGCTGCGCGGAGCGAATGTAATAGCGGTCAAGACGACGGACGAGTCTAAGAGCGACGTCTTGTTCGCGCTTGCGGGAATCGCGCCGTCGGGACGTTCCGACATTGCCGCGTTCTCGAAGGGGATCCGTCGCATTGTCTCTGAGCCGGACTACTACCGCTGCGAGTTCAAAAACGAGAATCCGTGGAACGAGCTCGTGGGGTATGAAGTCTTGTTAACGCAGAGGCGCAGAGGCGCAGAGTGCGCAGAGGTCTTTGTCGCGATAGAGCCGCTTTTGAAGGGACAGGAGTCCAACCGCGCGTTGATGGAGGCGCGGCTTGCTGCGGCTGCGGAGACGGGATACGACGCGCTCCTTGCTGAAAGCGCCGCGCGCCAGCGCGAGCTGATGGATCGCGTCTCGTTCGCGCTGGAGGGGCCGTCGAACGCGGCGGACATCGTGCGCAACTTCAATGCGGGGCGCTACAACATCATCTCGTCGACGGGCGGCGACCATGTGCCGAATCTCCAGGGGCTCTGGGCCGGGACGTGGAGCGCGCCGTGGTTCGCAAGCTTCACCGTGAACGGCAACCTGCCGTGCGCGATCTCGTTCTTCTGCCGCGGCCGGACGCCCGAGTTCAACGAGTGCCTGCTGAAATGGATCGAGGCGCGGCTGCCCGAAATGCGCGACGCGGCACGGCGCCACTTCGGCGCGCGCGGATTCCGCGCCGCCGCACAGACGACGGTCGCCGGCGTCGAGACCGACTCCAACGCGCGCTATCCGCACGTCTACTGGCACGGCGGCGCGGCGTGGCTCCTCTCGCGCCTCTACGACGGCTACCGCCATACGCTGGACAGGGACTGGCTGAAGAAGATTTATCCGCTCATGAAGGAGGTCGCGCAGTACTACGAGGATGTGCTTGTCGAGCTGCCGGACGGTACGCTCGGGTTCACTCCGTCCTATTCGCCGGAGAACAGCCCGGCGGGGAAGAACCCGACCGCCGTCAACGCGACGATGGACAACGCCATCGCCAAGCAGTTCCTGGGCGAGGTCGTCCGCGCGGCGGAAACGCTCGGCGTCGACGCGGCGGACCGCGCGAAATGGGCGGCGCTGCGCGCGCGCCTCACGCCGTACCAGGTGAGCGAGAACGGCTTCTTCGCCGAGTGGCTCGCGCCCGGCCAGCCCGACAACAACGAGCACCGCCACGCCTCGCACCTCTACGCGCTCTACGACGACGCGCCGGCCGAGATCCTGACGAACGCGGCGCTCGTCGCGGCGATCCAGAAGACAATCGACGCGCGCATGGACTTCAACGAGCACCGTTCGAAGACGATGGCGTTCGGGTACGTCCAGAACGGCCTCGCGGCGTGCAAGATCGGCGACGCGGCGCGCGCGGCGCGGTGCCTCAAGCTCCTGACGGACAAGAACTGGCTGGAGGGCGGCGGCTCGTGCCACGACTGGCAGAACTGCTTCAACACCGACATCTCGGGCGGCTATCCCTATCTCATCTCCGAAATGCTCGTCCACGCCGAGGAGACGGCGCGCGGCGTCGCGATCCGCTTCCTGCCCGCAAAGCCGGCGGACTGGACGCGCGGGCGGATCGACGGGCTGCTCCTCAGGGGCAACATCATCCTTGAATCGCTGGCGTGGGAAGGGGACGGCTGGACGGCGCGGCTGAAACTGCCCGACGGTACGCGGCGCGAACTTGCCGGAACGGTGGACGAGCGCACGCCTTTTATGGTAGAATATTGACAGTAGGGGTTCCCTACGCACACAAACAAACTAAAAGGAAGGCAACTCATGAAAAAACTGATGATGGCGGCGTTGGCGGCGGCTGCGATGACGGCTTTCGCCGAGGATGAGGAAAGTGAAGCACCGATCTTCTGGGGCTTCGGCAACTACGGCCTCTATTCGGGCTACCAGCTCTACGGTTCGCTCGTGAACCCCGAGCCGACGCTGCAGGGTTATGCGGAAGGCAACGCCAACCTGTCGTGGGACGGCACCTCGCTCGGCTACTTCGGCCTCGGCATCTGGTCGAACACGGACCTCACCGACCGCCGCCGCAACGCCTACGGCAAGGCGTTCAACGAATGGGATTTCAACGTCCACTACGGCTACACCTACTGGTTTGACGACGAGGAGAAGTGGGGCCTGACCTACCGCACGTCCGTCGTGTGGTACTACTACCCCCACCGCCGCCACGAGCACATGTGGGGCAAGACGGACACCACGGTGGACTGGAACCACTACGTCCAGCTCGACAACCCGTTCGTGATCCCGTTCGCGAACTTCGTGCACGAGTACCACGAGACGGACGGCAACCTGATCGAGTTCGGTCTCAAGAAGCCCGTCTCCTGCTGCGAGCGCCTGACGCTCACGCCGTCGGCCACGTTCGTCTGGCGCAACTCCAACTACGGCTGGTGCTTCCCGCGCTACGGCCTGAAGGAGAACAACAAGATGAACGGCTCGGGCCTCGCCACGATGAAGCTCATGCTGGAGGGCACCTATCAGCTGACCGACCACTTCGGCCTCTTCGCGAAGGTCGCCTACTGCCACATCGTCGATCACGACCTGCGCGACGCGGCCGAGCAGGCGCACGGCGGCGACTACGGCAAGTACAAGGACTTCGCCTGGGGCGGCGTCGGCGTCACGTTCAACTTCTGATGGACGGACAGTCCGAAAACTGGTACGTGCGCAGCGCGGACGGGAACGTCTACGGTCCCGCCGCGCGCGCGACTTTAGTCGAATGGGCGCGCGAGGGTCGGATCGACCCGTCGGGTTTCGTCTCGCGCGACCGGAAGGAATGGCTGCCCGCGCAGCTCATGGACGAGCTGGAGATGCGCTGGGTGGTCGAGGCGGAGCCGGGGAAGTTCTTCGGCCCGTTCAACCGCGCGGTGGTGGTGCGGCTCGCCGAATCGGGCGCGCTGCCCGCGGCCGCGCGCATCTACCGCCGCCACGACGGCTCGCCCGCCGAGGATCCGCCGCCGGTCGAAAAGATCGTCGAGAAGATCGTCGAGAAGGAAGTGCGCGTCGAGGTGCCGGTCGAGAAGATCGTCATCAAGGAAGTGATCAAGGAAGTGCCGGTCGAAAAGATTGTCGAGAAGATCGTCGAGGTCGAACCGCCGGCGCGCACCGAGATCGTCGAGGCCGAAGTCGTGGACGCGGTGGATCTGGCGCCGCCCCCGCCGACGTTCGGCGGTATTTTCAAAGGAGCGGACCGCGCGAAGATGGAGGCGCTGGAGGCGGCGGCGCGGCGCGAGCTCGCGGCCGCCAAGAGCCGCCGGGGACGCGGCGGTTTTGCCGCGCTCGGCGGCGTGCTCGGGAGGAGGAAGGCATAATGGGCGAAGCCAAGTGGTATCTGCGGACGCAGGACGAGACCTTCGGGCCCGAGACGGAGGCGAAGCTCGTCGAATGGGCGCGGATGGGGCGCATCCAGCCGGGCCAGGAGATTTCGGACGACAACGAGATCTGGCGGCGCGTCGAGGACGTGCCGTTCCTGGACATGCGGTTTTCAATCGATCTGGGCGACGGCAATCCGCGCGGCCCGTTCAACAAGGCCGCGGCGGACGCGCTGATCGCGTCGGGCCGCCTGCCGCCGACGGCGAGCGTGGTGGAGACGCGCGCGCCGTTCGCGCCGGAGCCGCCCCCGCCGCCGCCCGCACCGGCGCCGACGACGGAAACGCCCGCACCGGCACCCGCACCGGCCGCCGAGGCCCCCGCGGCGCGGATCGTGGAGAAGATCGTCGAGGTGCCGGTCGAGAAGATCGTCGAGAAGGAAGTGCGCGTCGAAGTCCCGGTCGAAAAGATCGTGGAGGTCGAAAAGGTCGTCGAGGTCGAGAAGATCGTCGAGAAGGAAGTGCCGGTCGAGGTCGAGAAGATCATCGAAAAGCGCGTCGAGGTGCCGGTCGAGATCGAGAAGGTCGTCGAGAAGATCGTCGAGAAGGTCGTCGTGGACGATTCGCGCGTGAAGGAGCTGGAAGGGCTCCTGGAGGCCGAGCGGCGGCACACGGCGGATCTGCAGGCGCGGATGGACCAGGCGCTGAAGGCCAGCGCGGAGCGTGAGAGCGCGGCGCAGGCGAAGCTCGTGGAGACGGCCAAGGAGGCGTCCGCGCGCGAAGGCAAGCTGCGCGAGCAGGTCGTGGCGCTGGAGAACGAGCTCAGGCGCATTCCGCAGACCGCGAGCGAGGTCGCCGACATCCAGGCGGCGATGCACGCGCTCATGTCGGGCGAGGCGGAGGAGCTGCGCCAGCTTCTGGAGGTCGAGCGCGCCGAGGCGGACGAGTTCCGCCGCCGCTACCAGGAGCGCGCCGACCGGCTGCAGGAGCGCCGCCGCACGCTCCTGAAGAAGGCGGGCGCGAACATCGAGGACATGACGCGCCGCGCGCTCATCGCGCGGCCGGAGGATCCGCGCACGACGCAGCTGCGCCGGGAGCTGGAGGAGCTGCGGCGCACCGGCGAGCGGCGGGCGATGGAGGATGCGCGGCAGATCCGCGAGCTGGCCGAGAAGGTGCGGCTGCGCGAGGCCGAGCAGGCCCGGATGGCGGCGGGCGTCAAGGACGTCACGCAGCTGCAGGCCGAAATCGTCGAATTGAAGGAGCGGCTGCAGATCCGCGAGCGCGAACTGATCGCGGAGCGCCAGCAGACGGAGAACATGCGCCAGCAGCAGGCGACGCGCCAGCAGACGCTGATGACGCGCCTCGCGGCGCTCGAGTCGCCCTCCATCGGCACGTCCCAGACGCTGGAGACGAACCAGAGCCGCGAGGCGAAGATGGTGAAGCTGCCGGGCTGGATGAGGATCCGCAAATGAGCGCGGTCGGCTGCCTTGTCCTCGCCGTCCTGACGATCTGGGACTATCCGGCGCGCCAGCCGCAGCACGAGCGGCTGAGCCGCGAATTCATCGCCGCCGTCCGCGAGGGCGACACCAAGAAGATGCTGGGCACGTGCCGGGACGGCGTGGCGCTGCTGCCCGACGACCCGACGTGGCACTACAACCTCGCCTGCTCGCTCGCGTGGATGAAGGATCCCGAGCCGGCGTTCGACGCGCTGGAGGAGGCGATCGACCTCGGCTTCCGCAAGCCGGAGGTGATCGCGGCGGACCGCGACCTCCAGCGCCTCGCGCGGTATCCGCGCTTCAAGGAGCTCGTCGCCTACGCCGAGGAGCAGCAGTCGCGGCCGATCCTGACGGGCCCGCTGGCGACGCTGCCGATGGAATGCGCGTACGGCGAGTCGGTGGCGCTCGGCGCGCAGAATCTGAACTGGGACTTCGACCACGGCTGCTTTCTCGCGCAGCTCGTGCTGACGGGCGCGCGCACGGGCGGCAACGCGGGCGACCTCTACATGAACCGCGACGGCCGCCACTCGATGCTCGCCGTCACGAACTGGCCGGGGCTGACGCAGGTGTCGCTCGACGGCGAGGGGCGCGCGCGCCAGGCCGATCTCGACTTCCCCAACATCGCCTTCCCGTACCCCGTCTTCGGCAACGCGAGCCGCGGGATGCGCGGCACGCCCTACTGGCGCTCGCTCCCGCGCGCGCTGATGACGGCGCAGGCGTCCTACCTCCGGACGATGGTGCATTTCTACACGACGAACCAGATCTGGGTCTTCCCGTCGGTGGACGACTACGACCTGACGAGCACGAACGGCTACGGCGACGTGTTCCTGTCGGTCGCGCCGTACTGGCTCTGCTCGCAGGGCGTCAGCTGGTCCGACCAGTACTACCTGAAGGCGGCGCTCGAGGTCAGCCGCTCGCTCCCGCCGGCGACGAAGCAGTCGATCGTCGCGCGCGGGCTCCTCGCGCCGACCGTCCAGACGCTGATCCGCAAGTCGCTCAAGGGCGTGAAGAGCGAGGCCGACTACCTGACGGCGAAGGCGCATCCGACCTGCCTGCCGCCGAACGGGCTCGATCTCGCGCGGCTGAAGAAGCTGGCCGCGGCGCTCAAGCCGCTCGAAGCGCCGCCGCTGGCGCGCCTCGTCGCGGTGGAATCGGCGCCCGTCCTCGAGCCGGCGACGGGTCTGCCCGAGATCACGTACGCGACGCCGTTCGCGTGGGCGTGGGTCCTGCGCGCGGCCGACACGTACCGGTCGTTCACGATCCGGGCGCAGCCGCTGGGCGCGGTCGAATACACCTTTGCCGTCGTGCACGACGAACACGGCGCGGCGAAGCTCGAACAGCTGCGCGGCGACTGCGCGAAGGTGGCGATCGACAGGTCGAAGCTGACGACGACCAACCGCGTCGACGTGGCCGTGTTCGCCCGGCTGCCCGGCACCGACTGGGGCGCGCCGAGCTACGTCTCGTTCGCGGTCGTCGATCCGGCCGCGTGCTACTCCGATCCCGTCCTGACGCCGCCCGAGGAACCGGTCGCGGAATGAAATACGTCCTTGCGCCGCTGGCGGGTTTCACCGACGCGCCGTTCCGCCGCCTCTGCCGCGACGGCGGCGCCGACCTCGCCTATACCGAGATGGTCTCCGCCGCCGCGATCGCGCACGGCCACGCGGCGACGCGGCAGCTCCTGGAGACGCTGCCGGGCGAAGGGCCGCTCGCGTGCCAGATCTTCGGCGCGACCGAATCCGACGTCGCGTGTGCGGCGCGGTTCGTCTCGTCGTGGCCGGTCCCGTGGGCGGCGCTCGACCTGAACGCGGGCTGCCCGATGCAGAAGGTGACGCGCGCGGGCGCGGGCGCGAAGCTCGTCGAGGATCCCGAAAAGATCCACCGCCTCCTCGCGGCGATGGCGGAGAACACCGCGCTGCCGGTCACGCTCAAGACGCGGCTCGGGCCGCACCCGCGGCAGACGAACATCTTCGAGATTCTCGACGCCGCCGAACGCGCGGGCGCGGCGGGAATCACCGTCCACGCGCGCTACACGTCGCAGCTCCACGGCGGCGAGACGCATCTCGACACGCTCGCCGAGGTCGTCCGCCGCGCGAAGATCCCCGTCACGGGCAACGGCAGCGTCAAGGACGCGGCGAGCGCGGCGGCGATGGCGGCGACGGGCGTGAGCGCCGTCATGATCGGGCGCGCGGCGCTCGCCAACCCGTACATCTTCGCCGCGCTCAAGGGCGCGCCGGTCCGCCGGACGCCGGACGAGATGTTCCGCGCCCATCTCGACTACATTCTCGACTACCGGCCCGAGCTCGCCGTCCTCAAGCTGCGCACGCACCTCTTCCGCTATTTCAGCGGCCGTCCCGGCGCGGCGGCGCTGCGCGCGCGGCTCAACGGCGTCAAGTCGCTCGCCGAGCTCGCGGCATGGACGGGGCCGAATCCATTGGACGCGCCGACGGGAGATGTGATATAATATGAAAGTTCCTATCCTTAACAACGGAGCATTATGACAATTCGTGGACTTCTGGAAAGCTGCGCCATGCGCATCCCGCACCAGCCGGCGCTCAGGTGGTGCGAGGACGGCATGTGGCAGTTCAAGACGTGGAGCCGGTTCCTGCAGGACGTGCGCGAGACCGCCGAGGGCTACGCGACGCGCTTCGGCCTCAGGCCGCGCGAGGAGAACGTCGCGATCATCCTGCCGAACCATCCGCTGTGGATGGTCAGCTACCTCGCCCAGGCGGGCGCGGGGCTCGCGGTCGTGCCGGTCGACCCGAAGCTGAAGCCGGCGGAGGTCGAGTACATCCTCAACGACGCGGAGGTGACGGTCGTCACGACCGACAAGTCGCACCTCAGGATGTTCATCGAGATCGCGCCGCGCCTGCCGAAGCTCCGGGGCATCGTCATCACCGACGGCGTCATCTTCAACGGCCAGAAGATCGCCCAGGCGGACGTCGTGGGCATCAAGTCGCTCATGATCCGCGACGGCGGCGAGTGGTACGATGCGAACGAGGCCGACGGGATGGACGTCGCCTCCATCATCTACACGTCGGGCACGACGGGCAAGCCGAAGGGCGCGATGCTGACGCACTCGAACTTCCTGCACGACAGCGCGGGCGCGCTCGTCTCGTTCACCGGCAACGGCCGGATCAAGGTCGGCTCGAACGATTCGTTCTTCGTGGTGCTGCCGCTCTTCCACGCGTTCTCGTTCACGACGAACTTCGTCGTGCCGATGGTCATCGGCGCGTCGATCTGCTTCATGCAGTCGCTGCGGACCGTCGTCGCGGACATCAAGACGCTCCGGCCCTCGCTTCTCATGGCGGTGCCGCTCCTCGCGGAGAAGATCTACGAGAAGATCGACGAGAACCTGAAGAAGTCGAAGGCGGCGCGCTTCCTGATGAAGATCGGCCTGAGGGGGCCCATCTACCACAGCGTGAAGCTGCGGCTCGGCGGGCGGCTGCGCTTCATGATCACCGGCGGCGCGCCGTGCCCGCCGCACGTCCTCCAGGGCTTCAACCGGATGCACATCCGCTTCCTCGAGGGCTATGGCCTCACCGAATGCGCGCCGGTCGTCAGCGTCTGCACGCCCGAGCTCGGCGCGGTGGGGACGATCGGGCTGCCGATCAGCGGCATCCAGGTGCGCATCGACCAGCCGAACGAGGCGGGCGTCGGCGAGCTTCAGATCAAGGGCCCCATCGTCATGAAGGGCTACTTCCACAACGAGGCGGCGACGAAGGAGGCGTTCAGCGCGGACGGCTGGTTCATGACGGGTGACCTCGCGTCCATCGACGAACGCGGCGTCATCTCGATCCGCGGGCGCAAGAAGGCGCTCATCGTCAACCGCGAGGGCAAGAACATCTACCCCGAAGAGGTCGAGAACTGCATCGCCAAGGAGCCGTCGATCGCCGACATCCTCGTGCTCGGCTACACCGAAGGCGGCGTGCCGGGCGAGAAGGTCGGCGCGATCGCCCATCCCGACGAGGAATGGTTCAAGGCGCACAACGGCGGCGCGCTGCCCGCCTGGGCGGAGATGGAGAAGGCGACGGTCAAGGCGGTGCACGCGCGCTGTCAGGATCTCGCGGAGTACAAGCGCGTGCGCAAGGTCGTCGTCTCTCCCGAGGCGCTGGAGCGCACCTCGGTCGGCAAGATCCGCCGCGTGACCTACAAGGGGAAGCTTGACGAATAAACGCATCCTGGTGTGGCTCGAGTGGCCGGAGGAGTGCTTTCGCGTCGACGCGAAGGCGCTTCGCTCTTTGCGGGCCGCCGTCGGCGCGGGCGGCACGGTGCGGCGCGTGACGACCGAGGCGGCGTTTCTGCGCGAACTGCCGCGCGCGACGCACGCGATCGTCTGGGAATTCCGGAAGGACTGGTTCGCGCGCGCGCGGAACCTTCAGGTCCTCGCGACGCCGGCGGCGGGGCGCGAGCTCGTGGCGTGGCGCGGCGCGCCCGCGCGCGTGCGCGTCCACTTCGGCACGTTCCACGGCGCGATCATCGCGGAGTCGGTCGCGGCGTTCTGCCTTGCGTGGGCGCGCGGGTTCTTCGCGGTGAAGCCGCCCCTCTGGCCGCGGTCGCGTTTCGGCCGCGTCTGCTACGAGGTGCAGGGGACGAAGGCGGTCGTCGCCGGCTACGGGCGGATCGGCCGGGCCGTCGGCGCGAAGCTCGCCGCGCTCGGCGTCGAGGTGCAGGGCTTCACGCGCGCGAACGCGGCGCTTCTGCCGCGCGCGGCGAAGGACGCGGACTGGTTCATCCTCGCGCTGCCGGGTGACACGGGAACGGACGATTTTCTCGACGCGCGGCTGATCGCGCGTCTGCCGCGCCGCTGCGTCGTCGTCAACGTCGGGCGCGGCAACGCGGTGGACGAGGCGGCGCTGAGGCGCGCGCTCGAATCGGGGCGGCTCGCGGGCGCGTATCTCGACGTGTTCAAGGGCGAGCCGACGGCGCTCAACACGGGAGACGCGCCGCGGCGCGGCCTGTGGGAAGGGTGCCGCAACCTCGTGGCGATGCCGCACAGCGCGGCATTTTCGCCGCGGTACATCGAACGGTGTTTCCGGGAGTTGAAGGATGAAGGGCTCGTTTGAAGTCAATTCGGTCGAAGAGACCTGGGCGCTCGCGCGCGCGTTCGCGGCGGAGCTGAAGCCGGGCGACGTCGTCTGCCTCGAGGGCGACCTCGGCGCGGGCAAGACGACGTTCACGCAGGGGCTTGCGGCGGCGCTCGGCGTGACGGGGCGCGTCACCTCGCCGACGTTCTGCATCGTGCAGGAGCACCGCGGCGACGGATGCTTTCTCGTGCACATGGACCTCTACCGGCTGAGCGGCGAGGACGACGTTCTGGCGATCGGCTGGGAGGACTATCTCGCGGAGGGGGCGATTCTGGTCGTCGAGTGGCCGGAGCGGGCGGGGACGCTGATCCCGCCGGACGCGCACCACATCCGATTCCTACATGCGGGGGAAGAAAAGCGAAATTTGGGGGAAGAAAAGCGAAAAGTCGCTATTGACGCGGAGAGCCAAAATAAGATATAATATGCGTTGACTATGGGAAGATTCTCGTTTCGATTGATGTTGCTGACGGTGGCCAGCCTGTATCTGTTCGGCTGCGAGACCGTCATTGACGCGATTTCCGGCGACGCGCCGGACGACCGCGACAGTTCGGCGCTGGCGGATGCGGCGGCGACGTACAACGACGGCAGGCCGCGCGTGCGGCCGGGCGTGGGCGTCATTGTGCAGGTCAGCTCGGTCGGCCAGCAGCCGGTGACGATGCAGGCGCAGGTCGACCAGAACGGCGAGGTGACGCTGCCGTATCTGCTGGAAAAGCCGGTGATGTGCGACGGGCTGACGCTGGATGTCCTCAAGGACAAGCTGCTGAAGGAGTACGAGTACTTCATCAAGAAGCCGCAGCTGACGGTGACGTTCGCGCCGTTCGACGGCAAGACGGGTGTCAGCCCCTGGGGCACGGTGAAGGTGATGGGCGAAGTGGGGACGCAGGGGCCCGTGAACATGCCGCCGACGATGGACTTGACGGTGACGAAGGTGCTGCAGGAGGCGGGGGGGCTGAAGCCCTTCGCGAACAAGGCCAAGATCCGCGTCACCCGCTGCGAGAAGGACGGCTCGAAGACGATCACCATCGTGGACCTGGAGGAGATCGGCAAGGAAGGGCGCGTCGAGAAGGACATCGCGCTGCGGGCGGGCGATGTCGTATGGGTGCCCGAACGGTGGTATTGATTTCAGAATCGTAAACGACTAATTCAAGGAAAAACAACATGAAGAAAACTCTGATGATCGGTCTTGCCGCACTCGCCACGCTGGCGGGCGCGCAGGAGATGTCGCTGGCGGACGCCAGCGGAAAGATCGGCGAGGCGGCGGGCGATCCGGCCGTGATGTCGGCGACGGTCGCGCAGCTGTCGGCGGACGACCAGGTGGCGTATCTCGCCAAGGTGAACGAGGCGATCGCGAACATGCCGGGCTCGCCGGAGGAGAAGGCGGCGGCGTATCTCAACGCCAACAAGGCGGCGCTCCGGAGCGCGAAGCCGGGCAATCTCGCCAAGCTGCTCGCGGAAGTCTTCGCGACGGTGCCGCCGGAGGTGCTGACCGTCATCAACGAGAGCTTCGCGAACGACCTCTTCAACCGCGCGTCCAACCCCGGCCTGTCCGACGCGGATTTCGTCTCGCTCGTCCAGAGCACGATGAAGACGATCACCGCGCGCAATGCGTCGAGCGACAACGCGGCGGTGCGCGATACGTTCGCGGCGCTGATGTTCCTGCGCGCGTCGAACGGCTCGCCCGCCGACCTTGCCGAGACGCTCGTCGGCGACCTGCCGGCCGACGCGCAGGCGGTGGCGAAGAACGAGTGGATCCCGGCGGCGATGGGCATCGGGCAGGAGCAGAGCTACGAGCCGATGCTGGGCGCGGCGGATGCGGGCGAGGCGGTGAGCCCCGAACTCATCGTGCGCATCTCGGGCCCGCAGCGGACGGAGGCGCTTCTGAGCGACCTCGCTTCGGTGCGGACGCCGGTCTACGACGCCGTGCGCGTGGCGGCCGAATATGAAGGGCTCACGGGCAGCATCAACATCGGCAGCCCCGATGTCCTGCCGCGCACGACGGATCCGACCGTGCCGTGGTACCCCGGCATCCGCCGCGGCGAGTCGACCGGCTACGACTGGCAGCGCCTGTAAGCCCCCATCTGCAAGAATTGGAGAGTAAACAATGAATTCGAAACTGATTGCTTCCGCAGCCGTCGCTCTCGCGACCTGCGCGGCGATGGCCGATGTCATGGACCGCCCGCAGGGCATCAAGATCGGTCAGCGCATGACGCTGCGGCCCTATGTGTCGCTGTCGTACACGTACGACTCGAACGTCGACTCGACAAAGCACTCGAAGGCGGGTTCGCAGTGGTGCGTCAATCCCGGCGTCGCGCTGGAGTATCTGGACGACAACTGGAAGCTCGTCGGCACCGTCTACTACCAGTATCACGCCTACAACCGCTACGTCAACCAGCTGAACTCGTCGAGCTACGGCGAGGATCTCACGTTCGACTGGACGAATTCGAAGGCCGACGAGGCCGGCTGGCGGGCGATGTTCACCGAGACGTTCCAGCAGGTGGCGCAGGATGATGACATGTCCAACCACGGCGGGCGCGGCATCGGGCGCGACCGCAAGGAGTTCACCGCGAACGGCGCGATCGAGCGCCGCCTGAACGCGTACTGGCACGCGGGCGTGATTGCGAGCTACTACTACCTCGACTACGACAACGACGTCAACAAGTACGCGACGCTCTACGGCTGGAAGCGCGCGACGGCGGGCTTCGAAGGCGGCTATGCGCCGACGAAGTGGACCGACTTCATCGTCCAGGCCACCTACCAGTGGTACGATCAGGACAACAGCGAGAAACGTCCGAGCACCGACCTGCGGCACATCGACAGCGACTCGCGCGGCATCACGCTCATGGGCGGTCTCGCGTCGCACGCGACCGAGAAGATCACCTACCGCGTGCTGGGCGGCTGGAGCCGCTTCAAGTACGGCGGCGGCGCGGATACGATGAACGGTTTCACGTATCAGGCCTCCTCCCAGTGGAAGGTCAACGACACGTTCAGCCTCATGTTCCTCGGCTCGAGCTACTACCAGCCGTCCGAGCGGTACTACGGCACGGCCACCAAGGTCTACTCCGCCAGCCTGGGCGCGGCCAAGAGCTGGGTCCGGGGCAAGGTCAACACCGGCCTGGACTTCTGCTACCGCCGCGAATCGACCGAGTACACCGAGATTTCCGACGCCGACTATGACGAGGATATCTGGACCGGCCGCTTCCGGGTCAACTACACGATCAACCGCTTCGTCAGCGTGTTCGGCAGCATTGAGTACCAGAACGAGAAGTCGAGCGGCCACAGGATCGGCGGGAACCTCTACGACTACGACCGCTTCCGCGGCACGATCGGTCTGCGTCTGACCTACTAACGTGCAGAAGTTCATTTCGAAGTATGCCCTGGCGGCGCACCTTGCCCTGTTGGCGGTCGCGCCGCTCTTCCTATCTCCCCTTGTCGGGGAGGGGACCGTGGCGACGGTTCTCCTGTGGCTGTCGCCGCTCGCGGCGGCGTGGGTCCTGCTGGAGCCGTCGCGCCGCGCCGACGAGATGCTGCACGATGCGCGCGTGCGCGTCGCGTCGTTGATCGCGTCCGATCCGCTGTTCTGGTTCCTGCTGCTGGCGGTCGTGCTCGCCGGCGTCCGGGCGCTGAACGACGGCGTCAAGATGGCGTATGACGCCGAAACCTTCAAATGGTTCCTGCGCGAGCCGCCGCTCGTGTTCCTGCCGGGCGCGGTGCCGGGCGCCGGCCGTCTGCCGTTTGCGGCGACGGTCGCGCTGACCGTCGTCGTCCTCGGCTGCCGGCATGCGCTGGGCAGGTCCGCCCGTGTGGCGTTCGTCTTCTCCTGCACGGTCTTCGCCGGCGCGGCGGCGCTCACGGCGATGGCCCTCTGCGCCTTCGGCCATCCGGGGGCGCGCGCGGCGGTGGCGATGACCGTCACGCCGCAGAACGCGTCATTCGCGGGCACGGCGTTCGGTCTCCATTTCCTGGGCGGTCTCGCGGGGCTCGTCGGCGCGTACGAGAACAAGTGGGGCAGCCGCATCTTCTTCTATTCGCTGGCGCTCGGCGCGGTGGCGGCGGGACTCTACTTCTTCGCGCCGGTGCCGGTCATTCTCCTCTATCTCGCCGCCGCGCTCGTCCTGCTGGCGGTCTCGCTCGTCTACATCGCCGTCGTCCGCGGGCGCAACATGGCGTTCAAGTGCGTCGCCTCGCTCGTGCTCGCCGCGCTCGTGCCGACACTCGCCGCGTTCGCTTTCGCGCCGGCGGGCCTGAACGAGGACCGTCTGGCGATCCTGGGCGACGGCTGGACGTTCTTCCCCGACGGGTTCGCGGCCGCGCGCGACATCCTCTCGGCGATCGCCGCGCAGACGTTCCGCGACCATCCGTGGATCGGCACCGGTCTCGGCTCGTTCCCGCTGGACATCAAATTCGGCGCGGCGGCGGCCGACTGGCGCGTGCTCGCGCCGGGCCAGGCGAGCGCGCTGAACGGCTGGTGGCAGCTGACGGCCGAACGCGGCATCGTCGGCGCGCTCCTGTTCGCCGGGGCGCTGGGTTTCCTGGCCGCGACCTTCTTCCGGCGGCTGGCCGCCTGCTTCGGCCGGCGCTTCTTCGTGCCCCTCTGCGTGCTGGGGCCGGTCGCGCTCCTCGCGGCGGCGGCGGAAGCCTTCTTCGACATCTCGTTCCTGCGTGCGGACGCGCTCCTCGCGCTCGCGGCGTTCGCCGCGCTGGCCGGTCGCGCGCTGCCCGCCGTCCCGCGGCCGGCCGCCGCGCCGCCGGCGGCCGCGGACGGGACACCCGATCACACACAACAGCAAGAAAGTTCCGGTCATGTCTGACAATCCTCTTTACTACGGTTCGTCCAAATCGACGCCGATGTACTACGGCGCCCGTCCCGCCTACGGCGGCAAGAGCCCGATGTACTACGGCGCGCGGCCCTACGGCGGACACTACGGCGCGTACGGCTCGTACGGCGGCACGTCGCCCGCGCCGGGCGAGGACGGGTCGCTCGTCGGCACGATCACCCTGAGCCGCATCCTGCGCGTCGTCTCCCAGCGGTGGCTGTCGGTCTTCGTCTTTCTGCTCGTGGGCATCGTCATCGCCTTTGCCGTCTACCGCATCTCGCCGACCATCTACGAGGCCACGAGCGAGTTCACGATGGACATGCGCCGCTCCTCCAGCGGCAACCGCAGCATGAACGCCATCGACCAGGCGATGGTCGACTACGGCAGCGACTATGCGGAAATCTTCAACACGCGCCTGTCCGACTGGCGTTCCGGCAAGATCGTCGCGATGATCACCCAGGAGTACCGCTCCAGCCATCCGGCGGCGACCGATTCCGACGACGAGATCATGTCGGTGCTCGCCGGCTCCAAGCTCGAGCTCCAGCGCCACTCGCGCATCATCACCATCACCGTGCGCTCGAAGTCCCCGAAGCTCGCGGCGGGCCTGGCCAACGCCTACGCGTCGGCGATCGAGGCGTTCACCGACGAGGAGAACAAGGCGCGCTGCGACAAGGCGGTCCAGCAGATCCACAGCAACGTCGAGAAGCAGCGCCATGCGGTGGAGAAGCTCTCCAAGCAGCTGACGGATTTCCGCACCGCCAACAAGGTGGACAACCTGCGCTCGTCGCGCGACACCGCGCAGCAGGCGCTGACCCAGGTGACGACCGAGATCCTCCGCCTCGAGGCCGAGGAGACGCAGCTGGGCGAATGGGAGAAGCTGCTCGCCGAGCTTCAGAACGACCCCGAGTCGTTCGGCTCGATCCCGACCGACTCCGCGCGCGCGACGGAGATCGCCAACGAATACCAGCACTTCCTCGACACGAGCGCCGAGTTCGCCGCGCTCCAGATCACCTTCACCGACAACCACCCCGACGTGATCGCCAAGGGCAAGGAGCTGGAGATGGCGAAGAAGCGCTTCCTCGACGCCGTCGCCCGCGCGCTCCAGTCCTGCCGCTCGACGCTCCAGGTGACGCGCAACCGGCTCGCCTCGCTCCGCGCGAAATACGACGACCTCAAGAACGATCTCGCCTCCTACTCCCAGCGCGTCGTCTTCGCGGAATCGAGCCTCGGCATCCTCGAGGCCGACTTCACCGTCGCCAACCATCTGCTCGAAGACCTGAGCATGGGCGAGCAGAAGGCGCGCATCGACGCCGAGGCGAACAACGAGATCGTCCGCGTCGGCCGTCAGGCGAGCGTGCCGACCAAGCCGGTGCTGCCCAATCCGCTCGTCATCTTCGGCGTCGGCATCGTCCTGTCGCTCGCGCTCGGCTTCCTCTTCGTGCTCGTCGTCGACAACATCGAGGACACCGTCGTCAACCTCGCGGACATCGAAGGACGCCTCGCGCTCAAGGTGCTCGCCGTCTTCCCGCACGTCCGCCGCAAGAGCCGCGAGCAGGTCGCGAAGTTCGCGGTCGAGGACAAGTATTCGTCCTTCGCCGAGGCGGTCGCGGGCTTCCGCAACCTCCTCGATTCGCCGCGCTACGAGGCGATGTCGCACTGCCTGCTCGTCATCTCCACGCAGCCGGGCGAGGGCAAGACGATCTCCTCCACGTCGGTCGCGATCTCCTACGCGCAGTCGGGCCGCAAGGTGCTGCACGTCGACTTCGACCTGCGCCGTCCGCGCCTCGCGCGCGTCTGGGGCATCGAGCTGACGGAGGCGAAGAGCTTCTCGCACGCGCTCCAGAACGCGAACGGGAAGAAGCCCGACTTCGCCTCGCTCGTCACGGCCTCGTCGGTGCCGAACCTCGACGTCATCTGCTCGCTGCCGCCGGACGGCGTCACGCCCGCCTCGATCTTCGGCTCGAGCATCGTTGGCGAGTTCTTCGAGTGGGCGCGCGCCAACTACGACCACATCATCGTCGACTCGCCGCCGTTCGGCATCGTCGGCGACGTGGTGTCGCTCGCGGTGATGGTCGATTCGGTCATCATCATGTGCTGCCCCGACCGCACCCACTTCAAGCCCATCCAGTACTGCGCCCGGTCGCTGACCGAGGCCGGCGCCAACATCCTCGGCGTGATCGTCAACGACGTCGAGGTCTCCAACGCCGCCGCCTTCAGCCCGCATTCGAAGCACGGGTACGGCTACGGGTACGGCTACGGGTACGGTTACGGGCGCTACGGCGGCTACTACCGCTCGTCGAAGAAGCGTTCGCCGGCGGACGGAAAGCCGGCGGACGGCCAGCCGGCCGCGGACGCGCCGTCGACGCCGTCGGCCGCGGACGCCCCGAAGCCGCCGGCCGCGCGGGCGAAGTCTGAATTCGCCGACGAGGACTGATGAAGAAGGTCTTTATCGACGGCTCGGCGGGCACGACGGGCCTGCGCATCCGCGAACGCCTGTCCTGCCGCCGCGATCTTGAACTGATCGTCCTGCCCGAGGCGGTGCGCAAGGATCCCGCCGCGCGCGCGGACGCGCTCAACGCGGCCGACGTCGCGTTCCTCTGCCTGCCGGACGCGGCGGCCGTCGAGGCGGCGGCGCGGGTGACGAACCCGGCGACCGTCGTCATCGACACGTCCACCGCGCACCGCGTCGATCCGGACTGGACGTACGGCTTCCCGGAGCTGGACGGCCAGCGCGGCCGCATCGCCGCGTCGCGCCGCATCGCGAATCCCGGCTGCCACGCGACCGGCTTTATCGCGCTCGTCGCGCCGCTCGTCCGGCGCGGCCTTCTGCCCGCCGACGCGGCGCTCGCCGCCTTTTCGCTGACCGGCTACTCCGGCGGCGGCAAGAAGATGATCGCCGACTACGAGGAGGCGGCCACACCGCTCCACGCGGGCGGGCGGCAGTACGCGCTCGGACAGACGCACAAGCATCTGCCCGAGATGGTGAAGGTCTGCGGCCTCGCCGCGGCCCCCGTCTTCGCGCCCGTCGTCGTGCCGCACCTGAGCGGCATGGAGGTGACCGTGATGATCTCGGCCGCGCAGCTGACGGGCGGCCTCGCCGCCGTCCGGGCGTGCTACCGCGACGTCTACGGCGAAAACGGTCTTGTCCGCTTCGTCGACGATCCCGCCGCGGCGGAAGGGGGCTTCCTGTCGTCCGCCGCGCTCGCGGGCCGCGACGACCTGGAGGTGTCCGCCTACGGCAGCGACGCGCGCGTCATCCTCGTCGCGCGCTTCGACAACCTCGGCAAGGGCGCGTCGGGCGCGGCGATCCAGAACATGAACCTCGCGCTCGGCGTCGACGAGCGCACGGGGCTCGTGTTCCCCGGCTGAACGAGATTGTTCACACGGCAGCATGAAGATTTGGTATACTAGCGGAACATCAGCCCCATCCGGCGGCAGGCCGGTTCACCCAGCAGTTTGGACGGACAACCAGTGACGGACGCGGAAAAGATTTCGGAGATCCGGCGCCTCGCGAAGGAACGCGGCGCCGTCATTCTCGCGCACAACTACCAGCGCGCGGAGGTGCAGGACGCCGCCGACTGTACGGGCGACTCGCTGGAGCTCGCGCGCAAGGCGACGGAGATCGAGGCGGACGTCATCGTCTTCTGCGGCGTCTACTTCATGGCCGAGACGGCGGCGATCCTCAACCCGGCCAAGACCGTGCTCATCCCCGACCCGACGGCGGGCTGCCCGATGGCCGACATGATCACGGGCGCGCAGCTGCGCGAGCTGAAGGCGCGGCACCCCGGCGCGAAGGCCGTCTGCTATGTCAACTCGACGGCGGAGGTCAAGGCCGAATGCGATCTGTGCGTGACGAGCGGCAACGCCGAGCGCGTGATGCAGACGTTCGCGCCGGACGAGGAGATCATCTTCGTGCCCGACCAGCACCTCGGCAGCCACATCGCGGGGCTCCTCGGCCGCCGCTACATCCTCTGGCCCGGCTACTGCCCGACGCACGCGGCGCTGACCGTGAAGGCCATCCAGGACGCGCGCGCGGCGCATCCCGGCGCGCCGGTGCTCGTCCATCCCGAATGCGCGAAGGACATCCGCGACGCGGCGGACGCGCGGCTGTCGACGGGCGGCATGTGCCGGTTCGCGCGCGAATCGGCGGCGCCGGAGATCATCGTCGGCACGGAAGTCGGGATCCTCCACCGGTTGCAGCAGGAAAGCCCCGGCAAGAAGTTCTACCCCGTGAGCGACCGTCTCGTCTGCCCCAACATGAAGAAGACGACGCTCGAGAATCTGCTGGAGTCGCTCCGCGAGATGAAGACGCGCGTGACGGTGGACGCCGACATCGCGCGCCGGGCGAAGCGGGCCATCGACGCCATGCTGGCCCTCGGGTAGACGGCCATGAAGCGCCGGCTGCCGTTCGAGATCCTCTATGAAGATGACGATGTGATCGTCATCGACAAGCCCGCGGGACTGCTGACGACGAACACGCGCCTCGCCGGGCGCGCCGCGCGCGAAGCCCAGCCGACGGCCGAGAATTTTCTGAACGACTACGTGCGCAAGGGCCAGGCGAAGAGCCGCAGGCGCGTCTATCTCTGCCACCGGCTCGACCGCGAGACGAGCGGCGTGATGATGTTCGCGAAGTCGGAACGCTTCGCCGAGGCGCTGCGCGCGCGGTGGAACGAGCTGACGGAGAAGACGTACGTCGCACGCGTGGAAGGCACGCTCGCGGAGCCGTCGGGCGTCTTCGAAAGCTATCTGAAGGACGATCCCCGGACGATGAAGGTGCGCGTCGTCGGCGCGGACGCGGGCGGAAAGTTCGCGCGCACGGAATGGCGGACGATCCCCGACGCGCACCCGCGGCCCGGCACGACGTGCGTGGAGGTGACGCTCAAGTCGGGCCGCAAGAACCAGATCCGCGTCCAGTTCGC
>DJXI01000019.1:1066-1396 GCA_002449695.1 Verrucomicrobia bacterium UBA7008 | reverse complement strand
AGAACCAGATCCGCGTCCAGTTCGCCGCGGCGGGCCATCCCGTCGTCGGCGACGTGAAGTACGGCGCGCGCCGGGCCGACCGGCTCCATCTGCGCGCCGTGCGCCTCGCCTTCACCCATCCCTTGACCGGCAAACGAAAGGAGTTCGAGAAAGATGACGATCGATGAACTGAACCGGCGCTACGGCGCGCCCGGCCGCATAGTCTTCCACCCGGGCCACGGCGGCTATCCCGAAGCGGTGCTGACGAACAAGTACGGCACGGCGGAGGTGGCGCTCCTGGGCGCGAACACGCTCTCCTACCGCCCGACGGGCCACGCGCCCGTCCTCTTC
>DJXI01000019.1:660-977 GCA_002449695.1 Verrucomicrobia bacterium UBA7008 | reverse complement strand
CGAAGCGCGACTACAACCGCGGCGATTCGTTCCACGGCGGCATTCCCGTGTGCTGGCCGCAGTTCGGCCGGCTCGCGATCCCCGGCATGGCGCAGCACGGCTTCGCGCGCGTGATGCCGTTCACGGTGCGCGCGAGTTCGTATTCCGACGAGATGACGGAGATCACGCTCGGCCTCGTCTCGAACGACGAGACGCGCGCGCTCTTCCCGCACGACTTCGACGTGGAGGTGAAGATCTCCGTGTCGATGAAGCTCAACCTGACGCTCACGACGGTGAACACGGGCACGGCGCCGTTCGCGTTCACGGCGGGCTTCCAT
>DJXI01000019.1:214-594 GCA_002449695.1 Verrucomicrobia bacterium UBA7008 | reverse complement strand
TCGCGTTCACGGCGGGCTTCCATCCGTACTTCGCCTGCCGCGACCGCGACGGCGTGACGGTGAAGGGGCTGGACGGCTGCCGCTACATCTACGCCGAGGACATGAGCGAACACGTGCAGGAAGGGGACCTCGCGATGACGGTTGCGACCGACCACGTCTTCTCGCTGCCGCCGGCACCGAAGCACGAGTACGCCGTGCTGGACGCGGGGCTCCGGCGCGCGATCGCGATGGCCTCGACGGGCAACGTGTCGGCCATCGTCTGGAACCCGGGCCCGGCGAACGTGCTCGCCGACTTCGAGCCGGACGACTGGCGCCGGTTCGTCTGCGTCGAGCCGGTCACGTCGTGGCCGCAGGCGCTCAAGGCGCTGGAGCCGGGCGAA
>DJXI01000019.1:0-136 GCA_002449695.1 Verrucomicrobia bacterium UBA7008 | reverse complement strand
GCACATCCTCGCGGTGGCGATCCAGGCGCATCTGGACGGTGCGGAACAGGCGCAGTAAAAAAATCAAAAGTTCCCCATTGACAAGCGCGGCGGATTATGAGATACTATGCGCCCGTAGCACCCGTGGTGAAATTGG
>DJXI01000075.1 GCA_002449695.1 Verrucomicrobia bacterium UBA7008 | reverse complement strand
ACGACGCCTCCACGCTGCCCATTTGACTTGTCGCGCCGGCGCCGTGGTAAAGGCCGGCACCAACCGCCACGCCATCAACCGTCACCGCCGCCACCGACACGTGGACGCCGGAGGCAAGCGCCAGTTTTCCGCTTTGCGAGAGCGCTACGGCTGCCGCCGGTAAGACCTCGCCAGACGTCTCGATGCGGATTCGCGAATTGGAACCGTCCACCATGACCTGCGACAGGTTCGGGAAGCTTGCTCCGTCGCGGACACGCACCGTCCCGTTGGAAACTGCGATAAGCCCCGTCGTCTGGTGCGTCGCCTTCTTGAAGGCAAACGAATACGCGGCGTCGCCGGGATTCCAAACAAGTCCGGCCGAGCCATAGAACGTGCCGGTGAAAACCATCTCCTGCACCTTCGGCGTTCCCGTGAATACGAGGTTCTGTCCGTAGGCGGACGTCACGCCGTGCGTCGTGTTGGCCACGCCGTCCGACTCCGCAAGAAGTCCGTTCTCGATGAAGAAGCCGACACGGTTGTAGGTGGCGTCGTTTGCATGCGGTGAGCGCGTTCCGAGCTGGAGCAGAGCGGATGAATCGTCGGAATCGAACCGGACTTCGGGAATCTTGGCGTAGTGGCAGCCGAATGTTCCGGCCCGCAGCAGCAGCGTCCCGACGTTGCAAGGGAGATCGCTGGAACTGTGCGTGTTGGCGAAAAAGAAACCACCTCCGTCCTTGACGAGAGTCGCTCCGGGTCCCGTGACGTTCCGCCAGTTCAGCGTCAGTTTTTTGCCCATGGCGATGTTGATTATGTTCGTTCCTTCGCATCCGATGTTGCACGTCCATGTCGAATCGCTTGCCGCGCTTTCAAACAAAATGGTGGCCCCGGAAGCAAGATTCAGCGTCGTCTGCTTGATCGGCGTCTGTCCTCTTTCGAACACGACGCCCCCGAATTTGCGACTGGATATGTTTCGGATTCCGATTCCGGAACTGTTCTTGTGGTAGAGATTGGAAAACTTGATGATGTCGCCTTCGGCCGGAACTCCCTGTGTCCTCGTGACGAAATTCGTCCAATTCGCCGCAAGACTGGCATCGCAGCCCCAATCCGCCAGTGTGCCCGAGGAGTATGCGGGAGTCGCATTTTGAGCCGTCCAGTACCAGGTGTCGGCTATCGCCGAGATGGCGGCGGTCGCGGCCAATGCGAGCGCGGCGGCGGCGGTTGCGTTTTTGGGCGCCAGGCGCCAATTCGGTTTGTTCATGTTTTCTCCTTTGGGTTAGGGGATGAGTGAAAGGTTGAAAAGTTGGAAAGTTGGAAAGTTGAAAGATTCAAAATGCAGAGTTCTCTGCGGTCTCCGCGGCTCTGCGTGAGACAAATTTGCATTGCAGATGGATGAACAATGAAGATTGAAGATTTGTGAACATTTCACAGCGTCTCCCCTCGGATGTAGTCCGGCCCGACAACGACGTCCGCCGGGAACGAGCCGCCCTTGAGGTATTCCATCACGCAGTCCGCCAGCGTGGCACCGACGGCGGCGTTGTCCAGCTCCATGCGCGTCACCGGCTTGAAAAAGAACGGGCCGTAGCGGCGGTTCGCCCAGGAGACGACGCGGACGTCCTCCGGGATGCGGAGGCCGGCGAAGCCCATCGCCTGGAGCGCGCCGGAGGCGAGGTGGTCGTTCTGGAAGAAGAGGAGGTCGGGGAGCCAGCCGCGCCCCTTCGCGAGGCGCTTCGTGAACTCGACCGTCGCCCAGTCCGCGAAGTCGTATCCGGGGCCGTTCACCAGCGCGCGGGGGGTGCGGAGGGTTTCGACGCGGATGCCGTCGCGGGCAAGCAGCTCCGTCGCGTCGGCGCGCAGGATGTCCGCCACCTGGAGCACGGACTTCACGCCCGCCTCGCGGCAGTGCGCGGCGAAGTCCGGGAGCGCGCGGGCGAAGTCGCGGCGCACGACGCCGATGCAGTTGGGCGGCGCCGCATCGTCATTCGCCAGCCGCACGAACGGAAGGCCGCGCTTCGAGAGCCAGCGCGTGATGTTCTCCTGGCGGTGGAGCTGCACCACGAGGTCGGTCTGCTGGCGCAGAACCGTGTCGAGGAGGGAAAAGTCGTCGAAGCGGCGAGGGCGCGTCTCCGCCACCGTGACGGGCGTCACGAGATAGCCCGCGGCGGTGAGGCGGTCGCGCAGCACCGCGTGGACGGCGGTGTCCGACGGGTTGTACACCCCCGGCGGGATGACCGTGACCACGTGCCCCTTCCACAGCGGGCGGTCCGGCGCGCAGACGACGCTGCCGACGCGCGGGCGGGGGCTGATGAGGCTTTCCTCGCGAATCATCGACACCGCCTGCACGGCGATGCCCATGCTGACGCCGAGGATTTCTCCGAGTTCGCGCACCGGCGGCAGCACGTCGCCCGGCTTGTAGTAGCCCGTCTCGATCGCGGTGCGCAGCCCCGCCGCGATCTGCTCGGCCAGATCGCCGTATCGCGAGCGGTCCACCGTAAACGGCGGTTTCTTGAATTTGGTCTTCGATCTCATGCGTGGAGTCCGGAGCGGGAGTCACCCGTCCGTGAGCCCGAACAATAGAACAAATGATACAGAATGTCAAGCGGCATTTTCACACCGGGGGCGGATTGTGCGCGGAGGCGGTTCCTGCTATACTTGGGACCGCTTTTGCCCGCACCATCCCCCACCCCGCCCCATCCGACCATGAACGATCCCCGCCACGGCCTCCGCTTCCGCCAGGTCCACCTGGATTTCCACACGTCCCCCGACATCGAAGGCGTCGGGGCCAAGTTCGACAAGACGCGGTTCCAGGAGGCGTTGCGACTCGGGCACGTCGACTCGATCACGCTCTTCTCCAAGTGCCACCACGGCTGGTCCTACCACCCGACGTCGGTCGGGAGGATGCATCCGCGCCTCGCCTTCGACCTGCTGCGCGCGCAGATCGACGCGGCCCGGGAGATCGGCGTCGCGACGCCCGTCTACCTCTCGGCCGGGATCGACAACGTCGCCTCGCACGAGCACCCCGAGTGGCGCGCGATGAACGACAAGGGGCAGTACATGGGCTGGGTCGCGGAGCCGGCCAAGCCCGGCTTCCACGCGATGTGCTTCCGCTCGCCCTACCTGGACTACCTCTGCGACCAGATCCGCGAGGCGTGCCGGCTCTTCCCGGAGGCGGACGGCATCTTCCTCGACATCGTCGGGAAGAAGCCCTGCCTCTGCGAATGGTGCCAGCGCTGGATGCGCGGGCACGGGCTCCGGCTCGACCGCCCGGAGGACGTCGACGCCGCCGCCGTCGAGACGCTGCGCCTCTACTACGAGCGCACCACCGCCGCCGCGCGCGAGCTCGATCCGGCGATGCGTGTCTTCCACAACGGCGGCAACGTCGGACCGAAGTTCCGCTCGTGCGGCTTCCTTCCGTTCTTCTCGCACCTCGAGCTCGAGTCGCTCCCGACGGGCGGCTGGGGCTACGACCACTTCCCGCTCGGCGCGAAGTTCGTCGAGGGCCTCGGACTGGACTACCTCGGGATGACCGGCAAGTTCCACCAGAGCTGGGGGGAGTTCGGCGGCTTCAAGCACCCGAACGCGCTGCGCTACGAGTGCGCCGCGATGCTCGCCTGGGGCGCGAAGTGCTCCGTCGGCGACCAGTGCCACCCCTCCGGCGAGATGGACCGCGGGACCTACGCGCTGATCGGCCAGGCCTACGCCGAGATCGAGGCGAAGGAGCCGTGGTGCGAGGGCACGCGCGGCGTCGCGGACGTCGGGGTCCTCATGGAGTGCGGCACCGCCGCGAGCGACGCCGACCGCCCCACGCCCGCGGACACCGGCGCGGGCCGGATGCTGCTCGAGGGGCACGTCCTCTTCGACATGCTCGACGCGGAGAGCGACTTCTCGCGCTACCGCGCGCTCGTCCTGCCGGACGCGATCCGCGTGGACGAGGCGCTCAAGGCGAGGCTCGACGCCTATCTGGCGCAGGGCGGGCGGCTGCTGCTCTCCGGCGCTTCGGGGCTCGACGCGGAACGCGGACGCTTCCTCTTCGACGTCGGCGCGACGACGGAGGGCATCTCGCCCTTCGGCCCCGACTTCATCCTGCCGCGCGAGGACCTGCGCCCGTCGTTCCTCTCGACGCCGATGGTGATGCACCCCTCCGACTGGATTCCCGGCGGCGGCAACTCGCAGCGCGTCACGCCGACCGACGGCGCGTCGCTCGGCGACGTCTACGACCCCTACTTCAACCGCACGTGGGAGCATTTCTGCTCGCACCAGCACACGCCGAACCGCCCGGAGAAAAGCGGCTTCGCGTGCGGCGTGCGCAAGGGCGCGATCGCATATCTGGCGCACCCGGTCTTCACGCTCTACGCGCGGCGCGGGATGGTCGCGGTGCGCGACTACGCGCTCCGCGTGCTGCGCGACCTGCTCGGCGCGCCGACCGTCGAGGTCGCGGGGCTGCCCTCGACAGGGCGCGTCGCGCTGCGCGAGCAGCCCGCGGGGAAGCGCGCCGTCCTGCACCTACTATGGGCGCCGACCGCGAAGCGCGGCGGCATCTGGGACAAGGACGTGGAGGTCGTCGAGGACCTCGTCCCGCTGCGCGGACTGCGCGTCGCGGTTCGGCGCCCGGGCGCGGCGCCGCTTTCGTCCGTGCGGCTCGTCCCGCAGGGCACTGCCCTGCCCTTCTCGACCGATCCCGAGGGCACCGTCCGCTTCGAGATCCCCGAACTGCTCTGCCACCAGATGGTCGAGCTCGCCTAGGCCCCGCGCCCCTCGGCGGCCCAGGCCTCGACGAGGCGGCGGGGCAACGGGGTCTGTCCCTAGACGGCCCCTACGCAACAGAACCCATCAGCGTTGCGTTGTCGGGGGAGGTGCTTTGCATTTCTATGGGATGGTAGTGATATTGCTGATTGGTGAACAATGAGAGTTTGTGGCATTTTCAAAGAGCGCTAGTGCCTCTTTCGCCGATCCTTGCCCGCTTGCCATCCCCTTTCTCCCCCGCGCCTGTCCTTTTCCGTCTCGTCGCTATTCGCGGTGGGTGCGCCAGTCGTGCATCGTGCGGCCGAAGCGGCGCTTGAACAGGCGTTTGAGCCAGAGGTCGTCGCTGAAGCCGCAGAGAGCGCCGACGTGGGCGATGGGCGTGTTCGTGGTGCGGAGCATCCGGCAGACGAGCGCCAGGCGCCGCTCCTGGAGCGCGCGGCACACTGTCATGCCGGTCATGGCGCGGAAGTTCTTCTCCAGGAGGCTCTGCGAGGCGCCGGCGGCTTTGGCGATGTCGGGCACGGTTATGTCGCTTTCGGCGTGGAGCAGGATGAAGGTCTTCGCCAGCGAGACCATGCGCCCGGCGCCGCCGACGTCCTGCGTGGAGGCCCGTTCGACGATGCCCTTCACGCCGAAGAGCCGCACCGTGCCGTCGGGGACCGCGCCGTCGAGCATGCCGACTGCGGTCTCGATGGCGAGCCAGCCGCCTTCGTCGTAGTCGGGCACGATGCTGGAGAGGGCCGGGACGGTCTGGTTGCAGATGAGCTCGTCGTCGTCAACTCCCAGCACCTGGACGTGCTCCGGGACTGGGATTCCGACGGTTTCGCATGCGTCGAGGACGTGGCGGGCACGTTGGTCGTTGGCGGCAAAGACGCCGCACGGCTTCGGAAGCGCCGAAAGCCATGCGCCAAGCGCTTTTTCGGCGGCAAGGAAGTCGCGGCGCGACGGCGCCTGGAATACGTGCGCCTCCCCGCCGTGCCGCGCGACTGCGGCGAGAAAGACCGCCTCGCGCTCCAGCGACCAGTCGTCGCGCTCTGGCGTCCCGACGTAGGCAAAGGATCCAAACTTCTTGCGGGCGAAGAAATCGGCGGCAGTCCGCGCCACGGCGGCGTTGTCGCACTTGACCGATGCGGCCGCGAAGCGCCGCCCGGATGGTGCCGGCGCGTTCACGAACACAGCGGCGCGGCAGCGCACGGCCGGTATGTCCCGGGCGGCAAGTTCCGTGTATGGTCCGAGCACCACGCCGTCAGGACTCCACGAACGGAAGTTCAGCAGGCGGTTGAAGCCAGGCTCAAACGCGCCGTAGAGGCGGAGGCGCACCCGCTCGCGGTTCAGCGCCGCATACCGCAGCGCACCTGCCATGATGCGCCGCGAACTCTCCGGCCCCGACCCCAGCGGACCCACGATCCGCCACGGCGGCGCGGCGTGGCAGCCGGGTTTTCCTGTCGTCTCGCGTCCCATTCCAGCGTCCCGTTTCCGATGCCAGTGATCCAACGGGTCCGATTCTACCGCATCCGGAGCGGCGGCGCAAGCGTTTTTGCGAAAAAAAGACAGTTATTATCCGAAAAAAGCAATTCTTGGGATTGCGGTTCCGGTAGTAGTATTTTTCGCCGAAAGGGCATTCAGCACCATGGACAAAACCACCGCTTGCATGCGCCGCGCGCTTGGCTCCGCCGCGCTTGCGCTCTGCTTCGCGCCGGCCGCCATCCTGGCCGGCGACGCCTATGTCGAACTCGACGGGACGCAGGTGATCAACACCGGCTACCGCATGAAGATGTCGTCGCGCATCGACGTCGACTTCCAGCTCGTGGAAAAGCCGGCCGCCGGGACCCGCATTCTCGACGCCCACGGCGGCGGCAACTACGCGATCTACGTGAACGACAACGGCTACTTCTACTACGAAACGTCCGTTGGCTCCGCCTCGACTGGCATTCCGAGCGCCGCCCATGGCTGGAACGAGCGCTACACCATGAGCGCGCTCAGGGGCAACAACTATATCTATCCCGGCGCTTCCGATTGCAACGGAGAAAGCGACAAAATCGCCGGGCCGTTCTGGGCCGGTATCGGCGATGTCACGCTCAGCTACCCCGTCATGATCGGTGGTTGGGCGGAAAACGCGGATGGAACTGCGGTCCGCGACGACCCTCACCCGAAGATGAAGGTCTTCGGCGTCCGCATCTACGAGAAGGTCGGCGACGCCTGGGCGCTCATCTGCGACTGCAAGCCCGCCGTGAAGAACGGCGTTGCGGGCCTCTTTGACGAGGGCGCGGACGTCTTCATGACGGACACCCGCGATGGCTACGCCCTCGCTTCCGGCGGCGACATCGAGACCGTCACGCGCGGCGAGGACGCCTACATCGTCGGAACGGGCAACAACCAGAAGCCCATCAACACCCGCTTCTTCTGGAAGCCCGGCGCGAAGATCGAGGTCGATTACGCCCTCACGGCCGCCACGGCGGGCACCGGCTGGCGCATCTTCGGCGCGGACGCCTCGGGAGCCGGGCAGAACGTGTCGTGCTACGTCGGCAGCGACCGGATCGGCTTCGTCCAGGGCGCCGAGGGCGAGTCCGCGACGGTGGCGATGGGCGGCCTCGACACGAGCCGCCACCGCGTCGGCATCGACGCCACCGACCCGTCCCACGTCGTCTGCTCCTACATCACGGGCACTTCCGCGGCATTCGCCACGTCCGCCGGGTTGTGCGCCGCGACAGCGAACCACCCCGTCGGCCTCATGGCGCAGAGCAAGGACGCCTCCGGAATGGCCTTCGCCAATTG